>NZ_JBISEO010000008.1:0-173325 GCF_044383795.1 Paenibacillus sp. JSM ZJ436
TGAGATTTCCCAGTATGTAAGACCCCTTGAAGACCACGAGGTAGATAGGTTGGAGGTGGAAGTGCAGCAATGCATGGAGCTGACCAATACTAATCGGTCGAGGGCTTATCCTACAAGCTTTGCGAAGTAAAGCTAGCTACGAAAGCATTACGCTAATGATCAATCTAACAACGCACATTCGTTTCGTATCTAGTTTTCAGGTGATCAAACATCTGAATTCTTTATTCCCTGATAGCTCAGTTGGTAGAGCACTCGACTGTTAATCGAGTTGTCACAGGTTCGAGTCCTGTTCGGGGAGCCATTTGGAGAGGTGTCCGAGTTGGTCGAAGGAGCACGATTGGAAATCGTGTAGGCGCCAAAAGCGTCTCGAGGGTTCGAATCCCTCTCTCTCCGCCATTTAAATAAGGCCCGTTGGTCAAGGGGTTAAGACACCTCCCTTTCACGGAGGTAACAGGGGTTCGAATCCCCTACGGGTCACCACTTTCTTTACTAGTTTCAGGTAATGAGAATACCAAAGGTTCATGGGCAGCTTGCAATTTGCTTGATGATTTGGTAATATAGAGTTCGGTTTGTTTATGGAGGCTTAGCTCAGCTGGGAGAGCATCTGCCTTACAAGCAGAGGGTCGGGGGTTCGATCCCCTCAGCCTCCACCATATAATTTAATGACGCGGGGTGGAGCAGCTCGGTAGCTCGTCGGGCTCATAACCCGAAGGCCGCAGGTTCAAATCCTGCCCCCGCAACCAATTATATCGCATAGCGATTATGCCTCATGGAACTGTGGTGTAGAGGCCTAACATGCCTGCCTGTCACGCAGGAGACCGCGGGTTCGAATCCCGTCAGTTCCGCCATTCTTTTTTTTAAACCGAAAGAGCTTTAAGGCTCGGTAGCTCAGTCGGTAGAGCAGAGGACTGAAAATCCTCGTGTCGGCGGTTCGATTCCGTCCCGAGCCACCTTAATGTATTACCGTAGTACTTTTCTTGCCGGTGTAGCTCAATTGGTAGAGCAACTGACTTGTAATCAGTAGGTTGGGGGTTCAAGTCCTCTCGCCGGCACCACCTTGGAGGATTAGCGAAGTGGCCAAACGCAGCAGACTGTAAATCTGTTCTCGTACGAGTTCGGTGGTTCGAATCCATCATCCTCCACCAGTTTTTAGGGGCATAGTTTAAAGGTAGAACAGCGGTCTCCAAAACCGTTAGTGTGGGTTCAATTCCTGCTGCCCCTGCCAGTTAAACTTAAAATATATGGCGGTCGTGGCGAAGGGGTTAACGCACCGGATTGTGGCTCCGGCATTCGTGGGTTCAAGTCCCATCGATCGCCCCATTATTTTAAAATTATGAATATGATTGTTGGGGATTAGCCAAGCGGTAAGGCAACGGACTTTGACTCCGTCATGCATAGGTTCGAATCCTATATCCCCAGCCATTTGCGGACGTGGCTCAGCGGTAGAGCATCGCCTTGCCAAGGCGAGGGTCGCGGGTTCGATTCCCGTCGTCCGCTCCATTTTTGTTTGGCGCCATAGCCAAGTGGTAAGGCACAGCTCTGCAAAAGCTTTATCCCCAGTTCGAATCTGGGTGGCGCCTCCATTATTATATTTTGTGCCCTTAGCTCAGCTGGATAGAGCGTTTGACTACGAATCAAAAGGTCAGGAGTTCGAATCTCTTAGGGCACGCCATTAGCCGGTGTGGCGGAATTGGCAGACGCGCGCGACTCAAAATCGTGAGGGAAACCGTGGGGGTTCGAGTCCCTTCACCGGCATCACAGAGGAACATGGGAAACCATGTTCCTTTTTTATATTTGCGGATGAGTGTTATCTCATCTGCTTTTTTTGTATGCCAATTCTCTTCTCCGATTGATTATTGACGATCCCAGGCAGCAGGAGCAGGCTTCGACAATGGTCGTAAGGCATCCCCGACTTTAGTCGAGGATGAAATACCGTCCTCAGTCTGTTTTAGGATCCCTGCTTTTTCTCTACAATAAGGACATAAGGTTGAAATTCAAAAACAACATCAACAGCAGCAACAAAGTACGACATGAAAATAAGAAAGGCGGTGAAACCTTGAGAAGCTCAAGAAATAAAGGATTGGCTGTACTACTGATCGGGTTAGGCGCATTAATTCTTCTGGGGGTATTCGGACCTCTGCTAGGCTGGCTGTTCAGTCTCTTGATTCCGTTAGTCATGATTGGATTAGGCTACTATGGAATTAAGCGGGGCAACACACTTATTGGCTGGATCGTGATGGCGATTGGTATTATCTCGCTGTTAGGCAAGCTATCTTGGCTGTTCGGACCATTGCTGGGTATTGCATTGATCGTCTGGGGCGTGTCCCGATTGAAGCGAAGCCGGCGGCGTTATTATTAAGGTAGAAGCAAGCAACAAGCAAAGACATCATGTTGAATATGAAGGTAGAGGAGGATTAAACGACTATGAGTGTGTTACGCCGTATTCGTGATATTACGATGGCTACTCTGAATGAAAAGCTGGAACAGAGTCAGGACCCTGTCAAGCTCATTGACCAGTTCTTACACTCTACCAGGCAGGACATTCTGGAAGCCGAAAAGCTTCAGCAGCAGTGTGAATCCCACACTCGTCATCTCAAGCAGCAGGTGGTTCAAGCCGATTCCATGCGAAGTAAGCGGGAAGAGCAGGCATTGCTAGCTCTAAAAGCTGGGGAGGATCATTTAGCGAAGCTGGCTCTGCAAGAGAAGCTGATATATGAAGAGAAAATCGAGCAGTATCAGGAGCTGTTAACAACAAGCCATGAGGCACTGCGTGAGGTGGAGGTACAGCTGGGGGAGCTGCGTATGGAATATCAGAGCGCATACAGCAAACGCCAATACTACGCGGCCAGAATGGAAACCTTGCGCTTACAGCAGCGTATGAACGGCCGCAGCGGCGGATATCCCGGACAGGACGTTCCGCGAATGTTCAACAGGCTGGAGGATCGTATTACAGACTGGGAGCTTGAAGCCAAAAGTCTTCGGGATATCCGCCGAACGGATCACCAAGGCACCTCCCAGAGTGAAGGCATCTCCAGTATGCTAGAGCGAGAGCTTGCACGGCTGAAACAGAAGCTGAGTGACAGCGGAAAGGAGTAATCATGACGAAATTATACCGCTCCTCCCGAGACAAGGTATTTACCGGATTGATCGGCGGGCTTTCAGACAAGCTTGGCTTTGACTCCACTGTGCTGCGCATCATTTTTGTAGTCAGTATCTTTATAACCTGCGGGACCACGCTTTGGATCTATCTGATTGCAGCTTTGGTCGTGCCCAAGGAGCTTAATCCTCGCGATCCATACCGGCGCGGAGGCCGGCGATCGGAGTACCAGGATGATTTTGATGAAAGAGGCCGGCGCTATGGCCGTGGAAGGGACCGTAGATATGATCAGGATGACTATGATCGGTACGATCCGCCATTTCAAGATCCGGGCTTTACTACGACGAAGCAATCACCCGGCACACCGCCACCGGATGCGGAGCTGGATGCCATGTTGAAGGATATCGAGAAAAAAGCGTTAAAGAAAGAGATTGAAGAGCTAAAACAAAAATTATCCAAGTACGAGAAGGGAGATTTATAATATGGGAGTATTCAAAAGAATTAAGGACATGACAAAGGCGTCGGTAAACGAGCTACTCGATAAGGTTGAGGATCCGATTGTAATGCTGAACCAGTATCTGCGTGACATGGAGGCTGAGATTCACGAAGCCGAGGTTACGGTTGCCAAGCAAATGGCGAATGAACGCCGGATGAAGCAGCGCGTTGAGGAAGCGGTGAAAATGGCAGGCCAGCGGGAAGCTCAGGCCGAGCTTGCCTTGAAGAATGGTCAAGAAGAGGTCGCACGGAAGCTGCTGGAGGAGAAGCTGTATTTTGACCAAAAGCAAGAGGAATACCAAGGGCTTCATGAGCAGTCTGATGCACAGGCGAAAGAGCTGGTTGCACAGCTGCACCAAATGAAGGATGAGTTCTATAAAATGCGCAACAAGCGCAACGAGCTGGTAGCCCGTGCCCAAATGGCCAAAGCGAAAAAGCAGATGTCTCAAGTTAGCAGCCTGCATAGCATTGAAAGTGGCAGCGCGTCAATGGGCTTCCACCGCATGGAAGAAAAGATTATGCAGCTTGAAGCGGAGGCAGATGTGATGAGAGCGCCTTATCCTTCACAGCATGCCGGGTACACCAATCCAGTGGATGCTGAGAAGCAGCTGAAGATTGAAGAGCAGCTGAATGCCATGAAGAACAAGATGAACGGCGGCTCCAAGTCCGAGCAGTAAAAGCGTGTTCGAAAAGAACGGAATATGATATGCTACTGGAGTGGCAAGGAGTCATCCAGGATCAGCGTGACTTATAGCTTAATGACCATACGGTGCGGATGATCCGCATCGTTTTGGTTTGTATAGCAAAATAATCAGTAGAGCAGCAGCCATCTGAAGGAGGTGCGACATGGAGAAAAATAGCGGAATTGCTTTTGTGCTCATCGGTCTGGGGATCTGTTTGCTGTTCGGCAAATGGATTGGATTTTTCACCGTGGTCGCTCTTCTGCTGGTGGCAGCAGGCATTCAGCAAATACGTGTGGGCTGGCCTAAACGGGGATATGTATTGCTGGGCGTAGGCTCAGTGATGCTCCTGCTGGATCATTTGATGCTGGTCATTGGAATCGGCTTAATCTCGCTCGGTTTCTTCTACGGAAAGGTGAAGAAGGCTCACCGAAATGACCGTTTCCACCAGCAGCAGACGTTTATGTCTAACTTTGATTGGGATCGGGCGCCTTGGGTCATGCAGAGCCTCAGTGTGTGGCATGTGCTGGGAGAAGCGGATGTGGATCTTTCGCTTGCTTTACCGGAAGAGAACGAAACGGTGCTTATGTTTCATGGTCTGCTTGGCGATATCGACATCGTCATTCCGGAATATTACGGTGTGGAGATTGAGGCATTTATTCTGTTTGGCTCGATCGACACCAGCTTAAAGCGGGAAACCGGCATTATGAATCGCCTGAATTGGAAATCTCCTAATTATGAGACGAGTGAGTATAAAGTGAAATTTATTGTTTTTTATCTTGGCGGAGATTTGAGTATCCGGATGGTGTAATGTACAAATATAGAGCTGCAGGAGGGCTGTCACTTGGAATCTGATAAGAAATCAAATATGATTACGCGGAGCATGCGTGAGGGCGCCCTTCTAGGCTTTGCCATATTGCTAATCGTCTTATATGTGCTATATACATACGGGTATCTTCGGCCCATGAACGATTGGGGCGACACGATCCAAGCCGGAATCACCATAGTATTAATGCCGATCGGACTCGGAGTAGGATACGGGTTCTTCCAGGGATACCGGGTGAGGCGGAAGCTGGACCGGGTAAGAGAAACACTATCTGACTGGGAAAAAAGCGGGGTTACCGCAGGCTCTATGCCGGATGTTGGAGATGATGAGGTCGGACGGCTGGGCGAGCAGCTGGATCGGATCAGCAAGCGCTGGGAAGAGCAGGTGACGTCGCTGCAGAGGCTGTCCACGAACAATGCCCAACTGGCGGAGCAGGCACGGATTACAGCCATCGTAGAGGAGAGACAGCGGCTGGCTCGGGAGCTGCATGATGCGGTCTCCCAGCAGCTGTTCGCGATATCCATGACTGCTACTGCGGTAGGACGAACGCTGGAGAAGGATTTTAACAAAGCGCAGCGTCAGGTAGCCCTGATCGAGGAAATGGCCTCTGTAGCGCAATCGGAGATGCGGGCGCTTCTGCTACATTTGCGGCCCGTGTATTTGGAAGGAAAGGCGCTGGAGCAAGGATTGAGAGAGCTGATCCGGGAGCTGGAGATCAAGGTTCCGATGGAAATTCAGCTGGAGATGGACGAAGGCTTGACGCTCGTGAAGGGCATCGAGAATCATCTTTTCCGCATTGTACAAGAGGCCATGTCGAACACGCTCCGGCATGCCAAAGCCGATAAAATGGACATCCGCATCCACCGTAAACTCAATACCGTACGGGTTATGCTTCGAGATGATGGTGTCGGATTTGAACTAGACGAGAAGAAACAGGCTTCCTATGGCCTTTCTACGATGGAGGAGCGGGTCATTGAGCTGGGGGGAGCCATTCAGATCATTACGGCGCCAGGGAAAGGCACACGAATTGAGATTACGGTACCGCTGCTGGACGAAGAGCGCAATAAGACAGAGGAGGATGGAAATGCCGCAGGAAACGGAGTCTGACATGGAGACACCGATTAAGGTGCTGCTTGTTGATGATCATGAGATGGTTCGGATCGGCCTCGCTGCTGTGCTGGGCACGGAGGACGGGATTGAGGTTGTCGGGGAAGCGGGCAGCGGTGAGGAAGGTATTCGGCTTGCAAAGGAGTATGTGCCGGATGTGGTTCTGATGGACCTAGTCATGGAAGGAATGGACGGTATCGAGACCACGCGGGAGGTCATCAAGCTGTTCCCTGACTGCAAGGTCATTGTGCTCACCAGTTATCTGGACGATGAGAAAATGTATCCGGTCATTGAGGCCGGTGCATTCAGCTACTTGCTGAAAACCTCGCGTGCATCCGAAGTCGCTGACGCGATCCGGGCGGCGGTGCGGGGACAATCTGTACTGGAATCACAGGTAGCCTCCAAAATGATGAACCGGTTTCGCCGCCCTCAGGCTGAAGCGCCTGCGCACAGTGAGCTGACGGACCGGGAGATGGAGGTGCTGCGCCTGCTTGCACAGGGTAAATCCAATCAGGATCTGGCGGATGAGCTGTTTATCGGGATCAAGACGGTCAAATTCCACGTGACGAATATCTTAGCGAAGCTTGGCGTTGAGGATCGGACACAGGCCGCCATTTACGCTTACAAAAACGGACTCGCTGAATAAAAATAGAGAAGCTCGGGCTGACAAGGCTGGAGCTTTTTTTGTCGCTTAGATTCCTTCTGTCGCCATGCAGATTTCAGGCGGGAATGCCGGCGCAGCACACACTTCCTGAATGAAACAAGCTGGCTAAGGGCAATGTATGGAAGGGAAAGACAGGGAAATGAAAGGGAGGTTTCTCTGTTAGATATGCAGGGTAGAATGCATGAAGATTACATGAAGAAAAAGAAAGTTTGTGGATCGAAAAATCCGGCACTCCTGCTTAAAATGGACACAAGATCTTGAAATAACAATAACAAAAGTGTGAAATGAGATAGCATACTTGACACGGATATGCTAAAATGTCATCACATCGTGATAAACTTTGGTGCATAAAAATACACTATATTACATAGAAAGAATGAGGAGCCATGGCTGAAAATCTAAATTTCGATACACTAAATACACCGGGAGCGGTATTTTTTATATTCGGAGCGACCGGTGATCTGGCAAAACGCAAGCTGTTTCCCGCGATCTACAGTCTTTACCGTGAAGGCAAACTGTCGGAGGATTTTGCGGTCATCGGAGTAGCCCGCCGTCCGCGTACACAGGATGAATTCCGTCAGGATGTCTATTCATCCATTCAGGAATTCGGGCGTTACCGTTCTGATCTGAACGCGGAATGGGATACCTTTGCGCAGCATTTTGAATACAAGTCGCTCGATATTAATGATATTGACGGCTTCCGCGAGCTTCGGGAGCAAACGGAGCAGCTTGAGGCTAAATATGAAATTCCGGGCAACCGCCTGTTCTACCTGGCCCTGGCACCGGAGCTGTTCGGCAGCGTATCCTTCAATCTGATGAAGGGCGGCATGCTGGATGGTGCAGGCTGGAACCGTCTGGTCATTGAGAAGCCGTTCGGTTATGACCTGGAGTCCGCAGCGAAGCTGAATGAAGAAATTAACCAGGTGTTCAAGGAAGAGGAGATTTACCGGATTGACCATTACCTGGGCAAGGAAATGGTTCAGAATATTGAAGTCATCCGGTTTGCGAATGCGTTTTTTGAGCCGCTATGGAACAATAAGCATATCGCGAACGTTCAGATTACGCTGAGCGAAACGGTGGGCGTGGAGGAGCGCGGCGGGTATTACGATCATGCCGGCGCTTTGCGTGATATGGGGCAGAACCATATGCTCCAAATGCTTACCATGATTGCGATGGAGCCGCCTAGCCGTCTGCTGCCGGAGGATATTCGGGACGAGAAGGTGAAGGTGCTGCGTTCCCTGCGTCCGTACGCTTCGAGTGAAGAGGTTGCGGATCATGTTGTTCGCGCCCAGTACACGAAGGGCAGCAACGGAAGCAAGGAGCTTCCGGCCTACCGCGAAGAGGATAAGGTAAATCCGGAATCCAATACGGAAACGTATTTTGCCGCCCGTCTGTTCGTCGATAACTTCCGCTGGGCGGGAGTTCCATTCTACATCCGTACAGGCAAGCGCCTGCCAGTCAAGACGACGGAGGTCGTGGTGGAATTCAAGCGGATGCCAGGCAATGTTTACTTGGGCCAGAAGCATTCACTGGAGCCGAATCTGCTCGTCATTCGCGTGAATCCGATGGAAGGCTTGTATGTGAAGATTAACGCCAAGAAGCCAGGCTCTGAATCGGAAATCGAGCCGGTAGCGATGGATTTCTGCCAAAGCTGCCTGGTGGGCATTAACTCGCCTGAGGCTTACGAGCGCCTGATCCATGATGCCGCAAGAGGCGACCATACCTACTTCACCCGCTGGGATGAGGTGGCTACAGCATGGTCCTTTGTGGACAAGATTGCGCAGTCCTGGAGAGACAACCAAGGCCCGCTGGAGAACTATCCGGCCGGTTCCTGGGGACCACAGCAGGCCGACGCTTTACTGGAAAAGGACGGCTTCCACTGGTGGCCTGTTAACGGGCAGGACGAGGACAAGGTCATTTGGACGAAGAGCTAACAGGGAACAGCAAGCCTCCCTGAACCGGATAGGAATAAAATCATCCCCATACGTACCTGGTATGGGGATGATTTGCGTATGGATTGTGGTACAATGATATACATGACTTTAGTACGAAGGGAACAGTGAAATGAGCAAACTCCAGAATGAGCTGCAGACCGAAGTCGATAAACGGCGGACGTTTGCAATTATATCCCACCCGGACGCCGGTAAAACGACATTGACGGAGAAGCTGCTGCTGTTCGGCGGCGCAATTCGCCTGGCGGGATCGGTTAAAGCAAGAAAAGCAAGCAAGCATGCCACGAGTGACTGGATGGAGATTGAAAAGCAGCGGGGAATCTCGGTAACCTCCTCCGTGATGCAGTTTGATTACCAGGGTCATCGGATTAACATACTGGATACACCAGGTCACCAGGATTTTAGTGAAGACACCTACCGGACGCTGACCGCAGCGGACAGCGCTGTCATGCTGATTGATGTCGCCAAGGGCGTGGAGGCCCAGACCATCAAGCTGTTCCAGGTGTGCGCGAAGCGCGGCATTCCTATTTTTACATTCGTAAACAAGCTGGACCGGGAAGGACGCAGCCCCTTTGATCTGATGGAAGAGATTGAGCAGGTGCTTGGTATCCGCTCTGTACCGATGAATTGGCCTATTGGCTCCGGACGTGACCTGTGCGGGGTATATGACCGTATGAAAAATCAGGTAGAGCTGTTCCAGAACGACGATCATTCCGCCATTGCTGTCAAAAAAGTCGAGGATTACAACGATCCCATCATTCGGGATATGGCTGGAGAGTATTTGCACGATCAGCTGTGTCAGGACCTGGAGCTCCTGGATGTAGCGGGTGATCCGTTCGATTTGGAGAAGGTGCTGAAGGGCGAGCTGACACCGGTATTTTTCGGCAGTGCGGTCAACAACTTCGGCGTGCAGACGTTCCTCGAGAACTTCCTGCAGCTGGCTCCGAAGCCGGAGCCTCGCAGCAGCACCCAGGGCATGATCGAGCCCACGAATGAGAAGTTTACCGGCTATGTATTCAAGATTCAGGCGAATATGAATCCCGCCCACCGGGACCGGCTTGCTTTCCTTCGTATTGTGTCCGGTAAATTTGAGCGCGGCATGAGCGTGAAGCATATACGTGCAGGCAAGGAGATCAAGCTGTCGCAGCCGCAGCAATTTCTGGCTCAAGACCGCGATATTGTAGAGGAGGCGTACCCCGGCGACATTATCGGATTGTTCGATCCCGGCATTTTCCGTATCGGCGATTCATTGAGTCAAGGCGGTGAGATCATCTTTAATGAGCTGCCTACCTTCTCGCCGGAGCTGTTTGCGAAGGTGACAGTCAAGAACGCACTGAAGCATAAGCAGTATCAAAAAGGCGTGGATCAGCTGACAGAGGAAGGTACGATTCAGGTATTTAAGACGATCAGCTTTGAGGATATGATTCTAGGCGTGGTAGGACAGCTCCAGTTCGAGGTGTTCGAATATCGGATGAAGGCGGAATATGGCGTGGAGGTTCAGCTTCAGCGTATGCCGTATCAGTTCGCCCGCTGGATTGTGGATGACAAAATCGATCCTTCCAAGTTCCGTATTAACTCTACGCTGGTGAAGGACAAGAAGGAGAATTATGTCGTCTTGTTCGAGAACGAATATGCCATGAGAACCGCGATGGATAAAAATCCGACGGCGCAATTCCTCGAAACGGCTCCTTAATTTAAGCGGTATCGCTGTATAAGCAAATGAAACAGCCATTCCCTCAACAAGCGAGGGGATGGCTGTTGTGCCTTGCGAGACGGTTACTGCGGTACCAGCTGCCCCGGGGTCACCGTCTTCAGGTGATCATGCAGAGAGGAAATCAGGTCGGCCTGCTCGGCTTCCTTCATATCCTTCCACATCATCTCGAACATAACGCCAAGTCCCGGAAGCGCAGCTTCGGGGCCATCGACGGAACCCTCGATCATCGAGCGCAGCTGTTGTTCATCCTGATCATGGACCTTATGAATGACGGCCTGCCGCAGATCTAACAAAATGGACATGGGGTAAATTCCTCCTTGTTGTTAGGGTCGTTCTTAATGTGCCCCTCTGTCTGTCGTTAAATTCAACAAGCATCGGCGTTGTGCTATACTGGCAATATAGTATTTTATGGGGCTGTGGAGGTTAAAATATGGCGAAGAAGCAGTATGCCGTCATTGGCATGGGACGGTTTGGAACGAGTGTGGCCAAAGAGCTGAGCGAGATGGGCTTTGACGTATTGGCCGTGGATGCCAGTGAGCAGCGGGTGCAGGAGATTGCCGGCTTGGTCACACAGGCGGTATCCTCGGATTCCACGGATGAGGAGGCGCTGCGGGCACTCGGCATTCGTAATTTTGATGTGGTCGTGGTCGCAATCGGCGAGGATATCCAGTCCAGCATTTTGACTACCCTGATCCTCAAGGATCTGGGCGTGCCGGTCATTATCGTCAAGGCGAAGAATGAGCTGCATGGTAAGGTGCTGCAAAAAATCGGCGCGGACAAGGTTATTTTTCCGGAAAGAGATATGGGGCTTCGGGTAGCGCATCACCTGATCTCCCCGAACATCCTGGAATATATCGAGGTGTCGGACGATTACAGCATCATGGAGATGAAGGTCGCGGCGGATATGATCGGAATGAACCTGATCGAGCTGGACATCCGGGCGCGCTTTGGCTGCAACGTGATGGGTATTCGCACGAATGGTAAAATGAACATCTCTCCCAATCCGCAGGACCGTCTTGCAGCGGGGGATGTGCTGGTTATTGTTGGACAGAAAAATGATCTGACCAAGCTGGAGCTGGCGTACCCTAGATAATTGTCGGCCTTATTTTGATAATAGAGCAGGTGTTAACATGGAAATTGCTTCTCTCCAAAATTCCCGCGTGAAGGGCTGGGCCCAGCTTCAGGACAAGAAGCATCGGGATCAGCAGCATAAATATGTCGTAGAGGGCATCCACCTCGTTCAGGAGGCCTTGAGCTTCGGGGCTGACATTGAGTGTGTGGCCTATGATAAAGACCGGGGGATTCCCGCGGAGCTTACGGAGCTTCCGGATCAGGGCAAACATGTGGAATGGATTGCGGTCACTGAGGGCATTATTGCAAAAGTATGTCAGGCTTCGACGCCGCAGCCGGTATTTGCGGTTGTACGCAAGGAAGCGGGCTCACTGGACAGATTATTTGAAAATCCCTCGAAGCCGGTCATTGTGCTGGACGGATTGCAGGATCCCGGCAATGTAGGAACGATTATCCGCAGTGCAGATGCATCTGGAGCAGGAGGCGTTCTGCTGGGTACGGGCTGTGCGGATGTGTACAATCCCAAAACGCTGCGTTCGACCATGGGCTCGCTGTTTCACCTGCCGGTGATCGAGGGAAACCTGGAGGAGCTGCTGCCGCAAGCCAGGTCCCGGGGAGCGCGTCTGGTTACGACCTCTCTGGAGGGCAAGGCTTCGGCTTTTGAGTATGACTTTACCGGCAGCTGCTGGATGGTGATCGGCAGTGAGGGCAGCGGTGTCTCGCCTGCCGTATCCCGTCTTGTGGATGATGCGATCATCATTCCGATGCCAGGCAAGGCAGAATCGTTGAATGCGGCGATGGCCGCGACGGTGCTGCTGTTTGAGGCGTTAAGGCAGCGGCTGCAACGCTAAAAGCTATTGATGGAAGAACGGTGCCGAGTTGAGGCGACCGTTCTTCTTTTTTGGGCTTGGCTTGCATAGGCTGATGAAGAGGTGCAGCTTGGCTGCAATGGCTTGTTCGCGAACCTCCGGAGAGGGAGGAGAGAGTGAGATGTTTCGACGAAAAAAATGGGGAAGCCGCCGGCTGTCTCTATCCTGGCGGGGCTGGCCCAAGCGCAACCGGCATAAAAGCTACCGCAAATCGGCATACCGCCCGGTGCGAAGCCGACATGGAGGCAAGCCGGCGTCTGCCGGCTGGGCACCGCCGGACAAGGGAAAGGGATTGCGCCTGAAGGTGCGGCGCAGGTGGTGGATCGGCGTTGTTTTTTTGGTGCTGTTCGGGGTGTTTCAGTTGTTTCTGTATGTTGAGCGGAATCTGAAGCCGCCCATCATGCACCTCGCTCAAATTCGGGTGAAGCAGATTGCGACAGAAGCGATTAACAAGGCGATTACGAGCCAGGTGACAGATGGCAAAACCTTTGATGATCTGGTGAATTGGAAGACAGACAGCACGGGTAAGGTGACCGGCTTTATGCTGAATTATGCGGAGCATTTGAAGATAACCTCGTTTACTACGGAGCTGGTGCAGGAGACGCTGGAGTCAATTCATGAGCAAAAAGAGCATATCCCGCTCGGGCAGGTGCTCAAAAGTCCAGTCGTTGCTTCCTTCGGACCGAAAATTCCGGTCAAGATTGAGCCCCAGGGCGCGGTCAAGGTGCAGCTGGACACCCGCCAGCAGGAAGCGGGCATTAACATGATTCTGGTTGAGGTGTTCGTTCATATTGTGACAGAGGTTGCCGTCGTTGTGCCCTTTGATATGGAGCCGCAGGTGGTGGAGACCGATATTCCGATCTCTTATATGCTGGTGGTCGGGGATGTGCCCATGTATTATTATAACGGTCAAGGCAAGCCGGTGGGCAATAACAGCGCAGGTGCTCCCAGCATTGCAATCCCGTCACCAGGGCTTACGTCACCGGATGCGGGAGATATCAAGCCTTCAAGCCCTTCTGCTCCGTCAGGGAATGAGATCGTGCCGCAGCCAGGTGTCGAAGGCCAGACGGAGGGAACTGAAGGCAGCGGCGAGGTCGGAGGGAATCTGGAGCATGAATAACAAACAAACGCGCAGCTGCTTTTAGCGGCGCGTTTGTTTGCTGTTCTGAAGTGCGCGGCGTTCCTGCAGCTCCCATTGCTTCAAGAGCGGATAAGGATCAAAGGACCACTCGCTGAGGCCGGTATCCCGGTAGATGCCGTAATGAAGGTGAGGCGGGAATTTGCCGGAGGTACCGGGCTTTCCGTATCCCGAGCTGCCAACCCAGCCAATAGTTTGACCCGGCGTGACGACATCGCCGGCTTGAAGGCTTTTTTCAAATCCTTGCAGATGGGCGTAGTAATGATAATGATTGTTCAGATCGCGAATGCCGATTCTCCAGCCGCCGAAACGGTTCCAGCCCTTGAGCTCCACGATGCCGTAGCAGGTGCTGCGCACCGTCACGCCATAGCGGGCAAACAGGTCGGTGCCCTCATGGATCCGCCGGCCCCCGTAGCTTCTGCCCATACCGTAGGTGCTTCGATAGGAATAATCGCTTTTGACCGGAAGCGGGAAGGCATGGGCAAACAGATTGAGCTTGCCATGCGTCTCATACAGCTTTCCATACTGCAGAATGCGCTGTACAGCCCGTCCGTTCTGATAATAGGCCCACAGGCCATTGGCAAAGTCATCCTCATGTGGACCATAGGCGGCCAGACGAGAGGCAACGCTGTAAAGAAGGTCGGTATCATTATTTGGATCGGCGGCCCCGTCTCCGTCTCCATCTTGTCCAAGGCCGGAGTACATTTCAATGGTAAAGGGATGGGTGTCCTCAGGAACGGGATTAAGCGGCCCTGCCCAAGCGGTCAGCGGGACGAAGATTCCGATGTGTCGCTCGGGATGCTTCCGGTCCTTAGGATGGACAGCTGTCAGCGTTCGCTCATACTGGTCGATGGCCGCAAGGCGGTACCAGGGAACCTGAGTGACGGCAGCAATACGCTCGTAAAGCTGCATCCGGTACGTAAAGGGGTCATCCTTCGCGCTCGAAGGCGATGAGGACTGCGCTGCCGGCTTGTCCGGCAAGGCTGCCCAGCTTTCAGCCGGCCAGGCCGATAAGGCTGCAGAGGCCATCACCAAGGCTGCAATCCGGCAGGTCCAGCGCCGTAAACGCCTATGAGTTGCTTTTTTCATGATCTGTCCTCCTGGTTCAATCGCGGTATACACGCATCCATGCCTGCCTGTAGGGTGTATCGAGAGGGCTGATTTTATCCATGCCGGGGATAGATCAATCCTATAGCGACAAGGATAGGTAATCTAAGGGTTTTCATGATATAATATGTGAAAGTTCATGCAAACCATTACCTTAAATGAAAGAAGGTTTCTTTCTTGGCCAAAACGAAAGACAGCAAACCGAAGCCGGAATGGATCAAGATCAAGCTCACTACGGGTGATAACTATAAAGAAATCAAAAATATGATGCGCTCCAAGACACTGCATACCGTGTGCGAGGAAGCACGCTGCCCCAACATTTATGAATGCTGGGCGAACCGAACCGCTACTTTTATGATCTTGGGGGACATCTGCACGCGGGCCTGCCGCTTCTGTGCCGTCAATACAGGCCTGCCGACGGAGCTGGATCTGCAAGAGCCGGAGCGCGTCGCGGAGGCCGCTGAGCAGATGAATCTGCAGCACTGCGTCGTAACGAGTGTGGCACGGGATGACTTGAAGGATGGCGGTGCGATGATCTTTGCCGAGACGGTGAAGGCAATCCGCAAGCGTCTGCCGCTGTGCAGTGTCGAGGTGCTCATCCCTGACTTTATGGGCGATGAGGAATCGCTGCGGATTGTCATGAATGCCAAGCCTGATATTTTGAATCATAATATTGAAACGGTGGAGCGCCTTTCGGATCGGGTGCGGGCGAAAGCGAAATATGAACGTTCTCTGGAGCTGCTTCGCCGGGCTAAAGCTATGCAGCCGAGCATTCCGACCAAATCCAGTATTATGCTGGGCGTAGGAGAGGAATGGGATGAAATTTTGGGAGCGATGGATGACCTTCGCGCCGCAGATTGCGATATCATGACCATCGGGCAATACTTACAGCCTACACAGAAGCATCTGGACGTTGAGAAATATTATACTCCTGAAGAGTTTGCGAAGCTGAAGGAAGAAGGCCTGAGCCGCGGCTTTAGCCATGTGGAGTCTGGTCCGCTCGTGCGGAGCTCATATCATGCTCATGAGCAGGTTCGCTCTGCAGAACGTCGAAAGGAAGAGACCGCCCTTTAGGAGTAGGGGTCTGGCCGGGAAAGGCAGGGGAAAGAATGTGATTGTGATCGGGAACAAAAGCTATGAGCTTGTTGTAGATTACCGCAGTGGCTGGAATCCGGAAGTATTCCGGGACCGGTATAGTGAAGTGCTGGAAAGGTACGATTATATTGTGGGGGACTGGGGATACAATCAGCTTCGGCTCAAGGGCTTCTACCGCGATAATCACCCCAAGGCGACCAGAGATTCCAGCTTCTCGACATTGTCGGATTATATCAATGAATATTGTAATTTCGGCTGTGCGTACTTTGTTCTTCACAAAAGCAAGGAGATCAAGGATCCCAAGGAATTAAGGGAGCTGAAGGAGACGCTGAACCAGGAAGCAGCGGCGGCTTCTAGTGAGGAGGAGCCGGAGGAGGCTTCGGCACCGCCGGCCAAGGTCATGGCAGCATCACCAAGGGAGGATTTATCGCGGGTAGCCGAAAGATCCCCTTCCCGTAATCAGGAGCGGGAAGTGAAGGAGGGGACCGAGCCGCAGTCCCGCTCCAAGAATGGCAAGGAGCCTCGGGAGGGACGAGAGTCCCGAGGCGGAAGACCGCAAAAGCCCTGGAAAGACGCCAAGCCGAGGGAAGGCAAGGAACGACGGGATCGCAGAGAGGCGCGTTCTGCCTCCAAGCCGAGCCGGAGCCAGGATCCCCAGAACTAAAGCGAAGACGCATTGCCGCTGTCTGGCAGTCCATAAATAAAATCACGAAACATAAAAGTGGAGATCCCGGGACAAGCCCGGGATCTCCACTTTTATGTCTGGCAGCCGCACTAGCCAAGGAATGCATCACGTACCCGATTCCAGAATGGAAACGGCCGGTAGCGGGCAAAGCTGACCTGCTGCTCGGCGACCTGACAGCGCACAGAGATGAGGTCATCAATCGGAATATTGTTATGATCCACCGTTAACAATAGCCGCTGGTCCTTGCGGGAAAAAATATCGCAATGATGGTGCTTTGGCAGCAGCAGCGGCGACCCCAGTGTGCGGAAAATCCGATTGTTAATAGATGCAATTTCCGCAATCTGCAAGGCATCGATGGAAGGATGCACCATGGCGCCGCCGACACTCTTGTTATAAGCTGTACTGCCGGATGGGGTGGATATACAGATGCCATCGCCCCGGAACATCTCGAACGTGACATCATTGATGTCGATCTGGGCAACGACCGTTCCATCGACACCCTTGAGCGTAAATTCATTCAAGGCAATATAAGAGGCAGAGCCGGATTTCTTGTGGATTTCCAGCTGAACCAAAGGATATTTAACGAAGCGGGGCTTCGTTCCCTTCGGTTCTCCTTCCCCGCTCATCATATCAACAAGCTTCTCGATTTCATCGGCTTTCCAGTCTGCATAGAAGCCCAGATGCCCAGTATGCACCCCGACAAAAGCGAGATCGGGAATCCGGTCAATGAACGTGTGAAAGGCATGCAGCATGGTGCCATCTCCACCGATAGAAACTACGATCTCCGGGGATTCCGCGTCCAGCTGAAAGCCCCGTTGTCCCGCCAGCTTATGAAATTGTTGACTTAATTCGACTGACAAGGGATCACCGCGGTCCAGAACATAGTATCTCAAGTCGATAAGCTCCTTTAAAAAGATTATATAACGATGATAATCAATCTTGTGACAGAAAACAATGCTTCACGATTTCAATTTGCGCAATTTACGCGAGATCCAATACACCGCCTCTGTGATAATCACAACACCTAACAGCAATGTGAGCAGCAGGCTAAACCAGGCCATGTAATGGGTATAACCGCTCAGAGCCCCATCAGAAACAGGAACTGGCGTGAATACAGGCTCGGCTTCTCCCATAAATGGACCCCATAAGATCAGCACGGCGGTGAAAGCCATGGCCCCATGAAGAAGCCTGGCCCCCATAAAGGGCAAGTAACGCAGATTGGTGGAATGAAGGATACTGGCAATTTGGGCATGCACCGAAAGGCCTCCCCACGACAGCACGAAAGCAGCCACGGCAGCCTTATAGATCAAAGGTACAGCTTCGCCAGCGCCTCCAGCATATTTAGCCCCCAGTGTGACCTCGAATAAGCCTCCCATAAGGGCCATGCTGAGCTGCTCGGGAGCGCCCGCTGCCATCAGCAGCTGGCCAAGCACTGCATTGATCGCAGACAGAACACCAGCCTGGGTCCAAAGCTCCAGAAATACAGAAAAGAAAACGACGAGTCCGCCGACGACCACCATCAGCTGCAGCGAGGACTGAATGGCTTCTGTCAGCAGCACACCCAGCGGCCGACCGTCAGCGCTTCTGGCCGCATGCATGTCCAGGACGGCGCGCTTAAGGCGGCTGCCCTTCATGCTGTGCTTCTGCGCGGGAGAAGAGGACGAGCTTTGATCGCCATGAAATCGCATCAGCAATCCGACGAGCAGTCCGCTTCCGTAATGAGCGATCGCCAGAATGAGTGCCAGCTCGGTGCTGTGAAAAAAGCCGACAGAGACAGCGCCGATTAAAAAAATAGGATCTGAGGAGGTGGTGAACGCGACCAGGCGCTCTCCCTCTTCCCGCGTAATCATCTTCTGCTCCCACAGCTTGGCCGTCAGCTTGGCGCCTACCGGGTAGCCGGACACGTAGCCCATAGCGGCGACGAAGCCGCCGCAGCCGGGAATGCGGAATAAGGGCCTCATCCAGGGATCCAGAAGGGTGCCGATCAGATGGACCACGCCGAAGCCAAGCAGCACCTCCGAGATGACAAAAAACGGAAAGAGGGAGGGGAACAAAACGTCCCACCATATGGAAAGTCCGCGTACCGCAGCTTGCAGGGCAGACTCCGGAAATATTGCCATCAGAAGGATGAGGCTGAGCATCAAGGCCGTAAATATAGGAAATCCGAGCTTTTTAATAGGCATGATGCACTTGAATCCCCCCAGTAAAGACAGTAATAGGTCCCATTGCAATCATGGGAGGCTCTGATCCACTGTATGCAGTTATGAGGACAAACAGTACAAAAAGACCTAGAAAGCGGTTACAAAAAAGCTTTATTTTTGTGAGTATTATGCTATAATTAAAACCATCAAAGCACATCTTAAGTAACGATGAAACAGAGATGGAGTGATGATTATGAGTATAGTGACCGGATTGCTGGTATGCGCGTTTGTTTATGTGATACGGGCTTCGCTGGGTCGTCAAAGTGAAGAAGACTGGAGAAGCTACTGATAAGGAGCAAGGGGCTAAACATTGAGTTTAGCTCTTTTTTTGTGTCTGGGGGTACGGTTAGACGTTTGCGGCAGGTTTGATATAATGGAGAAGCATAACGAGTTGTGTGAAAGACAGGAGATGATATATACCATGGACCCAAGTCTTAGTCTGTATGATCAGCTGGGAGGAGCAGAGGGAGTTCGAGCTTTAGTGGAGGCATTCTATCCAAGAGTACAGCAGAATGCCGTGCTGGCGCCTCTGTTTCCTGAAGATATCGAGCCGGTTATGGAGAAGCAATATATGTTTCTGAGCCAATTCTTTGGCGGGCCCGCTTTGTTCTCGGAAGCCTTTGGCCATCCTATGATGCGAGCAAGGCATATGAAGTTTACCATCACGGATGGACATGCTGATGTATGGCTGCATTGCATGGCTCATGCCCTGCGGGATGTAGGTATTCAAGAACCGCTGGCCAGCTTCGTGCTGGACCGGCTGTCCGGGCCTGCCCGGCATTTTGTGAACAGCTATTAATGCGCGAACGCGCGGGGGACAGGGATGTCATGAGCATGGCAATGGAGCCGCTGTATAAAATTAAAGTAGCATGTCCTTATTGTGAGCATGAGTTTGAGACCTCTAGGGTTCGGCCCAGCCTGAAGAAGGCGTACCGGAGTGATTCAGATTTCTGCGGTTATTACAAAAATGAGAATCCGGACTTCTACGTCGTCCGGGTATGCCCCTCCTGCGGATTCGCCTTTACCGAGCATTCTGTGACCAGTCTGAATGACGCGCAGCGAGCCGCATTTCATGATCAGGTCGGAAGGCGCTGGAATACGCGGGACTTCGGCGGGGCGCGGAGGCTGGAGGAAGCGCTGGAAACATACAAGCTGGCTCTGCTGTGTGCCCAGGCCATCCGAGAAAAGGACAGGATTGTGGCGAGCCTGCTGCAGCATATTGCCTGGCTGTACCGGTATCAAAATGATGTGGAGCAGGAGCAGCGCTTCCTGAAGTACAGTCTGGAGGCGTATGTTCGCTGCTATGAATATGAAGGCTTTACTGGAAATGATGCGCGGCTGCTATATCTGATCGGAGAGCTTAACCGCAGGGTCGGCCGATACCGGGAAGCCGTGCAATGGTTCTCCAGAGTCGTACAGGATCAGAAAATTACCGATGCCGCGATGATCCGCGCCTCCAGAGAACAATGGGCTCTGCTCCGGGAGCAGATGATGGCCGAGGAGGCACAACAGGAGACGGATGCTCCGGCTTCGTCTTAATCTCGCGGTCGGTGCACGAGACTACCTTAGAGCCTGATCGGTCAGAATATAATCTCCATCGCTGTCCACCACAGTAACCTTATTGTGGCAGCAGGGGAAGATGAGCAGCTTCTTCTTACCCTCCCGTACGCTGGTGAGCTCCTTCGGCTTCATGGGCAGCAGCACATTATCGGCTCCGCAGAAAGGACAGCTCTGGACGTATACATCCTTGGAGACGACATCATAAGGCCATGTGTTGGAAAAAGGGATCATGATTCCTTCCCGTCCTTGTTCTCCGGGCTTTCCTGTTCCGAATGATTGTCGGATTGGGAAAGCTCGGCGATTTTTTGCATGAGGATATGCTGGGGCATATGCATCAGGTTCTCGAGCGGAATCCCGAGCTTTTTCGATAAAGCCAGCGCCGTTTCGGCGGAAATTTGTAAGGGTCTCATTACATTCGCTCCTTTGTTCTTATGATTGCAAAGCACTTCTATTAGTTATACACTGATGAATCCAATTTGGAAAGGTTGATGAACAGGATGAAGCATCCGTTGCGCCAGACATGGGATCTGGATACGATATTTCCGGGAGGCTCAGCCTCCAGTGAGTTTGAAGCCTTTATCCAAGGGCTGGAGCAGGATATCAAGCTGCTTCAGGAGCAAGTGAAGTCGGCATCCATACCACAGACACTGGAGGAAGCAGCCGGACTGGAGGGCATTGTGGAGCTGCTGGAGCAGTGCACGGCCAAGGGCAGTGAAGCCCGCTCTTTTGTCAGCTGCCTGTCTGCACAGGATCAAAGCGATAAGAAGGCCAACCAGTTATCGGGCCGAATCACGGGTCTTCTTGCTTCCTTTCAGAGTGCTGCAGTACAGTTCAGTACTTTACTGCGTGATATTGACGATACCTTGTTTCATGACTGGATGGCTAAGGATAACATGGCACCGCTCTCTTTTACCTTAGGTGAAAGCCGCAGCCGGGCCCGGGAGAAGATGAGTCCTGAGCTGGAAAGCCTAGCTCTGTCTTTGTCTGTAGACGGCTATCACGGATGGGGAGATTTCTATAACACCATCGTGAGCCATATTCAGATTCCTTTTGAAGAGAATGGTGAACTGCGTATGCTCTCCGCAGGCCAGGCTGCCAATAAGCTGAGCCATCCCGACAAGGAGGTTCGCAGGGAAGTATTCCAGAAATGGGAAGAGGCCTGGAGTGCCTCGGAAGACTATTGTGCTGATACATTAAACCATCTGTCCGGGTTCCGACTCAAGCTGTATGAGGCCCGTGGCTGGGACCAGGTGCTGAAGGAGCCTTTGGCAGTTAACCGGATGTCGCAGGAGACGCTGGATGCGATGTGGTCCGTCGTGCAAAGCACGAAACCGCTGCTGGTGGAGTTCCTGAACCGCAAGGCCCAGCTGCTCGGTATGGATCAGCTCTCCTGGGAGGATGTAGATGCACCGCTGCAAACCTCGGAAGTCAAGATCAGCTACGATGATGCTGCGGAAAGCATCGTCCGCCAGTTCCGTGCCTTTAGCCCGAGAATGGCGGATTTTGCCCAGATGGCCTTTGATAAGAACTGGATTGAGGTGGAGGATCGCCCTGGCAAGCGCCCTGGAGGCTTCTGCACCTCACTGAAGCACAGCAATCAGACGCGGATTTTTATGACCTACAGCGGCACGGCCTCCAATGTATCTACCTTGGCTCATGAGCTGGGGCATGCGTATCATCAGCATTTGATGACCGAGCTTCCGGTACTGAACCAGAGCTATGCCATGAATGTGGCTGAGACGGCCTCGACCTTTGCGGAGATGATTGTGTCCGATGCCCAGGTCAAAGGAGCTCAGCAGGAGGAGGAGCGTTTGGCGCTCTTAGAAGAAAAAATTAACCGCAGCGTGGCATTTTTTATGAACATTCATGCCCGGTTCTTGTTTGAAACCACGTTTTATGAGCAGCGCAAGCAGGGCATCCTGACGGCGTCCGAGATCAGCAATCTCATGGAGCAGGCTCAGAAAGAAGCTTACCTGAATGCATTGTCCGGCTATCATCCGCATTTCTGGGCCTCCAAGCTGCACTTCTATATTACAGGCGTGCCGTTCTACAACTTCCCGTATACATTTGGGTATATGTTCAGCGCCGGCTTGTACGCACTTGCTTTGGAGCAGGGCGAAGCTTTTGCTGAACGATATGATGCATTGCTGCAGGATACCGGCATACTGCCTGTGGAGGAGCTGGCGCAAAAGCATCTGGGCGTAGATCTGACACGTCCGGATTTCTGGCAAAAAGCAGCTTCATCTTGCGAGCAGGATATTCGTCAATTTCTGCAGATGACTCAGAATATGGTGTAGAATGATGATTTAAATATGAAAGCGGTATGCAGGAGAGGTCACAGGCTGGCCTCTTTTTTTTGTCATATTAAAGAATAAAATGACATAAAAAAACGAAATATGAATGTGTTAAATATGCAAAAGTAGGGATAAATACCCAATTATGTTGTAAATTGTTGATGGATTTTGAAGCTTGTCCTATAATGAGTCACAAGCCCTAGTAAAAGGCTGAAATACCTAATCATGATAGGAATGGAAAGGGGGAGGAAGATGATAAGATTAGAGCAGTTATCTCTTGCAAGGCAGCTGGATCTCGTGTTTAAGGAGCTGGAGGAGGAATTGGCCGGACTGAACTCAGGTACCGTGTTTGTGCAAATACGAAACAATGTCATTGGCAAATTCGGTATTCGCCATAATCCGCTTGCAGGCCGGAACGGTGTAATAACACCAGCGGGCTGCGGCTTGACACCGGTGCAGCAAAGCTCTTTTCGCAGCATGGCACTTGAGAGCCTGAATCATAAGCGTCGCTGGACCCATGGCGAGATCAGCTATGAGTTCACCATTCAGCAAGGCATCGTGCTCGTGGATGCGGTACTGGAATCTAATTACAACATGGCAAACATGATGATTCGTTATAGCAGGCCGGCTGTATCCGATGCAGCTGCAGAATATTGATTTAGCCCTTATTTCTTTTATTATGTACATACGAAAGAGGCGGATCTTTGGGGAGAAGACCGCCTCTTTCTCATTCTCATCATCTGGAGGGAAGAGAATCAATTACGAGTTAGAACGACCCGACAATTGCTGCTCTGCCATTTGTACCAGACGCTTTGTGATGTATCCTCCCAAAGAACCGGTTTCACGGGAAGTGTAATGACCCATGTAACCGTCTTGAGGAATACTTACGCCCAGTTCTTGTGCAGCCTCATATTTCATTTGCTGCAGACCCGCATTAGCTTGAGGAACAACCAGGTTGTTCGAGCTTCTGTTACGGCGACCTTGTCCGTTTTGACCCATGCCCATCTCTGTCACCTCCTTCATTGCTGATGAGGATATTATGGTTGAAAGTCCTGCTTCTCATGCGCTATAGAGAGAATCAGAAGTCTGGTAATATTAGCCGTTCATGAAATAAGCTGCCCTTCGCGAGTGTGAGACCGCAAGGACAGCTAAATCGTTGAAAGGCTTCAGACTATGAAGAGGATTCCGGGCGGCGGATCTGAAGCGTGGTTACGAGCTCTACCGAAGAGCCGGGAAGAAGCTCAATCAGGCCTGTCTCTTCCTTGCTCAGTGGCAGGTTCGGTGCATTAGGCAGCCACGTATAGGGCTCTATACATAAGAAGTCCTGCGCTTCGCCCTTCGTATACAGCACCCAGTGCTTGAACAAGGACGAATCTCCAGAGTAGTGAAGCGTATACCCGTCATTTCGGGTAAGAACAGCTTCAGCAGGCTGATTCTCCTGAAGCTTGAATATCGTATCCAGATTCGAGCCGGCAAGGCTCATTCCATGTTGTAGCTCGGCAAGCTCATGAAGGGGGACGGTGCCGCCGGTGGGAACCTGCTCTTCATCCAGCTCGCATATATGATCTACCGGAAGCCTTAGCTGCCAGTTCTGGGGGCTTCCGTCCAGCAGAAACCACGTATGATATCCCATTCCGAAAGGAACCGGCGAAGAGCCGAGATTACTGACGCGTAGCCGCTGCTGCAGCGTCGTTTCTTGAAGATGAAACACCATTTGCAGCTTCAGGGGCTCTGGGAGCTGCTGCAGCCAATGAGGGTCATCGCTGGTATGAAGCTCTGTTGTCACGGAGCAGCCTTCCTCGTCTTCCTCAATATCACTGACGCACCAGGCCTGAGTCCGGTGCAGGCCATGTATATGATTATCGTTGACTGTATTCTGATCAAACTGATAATCCTGCCCGGCATATTGGAAGCGTCCTTTGGATATTCTTCCGGGCGGAATCAGCAGGGGCATGCCGAAATGGTAAGGTTTTTGCAGATAAAATGCCAGCTCGCTTTCGTCAGGTCTGCGAATAATCTGGCGCTCTTCGTGCAGGTCATTGATTCCGATCACATTGTTTCCGAGTCTGGGCAGAATTGTAACCTCGAGACTGCCGCTGTTAAGAGTATAGGTATCATAATCATTCCACTGACCCTTGGTCACCTGATTCATATCGATGCTCCTTCACCACATGGTTTCTTGCTCATTATATTCATCATTGTTCCATCATAACAGATTCGTTAGAAATGGCGGAAGCCCAAATGCACGGCTGGAGGATTACTCTTTGCCGGACCGGCGCAATCTTGCTTTGACGATAAAGCCCCATCCAATGTTCAGAATGGTCAGCACCCCTAAGCCTAGTGCAGCCCATATATTATGACTGAGCATAATGGAGGCGGCAGCCATCAGAACGATGGAGGAAGATGCAAACCACAGCGACAATCCCTTTCCCATATCCTATGACCTCCCTATAAATAATAATGTGAATTTCCCGTATAATGCTGCGAAGAGCGAGACATAATAAGCTTGCAAGCTTGCAAAAGACACAGACATCATTGAAGGGAGATATGTACAACATGGCACAAAGAGGATCCCGCAGTAATAATCTGGTTGTTCCCCAAGCGAGCGCAGCCTTGCAGCAGCTGAAGATGGAGGCCGCGCAAGAGCTGGGCGTCACAATTCCACAAGACGGCTACATGGGTCATTACACATCCCGTGAAACTGGTTCTTTGGGAGGATATATCACCAAGCGCCTCGTCCAATTGGCAGAGCAATCGCTTTCCGGACGCAGCAGTCAGTAACTTTATTAGGACTTGTGCATACCGCCCGAAGCGTCACGCTTCGGGTTTTTTGCTGCCCGCTAAATTGGGCTGCCTAGACAAATTGTGCCGTAATAGAAACGTTCCGTCAAGGACGAAAGCGTATAAAAGATGTCACGAAATTGTCATAGGAAGTTTGTCCGCCGGACTGTTTTTCCTGCCACAGGCTGCCTCCGTTATGGTACACTTTAATCCGTACATATTGTCACTTTAACGGTTAAGGAGAGCACATGATGTCGAATTTGCTTCAGAAATATAAATGGACCTGGCTTATTCTAGCTGTCTGTCTGATTGCGGCAGGGGCTTTATTGTTCAGTACTCTAGGTATTGGAAAAAGCAAGCTGCCGGTGATGGGGCAGGTAGCCGACTTCCAGATGGAGAATGTGGACGGATCGACGGTGACGCTGGATGATACGAAGGGAAAGGTGAGGCTGATGTATTTTTACTTCACCAGCTGCCCGGACGTATGTCCGCCAACCACCATGGTGTTATCTCAGGTTCAGAATGAGCTGAAGAAGGAGGAGGGCTTGTTTGGAGAGAAAGCTGCAATTCTGTCCTTCTCCTTCGATCCCGAGACCGATACCCCCGAAAAAATCAAAGCCTTCGGCGATCAGTTCTTCGCTGATTACAGTGGCTGGTATTTCCTGCGCGGCGACCAGGAGGAAACGCGGGATCTGATGCAGGGCTCGTTCAAGATACCGTTAATCGGGAACGAAACGAGTAATTTTTCTCATGGTAACCGGATTGCTCTGGTCGATGGAGATCACAATATACGCAAGCTGTACGACGCCACTGATCCTATGCAGGTCAAGGTGGAGGACATCGTCAAGGATCTCAAGAGCCTCGTTCAATAAATGATAAAAGGACGGTTCCTTTAGAGGATCGTCCTTTTTCTCTTAATGGGAATCATGCTGGCTGTCCCACGAATTACTGGGCAGCATCTCCGGAGGATACACAATATACTCTTCAAGACCCGCCTTTTCCAGCTGGGCAACCAGGTACTCATCGGGAGTCCCCTCTACACCGGCATAACCTCTGCGGGTATAAATATGCTCAGCATCGGGGAAGGAATCCCGAAGTATGCCGCGAATTTTTTTGCCGGAGCTGTCATTGTCCATAAACAGGTATACGTCCTCATGACGAATTTGCTTGTGAAGGGTTTCAAGCCTGGTTGTATTCAGGGTGCCAAAGGTGCATACAATTTCAATCTCCGGTGTCAGAAGGCGGCGAAGCCGGCTCCGGTCGTTCTTCCCCTCTACAATAATGAAAATCGGCAAGGCATCCACCTCCAATGATGATTTGGCAAGAAAATGGAAACACACATTCCCCGGGAAATGAACGATATATGTATATTGTAACGTTCTGCCTGTTTTTAATGCAAAAAAGGCAGCATGAAAGGCTGCCCCCAGCGGGACAGCCTGCAAAGCATGACTACCGTTCTGTTGATGAAGCAGAGGCCTCCATAAAGCTTAGGATCAGCTTAGTAGAACAGACCGCTCAAGATGATGACCAAGAGGATGTAGAGCACCAGGATCATGCCGACAGAAGTACCGACACCGCCGCAATAAGCAGCTGCTTTGTTGACGTGACTCATTTTGTTTCACCCCTTCATTCGGTTCGTAATCATGGTAGTAGTTATGAGCTGTACTTTATAGTATGAACAAGGCGCTGAGGCGACTGTGCTTCAGCCTAATAAAAGAATAAGAAGCTACAGCTGTATCCCCGAGGGCATGACCTTGGCAGAATTCTGTTTGCCGGTTAATAAACCGATCAGAGCAGCCATTAACAGCAGAAAGGCTATAAAGTAAGGAGAAGTATGTCCCCGGAGCTGTCCGGCTGCCACAGGTCCTGCGAAGGAGCCAATCGACATGGCAATGGATTGATAAGAGAACACCCTGCCAAGCGCTGCTCCTCCGCTGCGTTCAATAAACAGAGAGGAAAGGGCTGGGAACAGAAGTCCCTTGGCCATCCCCAGCACTAGCAGGATGCCAATAAGCGGCAGTGTGTGCGCGGCGGCCAGCGCGTAGAAGCAAAGCGCCAGGATGAACATGGCGACGGCCACTCTTTTGCCGGGGGAATATTGGTTCAGAAACAGCATACTGAGCGTCACTAGTGCGCCCAGGCTGACGGCGGAGAATAAAATCCCGGTGGACAGAATGCTGGCATGCCCGCCGGAACGCAGCGAGATTTCAAAGAAGAGCATTCCCTGGCAGCAGGCAATGGTAAATGGAACCATGTACAGGCGGAGGCTGAAGGGAAAGCTTTCCTGCGGCAGCGGCTCGGCCTTTGCGGTCACTTTCTGCGGTAGACGTGCTTTCGTCGGGAGCCGGGCAGGACGCGGCACAGTCAGAAAGGCGATTACACCTGTAAAAATAAGCAGCCACCCGAGACCCACGAAGGTACCGCTAAATCCGCTTTGGGCGACGATGATGGCCCCGGCAGCAGGAGAAAGCACAGAGGCGAGCGTATGGACGACCCCGTGCCCGGACATATATTTCCCCTGGGTTACGGGATCCACGGATAACGAGGCAAGGAGTGCCAGACAGGCTGGCGACAGGAAAGCAAGCACAAAGCCGCTGATCGACCGCAGCAGCAGCAGCTGCCAGGGCAGCTGGACATGAGCCTGAAACAGAAGAATGATTCCCGCTGCCGTTAAGCTGAAAATAATGTAGCGCCGGCTGCCATGGCGATCAATCAGGCTGCCCGCCAAGAGGTTGCCGGGCAGGTGAGTGAGTGCATAAATGCCCATCATCCAGCCGATGAAAGCCGGTGCCGCTCCCAATGACAGGGCAAAAGGTGTCAGCACGGGATGCTGGGCATGAAGATCGAAATAAGCCAGGAACAGAAACAGATATAGCCACAGGGCCGTTTTCACATTGAGGCACCTCCAAGCCGCAGGGAATAAAAAACCAAGCTGTACTACTTGTACGCGGAAATGTCCAGGCTTATGCCTCCCTCGCCGTTCCCTGCGTCTGGCTGACAGAGAGGGAGGCAATCATGTATACTAACATAAGTACGGCTCATAGGAAGATTACGGGCATACCGATAGGAGTGAGAGGGTTGGATACACAAGTGTGGCTTGAATTTCTAGAGCAGAACTGGCTAATTATTGCGATTGGCTTGATTGTGCTTCTGATTGTAGTGAATGTAGTCAAGACCATGGTGAAATGGCTGCTTGTGATTTTGATTGCTGGCGGGCTCTTGATTTACAGCGGAATATCGCTGGATCGAATCGGGGAGGTCGTGAGTACGGTCAAGAATGAGACCGTGGATACGGTCAAAGCCGAGGCCATGACGCTGATGATGAAGGAAGCGAAGGAAGCACAATATACATCGAACAAGGACGGCACCTACAGCATCAAATCCCCGAATCTGGAGCTGAAGGGAGAAAGCGGTGCGAATGAGGTCGAGGTGACCTTTCGGGGAGTGCCTGTGGGAACCTGGGACGTGAATCAAAGCATCCAGGAATACATCGGTCAAGCGAAATTAAACAGCACAGAATGAGGCAGAAGGAGGAAGGATATGCTTTCGGCTTGGAGTGACAGTCTGCGGGAAGGCAATGCTGTTACGATTTTGCTGCTGCTCATTGCTGTCTTCTCTCTGGTGCAGGGCTGGAACCGGGGAGCGTCGCGATCAGCAGGCAGGCTGGCTTTTTTTCTGGGAGATACGCTAATGCGTGTCGTGGGCCTGGGAATCTCGGTTCTGTTTACCCTATCTGTATCTCCTCAGGCCGCAGCCTGGCTGCAGGATCTGGCTGAACGCATGCCGGCAAGGGAGCTCAGCTTCTGGGAGCAGATCTGGTTTACAGCCGTGCATTCTCTGGCGAGCTTTCCGCTGCTGCGGTTTGCGGTTCTGTTCATCATAAGCTACGGCATCATTCTATCTTTGCTGCGCCTGCTGGCAGCCTTAACCATTGGAGGCTTGTCGTCATCAGGCAGAGAGAACACCCGCAACAAAGAGGGCTCGTCCTCCCTGATCAGCCGCTCGGCGGGAGCGTTAATCGGGGTCCTGCTGGGGGTGGGGCGCGGAATGATTATTATTGCCCTGTTATTTATTTGCGTCAGCCTGAACCCGGCCAGCGAGTTCAGCCGCTATGTAGAGGCTTCGCCGCTGTATAAGCAAGGTGCGCAGGCAGTCATTGAGCCATTGTCCGGCTCCCTGGTGCAGCGTCAGCTTCCGGTGTTTAAGCAGTCCGTTCAGAAAGAGCTGAACGGTATTATGCAGAAGAAGTACGAGGTCATCGATCATGCTATCCCTGAAGGCATTGAACAGACGGCAGCTTACATCACTGAGGACGCAGTCACGGATGAAGAGAAGGCCAGGATGATTTATGACTGGGTAGGCACGAGAATATCCTATGATTATGATAAGGTTGAGATGTATGAACAGCAGCGGATCTGGAAAGAGCAGACCCCTCAGGATACGTATGACACGCGCCTGGGCGTATGCATAGACTATGCCCGCCTCTACGCGATGATGGCCCGTTCGCAGGAGCTAGAAGTCCGCGTAGTGACCGGGGGAGGCTACAACGGAGAAGGCGGCTTTGGCCCGCATGCCTGGAACGAGGTGTATTTGTCAGAGCAGGACAAGTGGGTGCCGCTGGATCCAACCTGGGCACCGAGCGGAGATTGGTTTAACCCTCCGCGTTTCTCCGAAACGCATATCAAGGAGGAAGTGTTCTAAAGAACACAGGCTACAGCAAACAAAGGGGTGAGAGCAAAGGTGGGGCTTTTTAAACGGGACCCAAAGCGCAGAGAGGAAGAGGAAAATGCAGGGCGTCAATTTAACATGCGCATCAACATTTTTTTCTTCAGCACTTTTATTATTTTCAGCGTCATCATTGTACGCCTTGCATTTTTACAATTTGTCGAGGGGCCGGAGCTGACTCAGCAGGAGACGGGGGGACGAACGAAAAATTACCCGCTCAATCCGATCCGGGGCAGCATTCTGGATGCAGCCGGCACGCCGATTGCTTACTCCAAGCCATCCAATGCCCTGTACGTCACGCTCCTCAAAAACTATAACAAGAACTCTCCTGCCGGAGAAAAGAATCGTCCGGAAATCGAGGCTTTTGCGAAAAAAATGGTAGAGGTGTTCAACAAGCATGGCGAGCCGGATGCCAAGCTGACGGTGGAGGAGGTCATCGCTCTGCTCGATCTGGAGTCGAACCGGCAGCATGGTTACGAGCCCCGCCGTATCAAGGGTGACTTGACGGACAAAGAGGTTGCGTTCTTTATTGAGAACAAGCAGCAATTTCCGGGGGTGGAAATTGTAGAGGAGAATGTCCGCTACTATGACACCGATACGGTTGCGGTGCAGGCTGTCGGTTACCTCAAAAAGTTCAGTGGTCAGAAAAGCCTGGATAAATATGCAGCGATCGACAAGAAGAACAGTGATCGGGAACCAGGGCTCACCTATATGGAATCCGAACTCGTCGGTGTCGACGGACTCGAGCTGATGTTTCAGGATGCGCTCCGCGGCAAAAGCGGCTATATGAGCATACCGATCAATCCCCAGAATATGATTGACGGTGTGCCGTCACTGATGCCGCCGGAGAAGGGGTATAATGTGTACACCACCATCCATAAGGATATTCAAATGGAGGCGGAGCAGGCGATTGTAGATCAGTTAAAATGGCTTTGCACGACGCCGTTCTCCGGTGAGACGCATGCGGAGGCCCAGACAGGCTATGCTGTGGCCATGGAAGTCGATACGGGAAACATCGTAGCCATGGCCAGTATACCTGACTATGATCCGAATGTATGGAAGGACGGAACCCAGGACTGGGACCATGTGATAGCTCATTACCAGAACGGGACTATTACCCCTTACGGCAGCGGGCGTTCCAAGAACGGTCTGGATTCCGTTCCTTGGCTAGGCTCTACGATTAAGCCGCTCAGTGTACTGATCGGCCTGCAGGAAGGCTTGTTTGCTGCCAACGATTATTATTACGATCAAGGCTATGCTCAAATCGGCAAGGATGAACGTAAGGTCAGAAACTCTCTTAGCAAGGTGCTGGGTTCGATTAACGGAGCGGTCGCTATCGAGAAGTCTTCTAACGCCTTCATGATTGATATGGTCGGAGAGAAGCTGTTTAATAAGTACGGCGCTTCGGGAATAGAGGTCTGGGATAATTATATGAAGCAGTTTGGACTGGGCGTCTCCACACAGTCCGGCCTGCCTAAAGAGTTTCTTGGCAAGATCGATTACGATAACATCGAACAGGCCGGCAGTGCGATGGCGGCTCTGTCTTTCGCCTCCTTCGGACAGTCCGGAGGGTATACAACGCTGCAGCTGGCACAGTATACAGCTACTATTGCTAATAAGGGAGAGCGCATCAAGCCGCAAATAGCGCTGAAGATCGAGAATCAGGACGGGCAGGTCATTCAAACCTTCAAGCGGCAGGTACTGAATACCGTCGAATTCGAGGATAAGCACTGGGATGAAGTTATTAAAGGCATGAATACGCAGGGGCTTTCCTCCTTTGAGGGCTTTGGTTATGATTTTGCCCGCAAGACAGGAACCTCGGAGATGTCCATAAAAGAGAACGGCGAGGCTAAGTTTACAGACAACGGTGTCTTTGTGGCCTTTGCGCCTAGAGACAAGCCGAAGCTCGCGGTGGCTGTCATCGTTCCGGAAGGCGGCTTCGGATCCTACAGCGCTGCACCTATCGCTCGCAAAATTTTTGACGCCTACGATGAGGTTTATGGCCTGGACGGCACCCCGCATCCCAAAGTGGAAGGGACCGAGGGAGAAGGTGAAGCGGCAGAAGAGCCGCAGGAAGAAGGAGCAGCAGCACCAGCGGCAGAGGGAAATCCGCAGGAAGTCGCGGAGTAGCATCCCTTTACCCGCATAAGAGGATTCTTGCTCAGCGATGGGCAGGGGTCCTTTTTGCTATGTTCCTGTACGATGCACGGGTTGTCATTTGCAAGAAAGGCTCGGGTTTGTGATAAAATGTCCTTATGTTGAAGCAAGGAAGCTATTTGCGGAAAGGAGCGGTCATATGAGTTTAAAGTACCGGCTGCTGGCATTGGATATGGACGGGACACTGCTGACGGATGAGCATGAGATTTCGAGGGAAACGGTAAAGTGGATTAAGGAAGCGGTCCGGCAGGGCGTGCATGTCTGCCTGTCTACCGGCAGAGCCTTCAAAAGCGCTTATCCCTATGCACAGCAGCTGGGGCTCGCCACACCGATGGTGACGGTCAACGGAAGTGAAATCTGGAAAGCTCCCTACGATCTGTACCACCGCTCGCTGATGGATGTCAGTCTGGTCCGCCAGATGCATGCCTTGGCTATGAAGACCGGTGCCTGGTATTGGGCCTATACGGTAGAACAGGTGTATAACCGGGACAGCTGGAGTGAGGCTCTGCACCAAACTTTAGAGGAGCAGGAATGGCTGAAGTTCGGATATTACACGGAGGACGAGGAGGTCCGCCATCATATTTTAATGTCATTGCAGGATATGGGCGGCCTCGAAATTACCAACTCATCACCGTTCAATCTGGAGATCAATCCGCTGGGTGTAAACAAGGCCGAGGGGATCAAGAAGGTGTGTCACCTGCTGGGGCTGGACATGTCGCAGGTGGTCGCCTGTGGAGACAGCCTGAATGACCTGGCCGCTATCCAGGCGGCGGGGCTCGGTGTAGCCATGGGCAATGCCCAGCAGACGGTGAAGGATGAAGCGGATCTCGTGGTTGCGGGTAATAATGAGGACGGCATCGCTGAGGTGATCCGAGATGTTATCCTGAGACAGGAGTGAGATCAGATGGATGTGTTAGGCTGGATTCTGGTAATTGCCTTGTTTGCCGTCGGTATGGCGGGGGCCGTATACCCTATTTTGCCGGGTGTGGTCGCCATTTATTTGGCACTGTTCGTATATGGCTGGTTCTTCACATTTCAGCATTACACCGTATGGTTCTGGGTCATTCAAACGCTGATTCTGCTCGTGCTGTTCGTGGCGGATTACGCCGTCAATGCCTGGGGCGTCAAAAAGCTGGGCGGCTCTAAAGCCTCCATCTGGGGCAGTACGATTGGCCTGATCATCGGCCCGTTCGTCATCCCGGCTTTCGGCCTGATCATCGGACCCTTTATCGGTGCTCTGATTGGAGAGATGCTTGCGGGCTCGGGACCGGGCAAAGCGATGAAGGTTGGGGCAGGGTCGGTGCTGGGTCTGTTTAGCAGCATTGTGGTCAAAGTTATTTTACAGCTGGCCATGATTGTCATATTTTTTATTTGGGTTTTTTGATACGCCGTGAGGAAGAAAGAAGGGTGCTATTTTGGCAAAAGACAGCTTTATTAAAGGGACGATTATTCTGGCAGCGGCTGCCCTGGTGGCAAGGGTGCTCGGCATCGCGCAGCGGATTCCGCTGGAGCACCTGCTGGATGATATCGGCCAATCTGCATTTGCAAGTGCGAACAATATTTATTTGATTCTGCTCGCTTTAGCGACCGCCGGCGTGCCGAGCACGCTGAGCAAGATGGTATCCGAACGCTACGCGATGAACCGCCCGGCAGAAGCCAAGCGGGTCTATCAGGCTGCACTGTATTTCTCCGCCGGGGTCGGGGTCGTCATTACGCTGCTGCTCTTTTTCTTCGCGCCCTATTACGCCCGACTGACGAAGCTGCCGGAGGCAACTGCAGCGATTCAGGCACTTGCTCCGGCATTGCTGCTGTTTCCGACGATTGCGATGATGCGGGGGTATTTTCAGGGCCGCAACTTTATGACGCCCGGTGGAATTTCGCAAATTGTAGAGCAGATCGCCAGAGTGGTGACGGGCATCGGACTCGCATACATATTGATTCACTTTGGCTATAATGATCCGCTTGCTGCCGCGGGTGCTACCTTTGGCGGCGTTCTCGGCAGCCTGGCAGCCTTTGCCGTCATGCTGGCCTTTGCTCTGCGGCTGCGCCGTCAGGATAAGCTGAATCATGAGCTGGCCGCAGACACCACCATTCCGCTGGGAACGATCTATAAAGCGATATTTACGCTTTCCATTCCGATTGTGCTGTCCTCCGTGACGGTGCCCTCGGTGAACTTTCTCGATACCTCACTGGTCAAGCCGCTGCTAAACGGAGTCATTGGCCCGGAGGAAGCTACAGCAGCCCTGGCCGTGCTAGGCACGCGGGCTCAAAGCATTGCCGGAATCCCGCCCATCCTGGCAGTCGCGCTCGCGCAGTCTCTGATTCCAATTATTTCGGCTGCCTATGCCCGAAAAGACGAGCAGCATCTGCAGCATCAGGTTACGCTGGCGCTGCGGGTAGCGATTCTGTCCGGAATGCCGGTCGTGCTGGTTCTTGCCGCCGCCGCTTATTCCCTGAATGGATTGCTGTTTAGCTCCATCGAGGGCACCGGTATTATTATGATGCTTACGCTGACTACGATTTTTCAGATTACGATGGTTACCTCGGGCTCCATTCTGCTGGGAACCGGCAAAGCAAAAATCACAGTCAAGCACGTCATCGTCGGCCTGCTGGTAAAGCTGGCCGGCAGCTATCTGTTATCGCCGCTGCTCGGTATTTACGGCATCATTGCAGCTACGGCGCTCTGCTTCTTGGTGATCACGATTCTGAATGTGCGTACCATCAAGAGCATTGTCTCATTCTCCATTCTCGGCACCCGCTGGATCGCCTTTGGCATGACTGTGCTGATCGCTTTTGGCGCCGGCTACGGTACGGAAGGGTTTAGCCGCCAGCTGGTGAATGTGATGCCTGACCGCTTGGCCTTTTTGATTGTGTGCGCAATTGTCGGCATCGTGGTAGGTGCACTGTACCTGCTGCTCTTGATCATTCTCGGGGTTGTGCGGCAGGCTGAGCTCAAGGGGTATCCACGCGTGCTTCAAAAAGTACTGCGACCGTTGATGCGGCTTGCGCCTTCTGCGTTCCGCCAGAAAGGCTGATCAGGTGTTTGGAGCTTTCAGCCACCGGCCAGCATCATGGGCCATGGAGGTCCGCTCCAGTGAAGAACGGTGGCGGTGGGTCATATCTACAAAATAGGGCAGTGACGGCTTGCTAACATGACGCAGCATATCCGGCTGCTGATACCAGTCATAACGGGGAATGCTTTCGTACTCCAGGTCTTCCCACACCTGAAGCAGTCGCGGGCTGTAGAGCCGCTGCCCCTCCGGCAGCCACTCGGACTGGAGCAGAGCCTGGCTTTCATCAGAGGCATCCATGGAGCCCTCAGCCTGATATGTGAATAGAGCAGGCCAATACTCTTCCCTAGAACCCAGGTGCGGGGTGCAGTTGACGAAATGCAAGGCACCTTCCAGCACACGCTTATATCCGAACAGCATGCCGTATAGAGATTTGCCGATCTTGATCCGCGAGGACGGGTCGGCAAAATGCTGCACGGTCAGGCCGATTAAAGGGCGCAGAGGAAGAATGGACTCTTTGTACAGCTCATGGCGGCAGCGACTGTCTCCCAGTGGAAACAGAATCTGATTCAGGCGGGTCCACTCATGAATTTTGAGGTAGGGATGCTGAAGCACCTGCTCACGGTAAAAAGGATGGGAGACCACCCGTCCTTCGATGTAGTTCTGCTCATTGATGATCAGGGCAACACTGAGCACTCCGCTGCTGCGTTCGATCCAGAACCGTTCCCAAAACGGCGTCATGAAGGCCGAAACATCAAACCAGGGCAGCAGGTGAAAGCAGCTCCGCTTCTGTTCACGGCTATATTTATACAACAGCAGCTGCGGATAGGCATCTTGAAAAATAAGCGCGTTGCACCGCTCCAGAAATCGGTACATGTTCAGCTTGAACGCGGCATCGGTCAAATCAGACATGAGCCCGCCCTTCAGATCCGTCATATTCCAGCCGGCATTTCTTGAAACCAGATGGGCCAGCAGAGCCCAGTGCAGCTCCGGAAATTCCAGATAGATCTCTAGATAAGCCTGCGTGCGTGTTACATTGCTTCGGTTCCGATCGGCAGTCATCTCCTGGATCCGCTGAATGAGCAGATGATCCGCCGTAACGAGGTCCTCTGCTTTGCTGCCCGGCAGCGGAGCATCGACTCCGGCCTGAAACCTTGAATGACGGGCGTCGCGTTCCCTCCGGCAGCCCTCAGCCGTGCGGTCGAGGATACACAGGATGCTCCTGACGCTTCCCTCGTTCCAATCCAGAGGAAGCTTGCTCCTGCGAAGCTCGCCGGAGTTGTGCCAGGATGCGGCTAAGCCGCTGACAGCCTCGGAAGCGGCATGAGGCAGGGCGCTCAGCATCGACCAAAGGGAGCCTGTCCGCTGTCTCCGCTGCTGTGGCATACCATGACCTTCTTTCGCAGTGTTCTTGAGTACCCATGTAGTATGCTCGCAAAATTTGACTTCCACTCTGACATTTGCTTCACTATTGTGGAGAGAGGAATTCACAGGAAAAGGGGAGTTACCTATGGAAAAAATCACGTCAAAAGCTGAGTTTCAAGTTGCGATCCAGCCCCCAAGACTGACCATTGCTGTTTTCAAGGCAGACTGGTGCGGTGACTGCAAATTTATCGATCCCTTCATGCCGGACCTGGAAGCCCAATACAGCGACCGCCTGACACTGGTAGAGGTTGATGTGGATCAAGTGGGGGATGTCAGTCAGGAGCAGAATATTCTGGGCATCCCGAGCTTTGTGGCTTACACGGATGGCCGTGAGCTGGTTCGGTTCGTGAACAAGCTCCGCAAGTCGCGGGAAGAGATTGAAGCCTTCCTGCAGCGCGCCCTGGAAGTATACAACACGATCCATAAGTAAATGAGATACGAATAGAGCACTATTTCCTTGTAAAGAGGGAGATAGTGCTTTATTTTTGAACATTTTGTCACAAACAAGCCATGACCCCAGCGCCATGATCCGCTATAATATAGATGACGTGGAAAACTTCATGCTCAGAATACGAAATATAAGGCAGCAGGTGAATAATTTTGAATAATAAACAGTTGAAATGGCTCAGTTATATAACGTGTCTCATTATGTTTCTAGCGACCTTTGGCGGAATGGTGGTCACGAAGACAGACTCAGGCTTGGGCTGTGGGCAGGAATGGCCGTTATGCAACGGGAAATTTGTTCCCGCTTACACCCTGGCTTCTATGATTGAATACTCGCACCGCCTGATTAGTGGACTGGCTGGCTTGTCAGCGCTGGCTTCTCTGCTTGCCTTCGTTCGCTACAAGCGGCATCGCCGGGATCTGCTGGCGTACGTGGGGCTAACCTCCGTCTTTGTCATCCTGCAGGCTATTATGGGCGCAATGGCCGTAATGTCTCCGCAATCAGCGGCTGTGATGGCACTGCATTTCGGGTTTTCTCTCATTGCGTTCGCAAGCTCGGTGATGCTGGCCTTGGCTATGCGGCGGCTGGAGCATGAAGGTGATACGAAAGATTCCGAGCCATTGCCGCAGGTCAGCAAGAGGTTTCGGAATCTGGTATGGGCAACTGCAGTGTACTCCTACGTGGTAGTGTACATAGGGGCATTTGTAAGCCATACGGAATCCAGGGAAGGTTGCTCCGGGTGGCCGCTGTGTAACGGAGAGCTTATCCCGGAGCTTTCAGGCGGCGTTGGCATTGCCTTTATGCACCGCGTAGCGGCGGCATTGCTGCTGCTGACCATTGCAGTGATGGCGCATTTCGCTTTTTGGCGTCACCGCAATAATAAAGAAATTCAAATGCTGGGCGTTGCGGCCTTAGTGCTGTGCCTGCTTCAAGTGCTGAGCGGCGGAGTGCTGATGTCTACGATGCAGAATGAGGAGCTGTACATTTTTGCCGCTTTGGGTCATACCTTGCTCATCTCAGCGCTCTTCGGGGTTCTGGCCTACCTTAGTGTCCGGGTGTGGCAGCTGAGCCGGTCACGTCCTGCCCAGAAGGGAGATCAACAGCTTGCAACGGCAGCCTCTTAAGATGTAGAACAGAACACATGCACGGTACCCAATAATCAATACGACAAGTCCTCGAGTTTCTCGGGGGCTTGCTTGTTCACCTTAGGAATGAACAGGGCCCCCTTAAGGACATTTTAAAGGTGGGGCTCCATATCCTCTCTGCAGCGGTTTAATTCCTCCAGAGATCTGTTTATATTTAATAAACATCGCTCGATACGCCAGCTGCCGCGTCTTATATGAACTTGAACTTGAACGTAGGGAGGTTACGCCATGCTTCGAATACTGCTTGGGGAGGAGCCTAGACTTAATCACGGGCTCATGGAAGATGCGATAGAAACCATGGTAACAACCACACAGCTTCTGCAGAAGGAAATGGACAAGAACCAAGACCCCACGCATGATTTCCGCAAGCTGGAGATTTGGACGCGCGGCTTGATTGTGTCCCTGGATGAGCTGGAGCAAAGCTGCTTTGCAGCAGGACATTTTCGTAAATCGATCAAGGCAGGATATGTCGATGAGCTGTCCATTCAGGAGCAGGGAGAGTACGGCCGTTACGTTTACTTTTACAAAAATGCATTTATCCGGGTCTTCTCCATTCTCGACAAGCTCGGAACCGTGCTGAATGATCTTTACGACCTCAACACATCTAAGGTCAAGGCGCATTTCAGTTATTTTACGGTGCTGCGGCAGTTTAAATATTTGAAAACCCATGAGGATTTATCCCGGGAGCTGGAAGCCATCAAGGACAGCTATCGCAATCCGATGTCCGTGCTTCGCAAACGCCGTAACGCCGAGGTGCATTACATGAATTCGGAAATGCAGGATGATCTGTGGCAGCGTCATAAGGGTCTCAACGACAAGGTGGAGCTGGAGGATCTGGATCAGCATCTGGATGATCTGAAACAGGGGCTGGATATGGTGTGCAAGACACTGGCTGCGTCCTATCACTACACCAATAAGCTCTGGTCTGAAAGAGGAATGAAGGCGTAAAGCGGGTTTAACTTTCCTTGAAATTCCTTTTGACTTTAGAATGAAAACGGCATATACTAACTATTGCATTCATGAATAGTTTCTGAAAACGATCAAATTATAATTTCATATCGATGTTTTCTTATCGAGAGAGGCGGAGGGACAGGCCCGATGAAGCCCGGCAACCGACTTCTGAGTCACGCGCAGCATACCGCGGGAATCAGAGGTGTCATGGTGCTAATTCCTTCAAGACTGAGCGACAGCGCAGTCTTGGCAGATGAGACAAGGCATCTTTCTTTCGTTAGCGAAGAGAGCCCTTTTTTGATTCTGTATCTGAGGAATCCATAGGGCTCTCTTTTTTTGGTTAAAATGAAGTGAAGGGAAGGAGTGTGCAGCTTGTGATTGAGCTGAAGCAGCTTACGAAGCATTACGGTAAACCGGGTGCGTTGACAACCGCTTTGTCAGGCCTCGATTTATCTATACAGAAAGGCGAAATTTTTGGAGTGATCGGGCATTCCGGAGCCGGGAAAAGCACCTTGATTCGCTGCGTGAATCTGCTGGAGCGTCCGACCTCGGGAGAGGTCTGGGTGGGCGGTGTCGAATTAACAGCTCTCGGCAAAAAACAGCTGCAGGAGGAGCGCCGCCGAATCGGAATGATCTTTCAGCATTTCAATCTGCTCTCCTCAGCGACGGTGTATGACAATATTGCGTTTCCGCTTCGGCTGATCAAGACGCCCAAGGCGGAAATGGAACGGAAGGTCAGTGAGCTGCTGACGCTTGTCGGTCTGGAGGCACATCGCAATAAATATCCCGCACAGCTGTCCGGGGGACAGAAGCAGAGGGTTGGCATAGCCCGAGCACTGGCCAGTGATCCTGAGGTGCTGCTATGTGACGAGGCCACTTCGGCACTGGATCCGCAGACGACGGATTCCATCCTGAAGCTGCTGCTGGACATCAACGAGCGCTTTCAGCTCACGATTGTTCTCATTACTCATGAAATGCATGTTATTCAAAGCATCTGTGACCGAGTTGCTGTCATTCATCAGGGCGGGATTGTGGAGCAGGGGCCGGTCACGGAAGTGTTTCTTCGACCTAAGCACGAGGTTACCCGTGATTTTATTCGGGAGGATCAAAGATTTATTCCGGAGGCGCTGTACGAGCAGGGAGCTTCTTCTCAAGGGTCCCACAGCCAGACAGTCAAAATTACGTTTCTGGGGCCAAAAACCTACGAGTCCACTCTATCCCAGACCGTGAAAGAAACCGGCGTCGCTTTTGCAATTTTACAGGGCAAGATTTCAACGATCAAGGCAACCCCTTATGGCCAGCTGATCGTTCGATTTGAAGGCCAGCCGGAGGCGGTAGCTGCCACGATTGCGGCACTTCAGGCAGAAGGACTTGATGTGGAGGTGGCAGGCTGATGCTCGGATTGGATTTTACCCTGGTGGATTGGGAAGAAGTACTGACAGCCACGCTGGACACCCTGCGAATGCTTCTGGCTTCCTCCGTGTTCGCGGTGCTGATCGGCCTGCCGATCGGTGTGATGCTGTACATGTGGTCAAGATCCTCGTCAGGATGGGCGAGAGCAGGATACAGTGTCCTCTCCTTCGTGGTCAATATTTTGCGCTCCGTGCCATTCATTATCCTGATCGTGGCCTTGATTCCGATTACGAAAGTCATTGTTGGTCAATCCTATGGGGTGCTTGGAACCATTCCCCCGTTGGTGATCGGGGCAGCGCCTTTCTTTGCAAGGCTTGTAGAAACCGCACTGAGCGAGGTGGATAAAGGCGTTATTGAGGCCGCTCAGGCAATGGGCTCTTCAACCAAGCAGGTTGTGCTGAGAGTGCTGCTTCCGGAAGCAAGGCCAGGCCTGATCGCGGCGGTGACCATTACGATCGTGACTCTGGTGTCCTATACCGCGATGTCCGGTCTTGTCGGCGGCGGCGGGCTGGGGGATCTCGCGATCAAATACGGCTATAACCGCTATGAAACCGAAGTGATGCTCGTAGCTGTTGTGCTGATGATTCTGCTGGTACAGCTGCTGCAGATGGCAGGCGATCGAATCGTCCGGCATTACACCCGGAAGTAGGTTTAAGCAGAAATAGTGAAATTTATAAATATTGGAGGATATAACGAGATGAAAAAATGGAATGTAATGATCTTGGCCCTGGCTATGCTTCTGGTGCTTGCGGCTTGCGGGACAGACACTGAAAAAGAAAGCACCGGCTCGGATGCCGGAGCTAAAGACGGAGCAGCAAGTGAAACCGTCACTCTGCGTGTAGGGGCATCGCCACAGCCTCACTCGCAAATTCTGGAGCACGTCAAGCCGGTGCTGGAGCAAGAAGGCATTCAGCTTGAAATTATCGAATTCACGGATTATGTCCAGCCTAACCAGCAGACCGACCAGAAAGAAATCGATGCCAACTTCTTTCAACACAAGCCGTATCTGGACGGCGAAATCGAGCAGCGCGGCTTCGATCTCGCTCCAGTTACTGCGGTGCATGTGGAGCCGATGGGAGCTTACTCCAATCAGGTAGAGTCTTTGGACGATCTGAAGGACGGTGCAGTCATTGCCATTCCAAACGATCCTTCAAACGGAGGACGTGCCCTGCTTCTGCTGGCCAAGCATGGTGTTATTCAGCTGGAGGATGACAGCAATCTGGCTGTAACCGCCAAGGATATTACCGGCAACCCGAAAAACCTGGAGTTTAAAGAGGTTGATGCAGCGATGCTGCCCCGGATGCTGGACGAGATGGATGCGGCAGTCATTAATACGAACTATGCGCTGGAAGCGGGCTTGAATCCGCTGGAGGATGCGCTGGTCATCGAGGACAAGGATAACCCTTATGCCAACCTGCTTGTTGCCCGCTCGGACAACAAGGATTCCGAAGCGATTCAGAAGCTGGCAGAGGCACTGACCTCGGCAGAGATGAAGACTTTTATCGAAGAGCAGTTCAAAGGATCTATTATCCCGGCATTCTAAAACGGCAACAACCAGATGTCGATCCAACAAATTCATGGAAATGAGCATACAGCGGCCCGGAAACTTTCCGGAGTCGCTGTATTTTTTATAGTGGGTGAGATTCCTTTTAAGTGGTTCAGGGTAAATAGGTTCAATAACGGCATAATAAAGTCAGTAGGCTTATCGTTGGCGATGAGCTTGTTTACGGTAACGACGAATTCATATTTCAGGAGGTCATTTTCATGAACCCTAATCTTCATGCAAATCCACAGCAAGCCTCAATCCTGGGATTCGGTACAGCGCTGCCGGCTCATCAGGTTCCTCAGCCTGACATCACCAATCTGCTAACTTCCCATCTGCAGGACAAGCCGGATCTGGCGCGCTTTGCAAGAAGGATTTTTAACTCCTGCGGAGTGGATACCCGATATACAGTAGAGCCGAGCTATACAGGAGCTGCGGAGGACTGCAAGTATCTTCCTACCGGAGATGCAAGCGGCATACCGACCACAGAAGAACGGATGGATACATATAAAAGAGAAGCGCCTCCGCTCGCTCTTGAAGCTGCCCAGAAAGCGCTGAAGGATGCAGGTACGCATCCAGAATCCATTACCCATCTCATTACAGTCAGCTGCACGGGGCAATACCTTCCCGGCCTTGATGTGACACTGATCTCCCAGCTGGGCCTGTCGCCAAGGGTTAATCGTTTGCCGGTTATTTTCCAGGGCTGTGCTGCAGGTCTCAAAGCGATTCAGATGGCAAGGGATGTCGTGCAGGGAGCACCCGGATCGACTGTGCTTGTCGTCTGCGTAGAGCTGTGCACCTTGCACTTCCAGCCCGTGATGGAGAAGGAAGCTCTATTTGCGGCCTCCTTCTTCGGCGATGCTTCGGCATCCTGCGTCATTGGCCACGCAGATGAAAACAGCCGCCATTATTTCCAGCTGGGCAGAGGATATTCAGTGCTGCTGCCGGACACCACAGAGGATATGACCTGGGAGGTTGGCAATTTCGGCTTTGATCTATATCTGTCGCCGCGGATTCCGAGACTGCTGGGACAATATATTGCTCCGGAAATGGAGCGTCTCTTTGAAGGGGAGGAGCTTCCTGAGCTCTGGGCCATTCATCCCGGGGGAAGAGGCATTGTGGACTCCGTGGAAGAGGTAATGAGTCTGCGGGAGGATCAAACCCGGTTCAGCCGCGAGATTCTGCGTACCGCCGGGAATCTGTCCTCCTGTACCATTCTCTTCGTACTGGATGCCATGCGCCGGGACCTTAAAGCCCAAAGCAGCGCCGCTCAGAACGGAGTAGCCATGGCGTTTGGCCCAGGACTGACAGCCGAGCTTATGCGCTTTGAATATATTGCGGCAAAGGTGGCATCCGAGTCGGAGGCGGACCATGTCTATCTTTAGGAATTTATCGACCCGGGCGAAGGAAGACGAGTTAATGGATGATTTCTCCATGGGCGGGGCAGAGCTGAGCGAGGCGCTGGTGCATTTAAGGCGCTTGAACAAAATATTCGCGGCTCCCGGACCGACACGCTATGGCGTGGAAAAGCTGTGGAGAATGATGGGCAGCCCGGCGTCCTTGAGTGTTCTAGATGTAGGCGCAGGCTCCGGTGACGTCAACCGGAAGCTGCTGGAGTGGGCAGCCAGCCGGGGAGTGGAGCTGCGTATTATCCTTGTCGATCTCACCGAAGAGGCGTGTCAGGAAGCCGCGGCCTTGTTCAAGGATGAGCCGCGGATTCAGGTTCAGCGTGCGGACGTGCGCGATCTTCCGGATGCCTCGGCTGATATTGTTACCGGCTCCCAGTTCGTACACCATTTTGACGGGGATGAGCTGGTAGACATCGTCTCTCATATGCTTCGCGCCTCCCGGTATGGTGTTGTGATCAATGATATTCACAGGCATCAGGTTTCCTACACTGCAGTTTGGCTGACAACCCGGCTGATTTCCCGTAACCGGTACATTCGGCATGACGGCCCGTTGTCCGTAGCCAAGGGATTTACTGCGAGAGACTGGAAGGAGCTGAAGCGCCGGCTGAACCATGAAACGATGACGTTCTCCTGGAAGCCTCTGTTCCGCTATGCGGTAGTCATTCCGCATCCCTTGAAGCCGGGAGGAAAGGAGAGTGGAATCGGATATGCATAGTTGGGACGCCGTTATTATTGGAGCAGGAATTGCCGGGGCCAGCACGGCTATACAGCTGGCGCAGCAGGGCCATCGTACGCTGCTGCTGGATCGTCAGGAATTTCCCCGGCATAAGACCTGCGGTGAGTTCATGTCACCGGAAACGAAAGAGATGCTGGAGTATCTGGGGATTGTGCCCCAGCTTACATTAATCTCACCTAGTCCGATCTCCAAAGCAAGAATTGTGATGCCCCAAGGCGGGGAGATGGAAGCCTCGCTGCCAGGTGAGGCCTGGGGCATCAGCCGCTATGAGCTGGATACATTGCTTCATGCAAGAGCGCTTGCTGCAGGCGCTGAAATATGGACGAAGAGTAACGTCACCTCCATCAGGCAGGACGCGGATGGAACTTACCAGATCGGCATTAAGACCGGTGAGGAGGAGGTGCTGTACCATACTCGCGCCGTGATTGCTGCCCACGGAACTAGAAAGCCGAAATTCGTTCCCAATACCGAGGATCAGTACAGAGATCAGACGGTCTATGTCGGTGTGAAATCACATTATACGGGGCTCACGTTGGGACCGGAGGTAGAGCTGTATTTTTGCGAGGGGGGCTACACCGGAATCAATGCCATTGAGGGCGGAAAAGTAAACATCGCGGCATTGCTGACCCTGAAATCTGTGCAGGCTGCCGGTAAATCCGTGCAGGACATTCTGCAGGCTGCCGCCCAGTCTAATCCCAAGCTGGCAGCCAGGCTTCAGGAGGCCGTTCCCGTTGAAGGCACGCAGGTTTCCATTGCCCCCGTGCGGCTATCGGATGCCCCTGAGCCCTGGTCAGACTTTCCGCATGTCGGGGATGCCATGATGATGATTCCTCCGCTGTGTGGAGACGGTATGTCGATTGCGCTGCGCTCCTCACTGCTGTGCAGCCGCTTGACCAGTCAGTATCTCAATGGGGAGCTGTCTCTGGAGGAATGGAGAAGCGGCTACACCAGAGAAGCGGAAGCCCAATTCGGCAGCCTGCTGCGGCGGGCGCGGATGATTCAACGGCTTGCGTTTGCCAAAACGAATATTTGGTATCCCGAGCTGGCGAAGAGATTTCCTGTTATCTCCTCCTACCTCGTTAAAGCGACCCGCTTGCCGGAAACCGGCTTGTTAAGCCGACGAAATGCATAGCAGGGATCTCATCAATCATAAAGGCATGAACTGGCCGGGAGCAGCAAGCCGGCAGTCATGCCTTTATTGACTTTATGGAGCGTTTGTTGAGCGTTCCAAGGAAATCTTTTATACTGAGAATGAAGAAGAGACTAAGCCGGAGGAGGAAGGACCTTTGAAGGGAAAAGTAGCGCTGGTTACGGGCAGTGCAACCGGTTTGGGAAAAATGACAGCATTATCCCTCGCCCGTCAGGGATGCCATATTGCTATCAATTATGTGAATAGTCAAGAACAAGCTTATGCCCTGAAGAGCGAGATTGAAGCTCTCGGTGTCAGAGCCATTGCAGTCCGGGCCGATGTCGCAAAGCAGGAGGATCTGGAGCATCTGGCTGAGGAAACCGAGCAGCACCTGGGTACGGTGGATATTCTGGTGAACAATGCGGGACCATTTATCCGCGAGCGGAGATTGTTCTCGCAATATACGTCTGAGGAAATTATTCATCTGGTGAACGGCAATCTGACGGGAGTGATGCTCCTGGATCATATGGTACTGCCCTCTATGCGGGAGAAGAAGTGGGGACGGATCATTCATTTCGGTTTTGGTCATGCCGGAGAAGCCCGTTCCTGGCCACACAGATCTGTATATGCAGCAGCGAAGGTCGGACTGGTTTCATTTACGAAAACGCTGGCGGTTGAAGAGGCTCCTTACGGGATTACCGTCAATATGATCTGTCCTGGAGATATTCGCGGAGCGAACAAAGAGAAGAGTATCGCTGAGGTGGCTGGCATTAGCGACAGTGATACCCCGCGCGGACGCTCTGGCAGCGGAGAGGATATCGCACGGGTGATTGAGTTTCTGTGCATGGATCATTCCGATTTCATTACCGGCAACATTATGGATATTTCCGGCGGCCTGGACCCCATTCGACCCAAGATTGCTTCACAGCCCTGATCCATACATGAGAATAAAAAAAGCCTTGATCCGTTATGGACCAAGGCTCTTCAGCTTATATGGATCAGAATACCTGAACAACTTCCTCAATGCCTTCCACTTCTTCAACCAGTGCACGCTCAATACCGGCTTTCAGTGTAATCGTGGAGCTTGGGCAGCTACCGCAGGCACCTACCAGCTTCAGCTTAACGATACCGTCTTCAACGTCGACCAGCTCAACGTCACCGCCATCACGCTGCAGGAACGGACGAAGCTTGTCGAGCACTTCTGCCACTTCATCGTAAACGGTGGTTTGTGTGTTCTCGCTCATCTTGATCAACTCCTTTCCTCCATATATTATAGTACAAATAGACGAAAATTAAAATGCCAATCTGAAGGCAGGTTGTTACAAATGAAAAGAATTGTTGAATTTTGTGCCGGCAACACCAGTTATGGAACGGATCGAGCGCTGCGTCCGCTAGAAGAGCAGGGACTGTGCAGCGTCATTGAATACGGATGCCTGACGAGCTGCGGCCAATGTGACCAAACACCGTTTGCGCTTGTCAACAACGAGGAAGTAGAAGCGCCAACCGCGAAAGAGCTGTATGCTGCTGTGCTGAAACGGCTGCGGGAGCTGGAAACGAAATAACAGGAAGAGCTCCCTATTCCTTGGCGGCGCATTCAGCAGCAAAAGTGCCGAATTAGAAATGACGCTTAGACTTCCACAGCACACCGCTCTTTAGCAGGCGGGGAACTCGTCCAATGACGGAGGTCTTGCCCATCAGGCCAAAGCCTGCACGTTTGCCTAGAGAGCCCAGGGTGCCCTTCAGCTTCAAAGGATGAACCTTCGGCTTCTCTTCATTCCACAGCGCTTTCAAAACATGGCCGATCTGTTCCGCCTGAGCGCCAGCAGCCTGAGCACTTGGGACGAACGGAAGGCTGGCACAGTCCCCAATGACATATACCTCAGGGTGTGAAGGTACCTGGTACCATTCATTCAGCATAACACGCCCGCTTCGATCCTTCGGCAATGCCAGCTTCTGCACGACCTCGACCGGCTGGATGCCCGCGGTCCATACCGTAATGTCTGTGGCAATCGGCTGCTCAATGTTATATACCATGTTCGGTTCAACGCGTGAGACCGATACTCCGGACAGAATGTTCACGTCGTTCTCGGCAAACCAACGCTGAATGTAGGCCGACAGGCGATTCGGGAAAGAAGAAAGTACCCGGGCACCCCGGTCCAGAATGGCGATGTTCAGATCAGGCCGGCTCTCTCTCAGATCCGCAGCGACCTCGATTCCACTCAGTCCGCCGCCCACAATATGCACTTGGCTATAGGGCTTCAGGTTGTTCAAGCGAAGATAAGACTCTCTCGCCCCCGAGAAGGACTGGAGACTGCACGTATATTCTGCTGCACCCGGCACACCGTGGTATTGATCTGTACAGCCCAGCGCAATGGCGAGCTGATCATACTCCATCGGGTCCTCCTGGTGAAGGTGAATGCGTTTGTGCTCCAGATCAATGGAGGTAACCTCTCCGTAATGAATCGTGAGCTTATCGTATTCAGGGAACTGGACGCGGAGCTCGGTATCTGCAACGGTACCTGCCGCCAGTGCGTAATATTCCGTTTTTAGTCCCTGATAAGGCATGCGGTCAATGAGCACAACCTCCAGGTCATGAGGAAGATAGCTGCTGAATAATTCCTGAATCAAGGCAAGACCGCCGTAGCCTCCGCCGAGTATGACGAGCTTTTTCATATATGTCTTCCTTTCTGCCGGCCAGAGCTTGCAGTCATCATCCTGGTGCCTGTGCTTTGGCCGGGGTGTCCTTATACTTCTTCTTAACCGCATGAAGCAGCGATAAACGGCTTATTCGTAAACCATGATCTCATTGTAAAACGTATCGCGCTCCACCGGGATGCGGCCTGCACCCTTGATCAGCCAGACCAGCTCTTTGCGGGTCAAGCCTTCCGGGGTCAGGGCACCGGCTGCGTGGCTGATGCGCTCCTTCAGGATCGTACCATGCACATCGGAGGCTCCGAAGCTCAGCGCCACCTGGGTCAGCTGGGCACCAATATTAATGAAGTACGCCTTGATATGATCAATGTTGTCCAGCATCAGGCGGCTGATCGCGATGGTCTTCAGATCCTCATAAGCGGAGTTGCGGCGCATAATGCCCGCATTCTTATTCTTCGGCTGCATAGAGAGCGGAATGAACACCATGAAGCCGTTCGTTTCGTCCTGCAGCTCGCGAATTTGTATCATATGGCGAATCCGGTCCTCATGACTTTCGATCGATCCATACAGCATCGTCGTGTGCGTACGGATCCCAAGCTGATGCGCAGTCCGGTGCACCTCCAGGTACTGATCGACATTCGCTTTATCTACTTTCATTTTTTGACGGTATTGATCGGACAAAATCTCAGCGCCGCCGCCGGTCAATGACTTCAGCCCAGCCTTCTGGAGCTCTTGAAGCACCTCGGCAATGCTAAGTCCGCTAATTCGCGTGAAGAACTCAATCTCTGCAGCCGTATACGCCTTCAAGGTAACCTCTGGAAAACGCTCATGGAGGGCTTTCAAGGAATCGACATAGTATTGAAACGGAACATGGTTATTATGCCCGCCAACGATATGAAATTCCCGGATTCCCGGATGAAAATGCTGCTCGACGTACTCAATCATCTCCGGACCAGAGAGGGTGTACGAGCCTTCCTCGCCCTGATCTTTTCGGAAATTGCAGAAGGCGCAGTGAGATTCACACACATTGGTAAAATACAGGCTCATGTTCTCAATAAAATAAACCTTTTTCCCGTTTTTACGCAGATTGGCTTCGTTAGCCAGCTGTCCCAGGGTTAAAAGGTCATCCGTTTGGTATAAATATACACCGTCTTCCACATCAAGACGGATTCCGTTTTGAACTTTTTCTACGATCTCAGCCATTCTTTTGTCCATGGCCGGACTTATCAGGGTAGACATTCTATACCTTCCTCCTTATGACAGATCCCGAAGCATGCCTTCATGATGGAGATCTGTGTATCTTGGTGCGCGTCACGGGCGCGCTGCTGTCTCAGTACATCAACCAATGGGAGGCAGTCGTTATATTTACAATAATATGTGAAAAAATATACAACTATAGACCAGCCGCAGCCCATGGGCTCAGGGCAAACTGGGGAGCATAACGGCATGTAATCCAGCCTTCGACCTCTCAAGTTTCTTCCCTATTATAAACCCGACCTCTGCATGGAGCAATACAAACCAAGAGGAAAACGATGAAGAAGCTGGCTTGCCCGAAGGGAAGCATGATCCTTGTTTACAGTCATTAGAGATGCCGTGTAGACAGGGAGACCCTGGCTTGAGGGATGTCGTAATCTGGAGTATACTAAGACATGAAACGCGAAAAGGAGGGATACCTATGATTACAATCAGCGAATCAGCAGCAGAGCGACTGAAAGAGATGCTGTCTGAGCAGGAATTACCGAATATGTTCCTTCGTCTGGGCGTGACTTCCGGTGGCTGCAGCGGATTCTCCTATGCCATGGGCTTTGACGACGACGAGACGGAAAATGATGTATATATGGATGTGCAGGACCTTAAAGTGGTGGTCGATAAGGAGAGCGTGAAGTACCTCAACGGCCTGGAAATTGATTTTGAAGAGTCGGGAATGACCGGCGGCTTCACCATTCATAACCCGAATGCGACCGTGACCTGCGGCTGCGGCAGCTCGTTCCGTACGGCGACAGACGCCGGCAAGCCGAGCGAGGAGCCTTGCTAGGACGCGCTTTCCGGGGAAGTGCGGATTGTACCTGTAAAAACGCAGTCCTCAATGGCGATTTGGTATAATAACAACCCTAAATTTAACGTTTAGGGATTGTGGATCACGGCCTTTATGACGGTAAAATAACCGTTATGGAGGTCGTTTTTCTGTCGTTAAAGAAGCGTACGAAGAGTGTTACTACTGGAAAGAACTTTCCGCACCTCTTACCTTTGAGCAAGCAATAATTCTTCAATAGATACTTTTTCAATGTAAGACGCTGACAATTCCAAAATGGCTCGACGATTCAGCTGCAGAAAGCAAAGTGAATTATTCACACGTACTGCAAGACGCGTTAAAGAACGATCTTGGAGTGACTGAGCGTAACAAAAACCGTTCATAGTAAATGAAAACGACCCCCGCTGGATTGCGCTTCAGCCTTGAAGCATAATCCTACGGGGGTCGTATTCTTTCTTATGAAGCGAAGAAGAATTTCTCATTCAGCATAAAGATTACCATGGATGCAGCTACTAATGAAAAAGCGATGCAGCCCGCTCCGAGACCTCTGCGCTTGTCCTTCAGAAATTTAAAGCCGATGGCAAAAATGAATACGGTAATGGCGGCCAGAGATAATGACATGCCAATCATGGCAATCCAGTACAGAATAGTGAAAAAAGCCTCCAATGTAAATGCCTCCCCTTACTAAAATCCAGTATGATGCTCCGCGTAAAGCTTCCATAATACTATACGACAGATTGCAGGGTTTGGAAAGAGACAGCCTGATCCGCTGTGGTGATTAATTAGGGATAGCGGGACAATCATCCAAGAAGAAGAGGGCGGGGCTGAGTAAAATATAGCATCAGCTTTTTAGCGTAGAGCAAGTCAGTCTACTTCAGAGGAGGTATCGGTGCATGGCAGCCAGACAATTGGCCAGCAAGTGGTTAAAGACTGAAGCGTTGCGGAGCGATCCGCGGTTAATTCCATATATCCCGGAAACGACGTCATTATCTCCGGAGGCACTCAATTCCATGCTGCTAAAGCATGGGAAGGTGGTAATCAAGCCGGTCGTCGGTACAGGCGGGAACGGGGTGATCCTGATCCAGTCTAACGAAAAGGGCTACAGCGTCAGGCATCAGAGAGTAAGCCGCCATGTCAGCGCCTTCCCGGAGCTGCTTCGGCTCCTCTCCAGACTCCGGTTCAGGAGAGCCTATTTGATCCAGCAGGGCATTGAGCTAGCCACTATTCAGGGCCGGCCGCTGGACTACCGGGTCAAGGTGGTAAAAGATAGAGGCGCCTGGGCATGCCGCGCAATGGTAGGGCGGCTGGCACGGCGAGGGCTATTCGTGACCAATTTATGCAAAGGCGGAACGATGCTTCCTGGCAGGCGGGCTATCGCCCTTTCACTGCCACAGGCTAATGTGCCGCAGATCAGAAAGGATCTTCGAGCATTGACACGGATCGGCACCGAAGTGATGGAGAAGCATTTTCCAGGTATAGGAGAGCTGGGCTTTGATTATGGAATTGATACCGAAGGACGCATCTGGATCTTTGAGGTAAATACTCGTCCGCACTGATGATTTCATCAAAAAATTCCAGTTTTGTTTACTTGATTCCCCTTTCGGGTAATAACAAAAGAATACTAGCTTGCCGATATAATATATAAATCTATTATTTTTTTTTGGAGACCCACGGACGGTCGCAGCCTGTGTATAAATAATATCCCCATAATCCACTTTAGTTCCATGCAGGTTGGGGATAGTTACCAACATATTGTGCACAGGATTTCCACAATGCCTTGTGGATAGACGAACGGTTGTTCTGTCATCCAATGTCTGATATGATGAATTCAGGAAAATTGAGGAAGGGGTGTATTCTGATGGCTATGTTAACGGATGAGATGCTTTTGGATTCCTACTATATGGCGGTGGAACTGAAGCTTGAACGGGAATTCATATCTCTTCTGATGGCGGAGATCCAGAAACGGAACCTCAACACCGATTCCATCATGCTCCTGCATTAGTCCGCCGGCAGTCACCTACTATATATAGAGCAGCACCTATGGCAATAGCTCCATTCTGTTGCCTCATAGAAAAGGTATCTTTCATGCCGCTGGCCCTGGGCCTGCAGAAGAAAGATACCTTTTTTGTGTCCTCACATCTTCATATTGGTGCTGTGCCCCGGAGACAGCCGGGCGTCCGGATCAAAATAAACCTTCGCGTTATTAACAGCCGTCGGTGCCTCGCCAAACCCAACTGCGATCAGCTTCACCTTTCCCGGATAACTGGTAATATCCCCGGCGGCGAAAATGCCGGATACGCTCGTTTCCATCCGGGAATCGACCACAATGGAATTGTTGTCAATCGCAATACCCCACTCTGTAATAGGGCCAAGCGAAGAGACAAAGCCGAAATTGACAATTACATCATCGACCTCAATATCCTGCTCTTCCTTGCTCTTAATATGAGTCAGGGTCACCTTCGTAATCTGGTCCTCACCGTGAAGCGCGGTAATCTCGGTAGGGGTAATGACTTGTACACTGGAGCTCATAAGCCGCTCTACGCTATGCTCATGGGCACGGAACTTATCCCGGCGGTGTACAAGGGTAACCTGCGCAGCCAAAGGCTCCAGCATCAAGGCCCAGTCAACGGCAGAGTCGCCGCCGCCGCTGATCAGCACTCTCTTGCCCTCAAAGCGTCTCAAATCGCTGACAAAGTAGTGCAGGTTGCGTTCTTCAAAAGCGGCTGCATTCGGCAGCTCCAGGCGCCGGGGTTCAAAGGCGCCAACCCCGGCCGTAATGATCACAGACTTACCGTGATGCTCGCCCTTATCCGTCTTGACGATAAAATGGCGTTCCGCGGCTTTCTCCACCGTATGGACCTTCTCATCCAGGCGGATATCGGTATCGAAATGATCCATCTGCTTGGATAGATTGTTAACCAGCTCCTGAGCGGTCACTTTCGGGAAGCCGGCGACATCATATATATACTTCTCGGGATACAATGCAGACAGCTGTCCCCCGAGCTGAGGCATGCTCTCGATCAGTTTCACCGAGGCCTGCCGCATGCCGCCGTAAAATGCGGCGAACATGCCTGCCGGGCCTCCTCCAATAATGAGCAGGTCGGTCATTGACTCCTGCGGTATATCTGTCATGGGGGTACACCTCCGTTTTTTTATAAACCATTCCAGCAATTCATCATTATTATAATGCTCTTTACCCCTCAAAGAAAGCCGAAGGAGCAGGGGAGGCGCTTTCACGGGATGGAAGCAGGCTTTCATATAATAATAATCCGGCATATGCAAGCTGGGGTGGTTTTTCCTAGCTAAATTACCGCTTGATCTTTGTTCTGAAACTGTCTATGATTAACGTGATAACTTGCGTCATCATGTGTCAATCTCAGCGGGCTCTAATCCAGAGCTCTCTATTTTTTTATGTTTTATCACAGGGTACCAAACGTATATTTCTGAAATCCAATTATATAGATAAGCAAGCTTGGAAGGAGCAGGAACATGAGCAGCATACCGAAAATCGTAATCCTTGGAGCGGGTTACGGCGGCATTTTAACAGCGCAGCGGCTGCAAAAGGAATTGAATTATAATGAAGCAGATGTCACGCTGGTCAATCGCCATGACTATCATTATATAACGACCCATCTGCATATGCCCGCTGCAGGAACAGACAGCATCGAGAACACCAGAGTATCCATCTCGAAGCTGATCGACGAGTTCAAGATTGATCTGGTCAAATCCTCTGTACAGGAGATCCGGCTCCATGACAAGAAGGTCATTCTTGAGGATGGTACCCTTTCCTATGATTATCTCATCATTGCCTTGGGTGGTGAGCCCGAAACCTTCGGGATTCCAGGACTTGCAGAGCATGCTATGTCCATCCGCAGCATCAACTCGGTCCGGCTGATCCGCTCCCATATCGAGCATCAGTTCGCGCTCTACAAGAATGAACGCCGGCCGCAGGAGCGGATTAATTTCGTTGTGGGCGGTGCAGGCTTTAGCGGCATCGAATTTGTGGCGGAGCTTGCGGACCGCATCCCGAAGCTGTGTAAGGAATATGATGTCGATCCCGCACTGGTCAATATCTACAATGTCGAGGCGGCCCCTTCGGCCCTTCCGGGCTTCGCGCCGGAGCTGGTGGATTACGCAATGGAGCTGCTGACGCGTAAAGGCGTTACCTTTAAGCTCGGCACCGCAATTCAGGAGTGTACTCCGCATGGCGTCGTCTTAAGCACCGGAGAGGAGCTTCGTTCCAACACGGTCGTGTGGACGGGAGGAATCCGGGGCAACCGGCTTATTGAAGCTGCCGGACTTGAGACGATGCGCGGCCGGGTCAAGGTGGATGAATATCTGCGGGCACCGGGGCATGATCATATTTATATTATCGGTGACAATTCCCTGGTGCTGAACGGGGAGCGCCCTTACCCGCCAACGGCTCAGATGGCCATCCAGCAGGGCATCTGCTGCGCACAGAACATTGTGGCTACTATTCGCGGCAAGGTGCTGCGGAAGTTCCAGTACCAGCACAAGGGCACCGTAGCTTCCCTGGGCAAGGGACAGGGCATTGGCGTCGTGGGAAGCAAGCAGTATCAGGGCTGGAAGGCAGCGCAGCTAAAGAAGCTGGTGGATCTCCGGTATTTGTTTATGATCGGCGGCATTCCGCTCGTACTCAAAAAAGGACGGTTTCTATAAATGAGACATTGCAGTGTACAGGTACGCGGATTGCTGGAGCGGCAGGAGCTGGACCGTTATAACGCGCTCATGGAGGTCGGATCCTATCTGGAATCCCAGGAGCGCTATGACCTCGCCTACTCTATTCAGCAGGAGGTGGACCTGCTCATTATGCCGGCGATCGAGCGGCTGAAGGAGAAGAGCAGGGCGAGGGATGCGGCTACCGCGGAGTATCTTCAGTCTCTTCGTGATGACGAGGACGAGAATTAGAATGAACGTTGGATAAGCCATAATAAAGGGGCTGTCCCCAAAGCAGATTCTTGTTTAACGAGGCAGCTCACTTGAGTGAGATCTGAAGCAAAAAATAAAGACATGGCGGAGTCAGGGAGGTGATCCCAGCACCGCCATGTCTTTATTTCGGTCTATTGCCGCCTTCTTGAGCAAATTATGGGCGAGCGAAAGCCATCCGACCTCAAGGCTCACTGGCGATTTGGCGCGAGGAATACATTTGCTGGGTGTAGGCGTAAATGAGGACTTTGGTGAGCATTGGATGGAATGTCTTCTACATCCATGGTCAGATAAAGTTGATTCATGGTATATTGAATGTACAAATGAAACCGCTCCCTTTTAAATGGCTGCTAGACACTTCCATTCTGCCAAAGGGCGGTTTCTTTGTGTTACCTGTTTTTTGGGGGATGGATATGCACCAGAATAAATTCAAAGAAATTTGGGGGCAACAGCGAGGGGAGGAACGTTTCGTACGCGGAGCATCTCGCAACAACAAACGAGGCCATCCCATAAGACCCTAGATCTTTTGGGACAGCCTCTTTATAGTCATGCAAGTGCTAAACCTTCATCAGCTGGTTAAAGTTATCGGCCTGAAGCAGGTTGCCGACGTAGAACGGACCGAACTCGCCGAAGCGCGCGCTGACTTCATCAAAGCGCATTTCATATACAAGCTTCTTGAACTGAAGCGCATCATCTGCGAACAAGGTTACGCCCCATTCCCAGTCGTCAAAGCCGACCGAGCCGGTGATAATCTGCTTCACCTTACCGGCATAGCCGCGGCCGATCAGGCCATGGCTTTGCATCATCGTGCGGCGCTCATCCATGCTAAGCATGTACCAGTTGTCCTGCAAATCCCGCTTCTTGTTCATCGGGTAGAAGCAGATGTGCCTGGACTTGGGAAGCTCCGGCTTTAGGCGGGCAATCACATGCGGATTCTCCATCGGATCGCCGCCGGAAGATCCGGCCAGGTAATTGCTGAGCTCCACTACGCTTACGTAAGAGTAAGCCTTGGTCGTATACTTGGCAAACGTCGTCTTGTTAAAGGCATTTTCGATTTCGTTCAGCTCCTCCAGCGTCTCGCGAAGGTGCATCAGCACGAAGTCAGCCTTTTGTCCAACGATCGTGTATACAGCAGTACTGCCTTGCTTACTCTCCCCGGTGGCTTCCCAGGCGGAAAGAAATTCATTCAGCTCTTCCAGCGCAACTGCGCGCTCCTCTTCATCCGCGGCCTTCCAGGCCGGCCAATGGATGGAACGAAAATCATGCAGAGCGTACCAGCCCTCCAGGGTCATGGCAGCTTCATTCATATGATCACTCCTGTTTCATCGTGAAATGGTTAGGTCAGGCATATCTTCCTACATTGTAGCGAAGGAGGGGCTGAAGGGCAAACCCTGACACAATCTATTCATGGAATATTCGTTGATAAGCGACATTTTTTTTAGTAAACTACTAACTAGTCCGTCCGGTTTTGCGGCGGTATAAAGAAGAGGTGAAGGTCGGCAATGCTTGAATTGATCCCCGTGTTGGTACTGATGATATTATTTTTTGTAATGATGTTCGGGATTGGCTTTATATTGAACATGCTGATGAAGACGACCTGGTTTCCGTGCTATCTATTCGTGCTTGTCATTCTGCCGGTGGTAGTATACAGTATGTGGAACTCCAGCGAGACCACGTTCCTGAGCCATATCGGCTCGTACGGCCTGGTGGATTATTTGACCGGAATTGCGGGGCTGGCAGGTGCGGTGCTGAGCGGCTGGGCGATACATGTCCTGCGCGTCAAGGGCTTTAAGATGTTCTAAGGTAATGTTGGATTGTGTCTGATGTCATTGGCGGCTCACCCCATTCGGGCGGGTCGTTTTTGTTTCTTTTTTCACAGGTGATTTCATAGAATTTAGTTGGATTTAACAGATATCGCCCTCTGTATTTATGATAGAATAGAGGCAGTCTATTTTCGGCCGGGACCTGTTCTTGGCGAAAAAGACGGGGAAGGAGCTTACACCATGCGCATGACTAATTTTTTGCATTATACCGAGAATCACCGTTACTGCGTGTACCGCGACTTCTGCCTGAGCGGCTTGGATGACAAAATGCTCAGTTCCATTTATCAACCGATGGTTGGCGCCTTCGCCATCAGTCTGTACCGCTTGCTGTGCACACATGTGCCGCTGGAAAAGGTGGGGTACTCCCCGATTGATCAGCAGCGCCGCCTGTTTCTGACGCTTGGCCTGGAGCCCAGCGAGAAGGGCCGCCGCTACCTGATTGAGCAAACCTCCAGACTGGAGGCGGTGGGGCTGCTGCAGACGAGCCGGCTTTATGCTCCGGAAAATGACGATTATATATATGAGTACGAGCTGCAGACACCATTGTCGCCCTCGGAATTTTTTAATACACAGCATCTGACACTGCTGCTGCGTGACAAGGTCGGCAAATTCGCCGTGCTTGCCCTGCGGGAGCAGCTGTGGAGCAAGGAACCGCAGGAGTGGACTGGCGTTTCCTTCAACAAGGAGAACATCTCGGTTCCTTTCTATGATATTTTTGAGCTGAATACGCATGTAATTGATTACGAGCTCGAGCAGGCGCTGACCGAGGTGGAGACGCCGCGCAAGCAGGCGGTTCCTGTAGTCTCTGCGGGAGAAGGCGGATTGAATTATGCGGACATTATTTTGCGCTTTCCGCGTGAATCGCGGAACCGCGTCTTTGTGGAACGGCTGCGCCATGACCATGAACAGCTCGGTGTCGTCAATTATGTAGTCCGCAAGTATGACCTGAATGTGCAGGATTTATGCCGTCTTCTGGATGAAGATGGGATTTTCTCCAGTCAGGGTGAGGTTATGCTCGATGATCTCCAGCACAAGGCAAGCCTTCATTTCCGTCAGGGCATGAAGCTGCAGGAGAAGCGTCAGGTGACCGCAGGCAAGGTGGTCGCTTTGCATCAGGAGCTGAGCGCCGATCAGGACGTGCCGGCAGAGGAGCATGCAGTCCAGAGCGAATATTATGTGGAGGTTCCGCTGCAATTTCAGTCCAAGTGTGATATTCACCAATACAATATGATGCTTCGCAATGAACCGTATACCCGGCTGCTGCAGACCTTTTTTCCGGGCTCGGTGCCGGCTCACTTCATGGATATGTTCGAGAAAATCGACCATAGCTACAAGCTTCCGGGCGAAGTTATTAATATTCTGATTCATTATCTGATGTCTTTAATTGCTGCAGGCGGCGACCAGCGGATCAACCGCAACTTTGTCGAGGCGATTGCCTCCAACATGCTGCTCAAGCAGGTCGACACCTATGAGAAAGCCGTCCAGTATATCCGCGACCAGGCCAAGAGCAAGGGCAAGCAAGCGGCCGCCGCTTCACGCACGCGTACATACGCCAAGGGGGGGAAAGGCAAGCCGGAGATTCCGGTTGCTCAGACCTCTGTCGGCGGAGAGAGCGTTACGGAAGAGGAGTATGAGGAAATGCTAAGACTGGCTGCCGAGATGCAGACCTCCAAGAAGAGAGGCTAGGGCGTTAGCTCAAATGCATGATATGAACCTATGAAAGAAGGTGATGACGATGGAATCCCTCGGACAGCTGCTCGACAGTATGAAAAGTCCGGCCTTCCGCCGCAGATCCGACGAGCTTCTGGGCCGGATTCTGAGTCATCCGCTGGTGCTCCGCCTGAAGGCCGAGCATCCCGAGCTGGATGAGCAGGCGATCAACAGGAACCTGAGCCGGATCTATCAATATACCAAGGACCATGACCATTGTCAGCATTGTCCGGGCCTGGAGCGTTGTCCGAATGATTTTCAAGGGCATTTCAGCAGCCTGGATATTCAGACGGTTAACGGCAAGGCAGAGATTTATGAGCGGAAGACGCCTTGTGCGCTTCAGATTTCCCGAATGAATGAGGAGCAGATCAAGAAGCGCGTCCGCAGCTTTTATGTGGACGAGCGGGCGCTGGAGGAAGGCTATAACGAGGTTGAGATTATGTCGAAGGATCGGCTTCGCGCCCCGGCGGTGAATCAGGTCTTCCGTTACATCCGGGATACGAAGGAGAACGGCTTGTCGCCCCGGGGGCTGTATCTGACCGGCTCCTTCGGAACCGGAAAGACGTTTCTCATGTGCTATCTGCTGCATGAGCTGGCGAAGGAAGGGCACACCGGTGTTATCGTATATATGCCTGACTTCGTGGAGGATATCAAGTCGATGCTGCAGGAGAGTGCGAAGCTGAAGGAAAGCATTGAGGTGATGAAGCATTGTGACCTGCTTATCTTTGATGATATCGGGGCAGAGAACCTGAGTCCCTGGGTCAGAGATCATGTGCTGGGCTCGATCCTGAACTTTCGCATGAACCGCAAGCCGACCTTTTATACCTCTAATTACCGGCTGGACGGTCTGGAGCAGCATTTGAGCTTCACCAGCAAGGACGGCGAAGAGAGTCATAAAGGACAGCGCCTGATGAACCGGATTGCGCCGTTTGTTGATGAGGTACAGCTATTTGGTGAGAATCAGCGCGGAAATATGAGGAGATCTTAAGCGTTCCTGTCCATCCCCCAAAAAAGAAGGTATCCCGCAGGCCTGGATCAGGCCGGGGATACCTTCTTCTTTGGGACTCTTGAGCGTTTAGCTGATGATGAACTTTACAATGACCATTGCGAAGAATATAACGAGCATGAGGGCAAACATGCCCCCAAAGCCGAGCATCAGGTCGAAAAAGTCATTGCGGGGTTCTTCATTCACATGCTCCCGAGGATCTACTACGTGCACGTTAGCGTCCATGGTGCTGCCTCCTAAACTGCCGACGATGGCGGTCTCTCCGCCAGCATACGGTTGTTACTAGTAGTATACTGGGTGGGCAGCAAGTTTGTAAAGAATATCGGCACAGCCGGGTGCGTTTCCTGATTTCGCAATCGACAGAAGAGTGTGGTATACTATGGGGGCCGGCTTAGACATAATAGTTTAAGCACCGACTGAAACGATATTACAGTAAGGAGGAGAAACTCATGGCTATCGTCAATGTATCCGACCAGACTTTTGCGAACGAAGTAGAAGGTCAAGGAACGGTTGTTGTTGATTTTTGGGCGCCTTGGTGCGGTCCCTGCAAGATGCTGGCTCCAATCCTGGATGAGTTGTCCCAGGACCTCGGTGATGATGTGAAAATTGCGAAGGTGAATGTGGATGAGAACCCTGAATCCGCATCCCGCTTTGGCGTAATGAGTATTCCTACGCTGATCTTCTTTAAAGACGGCCAGCCTGTCGATAAAGTAGTAGGGCTCAACTCCAAGGAAGCTCTGAAAGGCATTATCGCGAAGCATCAATAAGCATAACGCTGAGACTTGCAAGCACTCATACAGCGCCTTCGGTATTGATTTGCCGGAGGCGCTTTGTGTGATTTCCCCCTTGGAGAGGAGGAGAAGGATGGAGGACTTTGCGCGTAGGCTTCAGGAACAGGAGAAGGCCATGGAGAAGATTCGCAACAAGCTCGCGCTGCTGCCTGACCAGTCAGGCTGCTATCTGATGAAGAACGGAGAAGGCACCATTATTTATGTGGGCAAGGCGAAGGTTCTCAAGAACCGGGTCCGTTCGTATTTCACCGGCAGTCATGACGGCAAGACCCAGCGGCTCGTTTCGGAAATCCGTGACTTTGAATACATTGTGACGAGCAGCAACATGGAGGCCCTGATTCTGGAGTGCAACCTGATCAAGACGCATCAGCCGCGTTACAACGTTCTGCTTAAGGACGACAAGACCTATCCTTATCTAAAAATAACTCACGAACCGCACCCCCGCCTCATTGTGACGCGGAAGGTGCTTAAAGATAAAGCAAAATATTTCGGCCCTTATCCGAACGCCTATGCGGCCCATGAAACGAAGAAGCTGCTGGACCGGATGTATCCGCTCCGCAAATGTGACGTCATGCCAAAGGACGTATGCCTCTATTACCATATGGGCCAGTGCATGGCTCCCTGCGTGAAGGACATTCCGCAGCAGGCTTATGAGGATATTACGAATGACATTCGCGGCTTTCTGAGCGGCGGGCATGAGGAAGTGAAGAAGGAGCTTCAGCGGAAGATGCAGGAGGCTGCGGAGGAGCTGTACTTCGAGCGGGCCAAAGAGCTTCGGGATCAGATTATGCATATTGATGCCATCATGGAGAAGCAGAAAATTACGACCGCAGATACCCGGGACCGGGACGTGTTCGGCTATTGGACAGACAAGGGCTGGATGTGTGTGCAGATTTTTTATATGCGCCAGGGCAAAATGGTTCAGCGCAACACGTCGGCTTTCCCGTATTACGGCGAAGCCTACAGTGATTTCCTGTCCTTCGTAGCCCAGTATTACAGCGACAATCCGGCGCTGCCGCAAGAGATTCTGCTTCCTTATCCCGTGGAGGCCTCGGAGCAGGCTGGAGGAGAGCCTTCCGAAGGCGGGGAGGCGGCCGGCACGGCTGAAGTTTCTTCGGAGCAGCAGGCTGCAGCGTCTGTCAGTGCGGCCGCGCTGCAATCTATGGTTCCGGTTCCAAAGAAGCCGCTGGCGGCCGAAGCAGCATTAGAAGAAGCGGAAGCAACGGAGAGTGATGAGGACGCGCTGCAGGACAATCCGCTGCAGCAGCAGATCGCACGTCCCGGTGCGGTTGAGCCCTCAGGAGCGGCTTTAGCACTGCAGCAGTGGATTGGTGTCAAGGTGTATGTGCCGCAGCGCGGCACGAAGCGTCAGATGGTTGGCATGGCGGTGGACAACGCCAAGGTCGCCCTGAACGAGAAATTCCGCTTAATTGAGCGGGATGAAGAGCGGACCACGATCGCTGCTGCCAATCTCGGTGAGGTCATCGGTATTGAGAAGCTGCACCGGATCGAAGCGTTTGATAACTCCAACATTCAGGGAGCGAATCCGGTCTCGGCGATGGTGGTATTCACCGATGGCAAGCCGGACAAGAAGGAGTACCGTAAATATAAGGTGCGCTCCGTACAGGGGCCGGATGATTATGAGACGATGCGCGAGGTGATCCGGCGCCGCTATGAACGGGTGCTGAAAGAGAATCTTGCCATGCCGGATCTGATCGTTGTGGACGGTGGCAGAGGCCAGATCTCGGCAGCGTCTGACATTTTGCAGAACGAGCTGGGGCTCTTTATCCCGGTCTGTGGTCTGGTCAAGGATGCCAAGCATAAGACAGCCCAGCTGATGGTCGGCGACCCGCCGGAGCCAGTCTCGCTGCCGCGGGACAGCCAGGAGTTCTATCTCCTGCAGCGCATTCAGGATGAGGTGCACCGGTTCGCCATCTCGTTTCACCGCGAGCAGCGTGGCAAGTCGATGGTCACCTCGAAGCTGGATGCCATTCCCGGCATTGGCGAGAAGCGGCGTAAGCTGCTGCTGAAGCATTTCGGCTCGGTGAAGAAGATCAAGGAAGCCAGTATTGAGGATTTCCGCCCGTTATCAATTGGCGACAAGCTGGCGAGGCAGATTCTGAAGGCGTTGAATGACGAGATGGAGACCGAGGGCGGAAACGACCTGAGAGGATGAATTCGCCAAAGCAAGATTAGGGCTGTCTCGAAAATGGATTCATGTTTAACGAGACAACTCCTGCAACTCCCTTGAGTGAAATATGAAGCACAAATAAAGACATGGAAGAGTCAGGGCGGTTAGCCCAGCTCTTCCATGTCTTTATTTGGGTGGTTCAAAGAAACAGCCTCATTATAGTGTCATCGCAGTGCTGTATGAATCGCTTTATGCTGCGGGACCGGGAAGCGTCCTCGGACGATGGAAGATATGGATCAGATACGCCACGAGGGCTGGCAGCAGCATGTAGAAGATGCCTGTGAGCAGGTTCCCTGTTCCATTCATCATCGCCAGGCTGAAGCCCATCAGGATGCTGTTGAAGATAATATGGGAGAACATGACCGCCAAATATCCATACCGCAGAAAGATAAAGCTGAACAGTAAACCGATAACGATGAGCTCGATCGGCCTTGATATGACTGGGAAAATAGGATACAGCGTATGCCCCAGCGCCCAAATCAGGGACGAAATCAGACTTGCGGCCAGTGTGCTCCGGAATATTTTGGACAGCATCTTGATGCCAAACAGGCGATATACGGTTTCTTCCATGATGCCGGCAAACCATGCCATCAGAGGGAACAGCCATGGATACAGCATATTGTAGGGAGATTGGCTGGCGTCAATGGTTGACCATGTGTTCAGTGTCAGCCCGAGAACGACAAAGATCATTGACTGCACGCCCATCAAAATAAATGCCCATACATAACCCAGCTTCATGCTCTGCAGTACATAGCGGCCATAACCGGTCTCACGGACCTCGGGAAAAGGATTTAAGCCATCCTCTTTGAGCCAAAGCCCTGTTCCCCCGGCAAGCGAGAAGTAGACCAGAGCCGAAAAGACCAGGGAGTAGCCGGCATAGAAGAGAAGCCGCCCGCCGATCATCGTCTCCGACATCCCTTGAGCTTCATAGGACGGCAGCATATTGTACACATTCAGCATTTGCGTTACAAACACGATGACTGCAAGCAGAACGCCTCGCTTCCAGGAGATGTACATCCGGGTTCTGACGCTGTAAATGACGGCCAGGATGCCCAGGATGAGGGTGAACAGCCCGTAGCCTAGCAAGGTAAGCAGCACGGCAGCCAAGGTTTGCTGATCGACATAAGCCAGATGAGACTCAGGAGCGGCAAAAGCCGTCTCGAAAGACCGAAGCTGTCCGTTCTCAAAGGTAAAGGCAAGCTGCAGCACCGCTTCCCCTGCTTTAGCATCAGGGTCCCGGTAGATGAGTCCGGGCTCACGTTTGCCTGTGACCATCGTCAGTTGCTCGGGATCATAGCCTGCGCGCTGTACCCAAGGGGCAGCTAAAGCCTGCTTCTCCGCAAGCGTCAGCTCTCCTTCGAGCAGGAGCAGCAGCTGCCGCTGCGCCCGGCCCTCCTGCAGCATGGCGCCCTCATAGCCGGAGTCCTGCGAATCGTAGGTGAAGCCGGCGATCGCTCCGGTATGCATATTGACATCGACATGGATGGCATTGCTATTTCCTTGATCCAGAGTGACCCGGTACAGCTCATAAGGATATTTCTCCTTGAATTGTTCGTCATAGAGCTGCACCAGCTTCTCCTTCATCAGGTAGCCGTAAAGCTCAGAGCGCGCAATATATGTCACTAAGGGCTCTTGGCTGCTGCCGGGAGTCAGCGTCATCTGTTCGGTATAAAAGCGCTGTGCCGCCGCTGCTGCTTCGGATTTGTCGATGGGCTGGGGTGTTGACGCCCCGGAATATAGTGCAGGGTACACCTGCAGGGCGAGAAACAGTATACAGCCGGCCAAAGCCATCAGGAGCAAGGGCTTGAAATCCGGCTTAAGGATCAGCGGGGAGCCTGACCGATTCATGATGTCCCTCCTTTATTGCGAAATGGATTTTTTAGTTTGGTGACTCTGTTGAAGACTTTGTTATTTAGAAGTATATAGGCTGGGATGCCGGGAGCACAAATAAGGGCGCCTGGTCCAAGGGAGGGAACCTTCAAATAACTTGAAAAAAACTGAAAACGCGAAGAAAATTCCGAAAACCTCAGAAAAAGGGATGCTGTGATTCTGGAATATGGCTAATTTGAACCTTTTTACATGGATTTCAGTCAAAAACGGTTTTGGATATTCCGTGGCTGCATGCGTTATAATCACATCATGTCAGAACGTCATGACGATAATTGAATAGATCAGCCGAGTTTCGATAAGAAAACGGGGGAACCATGTAATTGGGGTGAATTTCGCTTTTTGCAGGAGAAGCGAATAGGGCAGCCTGTGATATGCCCGAATCCGTCAGCTAACCTCGTAGGCTGTGTGCACAGGGACCCAAACGCGATAAAAAGGCATTGGATTTCCAGTGTCTTTTTTATGTGCCATTTTTAAGAGGTGAGCAAAGTGAAACGGAAGTTGAAATGGAAGCTGAAATGGAAGCTAAAATGGCTCCGCTTGTCCCCGCCGCAGTTTCTGGTTGCGGGCTTTAGTGCCATTATTTTGACCGGGGCTTTTCTGCTGATGCTTCCCATAGCCAGCGAAAGCGGGGAAGGGCTCGGATTTATGGACGCCTTGTTTACGGCCACCTCTGCAACCTGCGTTACGGGTCTTGTCGTTGTGGATACAGAAACGTTCTTCAGCACGTTTGGGGAAATCGTCATTATGTGTATGATACAAGTAGGCGGTCTGGGCTTTATGACGATGGCTACCTTGATTGCGCTGGTTCTCAAGCGCCGAATCTCGCTCAAGGATCGGCTGATCCTGCAGGAGGCCATGAATCAGACCGCTATGGAAGGGATCGTGAGGCTGATCCGAAGAGTGCTGCTGTACTCCTTGTATATTGAAGGGGTGGCGGTAATCATTTATACGGCCAGATGGGCATTCGATATGCCCTTGGGCAAAGCGGCCTATTTTGCCGTTTTCCACGCGATCAGCCTGTTTAACAATGCGGGCTTTGATCTGTTTGGAGATTTCAGAAGCCTGACGGGTTATGTCAGTGACCCCTTTGTAAATCTTACGAGCTTATTTCTTATTATATCCGGCGGAATCGGTTTTATTGTGATGTCAGAAATCGTAGATTATAAAACCCGGCGGAAGCTGTCCCTGCACTCCAAGGTGGTGCTGTCCATGACGGGAGCGCTGATTGTGGTCGGTACGGTCATTATATTTATATTTGAATTTACGAATGTCAAAACGCTGGGCGCACTGGGCTGGGACGGCAAGCTGTGGGGCTCCTTGTTCCAGTCGGTCACGCCGCGGACGGCAGGGGCCAACACCTTGAATATTCCGGATTTGCGCCAGGCCACTCAGTTTTTTATCATTATTCTTATGTTTATTGGAGCATCCCCGGGATCGGCGGGCGGCGGAATCAAGACGACGACCTTTACGATTATGATCGGTGCCGTCATTTCGATGATTCGCGGACGCGATGATATCGTGCTGTTCCGTCACCGGCTGGCGCAGGAGCGGATCTTTAAGGCACTGACGGTCTCCCTGCTGGCTCTGTTGTTTATTGTAGCGGTAGCCATGGTGCTCTCTACAACGGAGGATGCGAGCTTTTTGGCGATTCTGTTTGAAACGGCCTCGGCGTTCTCTACGGTAGGATTGTCCATGGGACTGACGCCCGAGCTGTCCTTGCTCGGCAAGGTGCTAATTACGGTGACCATGTTTGCGGGCCGGGTCGGACTGCTGACACTCGTATTCGCGCTCGGACCAAAGAAGGGAAAAGAGCTGTACCGGTATCCGGAAGGCAAAATGATTATTGGATAAGGGGATAGAAGGACATGAAACCAAAACAGTTTGCGGTGATCGGCCTTGGTCGCTTCGGCGCCAGTCTGGCGCTGGAGCTGATGGACCTTGGCTATGAGGTGCTGGGCGTGGACCGGGACGAAGAGATTGTGGAGGATATGAGCGATCTGCTGACACATACCGTTGTTGCGGATGCTACGGATGAAGAGGTGCTGAAATCGCTAGGCATCCGAAATTTTGACTGCGGGATTGTGGCCATCGGCGATGATATCCAGACGAGCATCCTGACGGCAATTCAGCTCAAGGAGCTTGGTGTGAAGACGGTCGTAGCCAAAGCGATCTCGGTGCTGCACGGAAGGGCTCTGGATAAGCTGGGCGTGGATCGCGTGATTTTTCCGGAGCGGGATATGGGCATCCGGGTCGCGCATCAGCTCGTGACTCCCAATCTGGTGGACTATATGGAGCTGTCGAAGGATTATCTGCTGGTGGAGATGACCGTAACCGAATGCATGGACGGCAAAACGCTCAGCGAGCTGAACACCCGGACGCGATACGGAGTGAGCGTCGTGGCTCTCAATCAGCATAAGGGCATTATTGTGGCGCCGACCGCGATGGACGTCCTCAAGGCGGGAGATATTATGGTCGTCATCGGAACTAAGAATAATATTGACCGCTTTGAAGGTGAAGTCGTTAACACCTAAGGTGAAGCCTGCGGGCCAGGCCGGGCATGAAGCAGTATGTGAAATAGGCAGGCGGGACAGAATATTCTGTCCCGCCTGCCTATTGTTGTTTCAGCAAGGAAAGCGGTGAAGCATTAGTTATCGGCTTGCCGCCGCTCTTCCGCGAGCTTGCGGAACAGCGCTTCGGTCTCTGCAATCCAGCGGCTGGCGGCGCTGCTAAGCTCGGAGGCTTCACCGTAGATGAGGCTGGTGGTGCGCCGGGTTTCGATGAGGACCGGAATATGGATATCCACAAGTCCGTTGTCGGCCAGCAGCTGCGGCCGAAGATATGACTTGGGAAGCAGTGCGGCGGCTTTGCAGGTCGGCAGGAGCCGCACAATCGCTTCAAAGGAGTCAATTTCCATGCGGATGTCCGGCATAATGCCCCACCGATGAAACAGATCATCGGTCAGCTTGCGGTACCAGGTGCCGGTCGAGAAGATGATCATCGGCAGCCCCTGCAGCTGCTCGATGCCCACCTCGGGCGCATCAGCCAGCGGATGGCCCTCTGGCAGTACCAGCTCCAGATGGTCGTCAAAGAGTGGAATGCAATTAAGTCCCGCCTGGGAGATGGAGGAAGCGACAATCCCCACATCGACCCGCTTGTCCCGCACGGAGGACACGATTTCATGCGTTTTGCCGGTAATGAGCTTGATCTCCGCCGAAGGATGGCGCTCCATGAAGGCGTTCACCAAGGGGGGCAGCGTCGTTTGAAGAGTCGTGAGGCTGGCTCCCAAAGTAATTGTGATCTGTTCTCCCTCGCGGTAGTGAGCCAGGGTCTGCATGAAGCGAAGCTGGTTCTGCCGCTGTTCCAGGGCGTAAGTGTACGCCAGCTGTCCGATGGAGGTCAGCTCCAGCCGCTTGCCGCGCCGGTTAAACAGCTGTACCCCCAGCTCGTCCTCCAGCTTGGCAATCTTGCGGGAGAGGGCGGGCTGGGACAGATTCAGCAGCTTGGAGGCTTTGTTCAGGCTGCTCTGTTCTACCACAACAGCAAATACATCCAGTTCATCGAACAACGGTTTCACTTCCTTATAAATGGGTAACGTCTCGTTATGCGTGTATATTATAACGTTTAATAATTATATTGCAATTCCATTATAAGAAAAAAAGGAGTAACATAAAATGTGACACATGATGTTCGCAGTCTGCCCTGTTTTGTAGAATCATGTCACAAACAGATCGCATTATGCTGTATCATGAAAGATGGGTTACTACCTCACAGTGATTGGATTCATGAAAACGCTATACACAATGAAAGGGGAACGTCCACTGATGAAAGGGTATTATTCCAGAAAGCTGCATTCCTTGCTAGGGGTCATCCCGCTCGGCGCCTTTTTAATCGAGCACCTGCTGACGAACTATCAAGCGTATGAAAGAGGGAAAGAGGGATTTGACAAGGCGGTTAACCTGTTGAACAGCATGCCGCTGGTTCTGTTCCTGGAAACGTTTCTGATCTGGCTGCCGCTGCTGTACCATGGAGTTTACGGCTTGTACATTGCCTATCAGGCGAACAACAACATCGACCGATACAACTACTCCCGCAATATTCGCTTTACGCTGCAGCGGATTACGGGCGTCATCACGTTTGTGTTTGTCATCTGGCATATGTACGACACCCGCTTCCAGGTGGCCATCGGCAAGATTACGCATGAAGAGCTGGGAGCCGCCATGCATGAGATGGTTACCAATCCGCTGATCTTCGTCCTGTACGTGATCGGGATCGTGTCGGCATCGTTCCACTTTGCAAACGGCCTGTGGGCGTTTATGGTCAGCTGGGGCATCACGGTCGGACCGCGTGCTCAGCGTGTATCCTCATACATCTGCATGGGCTTGTTCGTTATCATGAGCGTAATGTTCGTTATGGCGCTGAATGCATTCCGCGGCTCGGAATTTGAAGAAGCTGCCGCAATGATTGATATGATCCAAACAGTTCTGAGTTAAGGGGAGTGACCTAAGAATGGCATCTAACATTATTGTTGTGGGCGGAGGCCTCGCAGGCTTGATGGCTACCATCAAGGCAGCAGAAGCTGGAGCGCACGTTCATCTATTCTCGCTGGTACCGGTTAAACGTTCCCACTCTGTATGCGCGCAAGGCGGCATTAACGGAGCCGTGAACACCAAAGGGGAGGGCGACTCACCTTGGGAGCACTTTGACGACACCGTTTACGGTGGAGACTTTCTCGCGAACCAGCCGCCGGTAAAAGCTATGTGTGACGCGGCACCCGGCATCATTCACCTCATGGACCGCATGGGCGTTATGTTCAACCGGACGCCGGAAGGCTTGCTGGACTTCCGCCGCTTCGGCGGCACGAAGCATCACCGTACCGCGTACGCGGGGGCTACAACCGGTCAGCAGCTGCTGTACGCGCTGGATGAGCAGGTTCGCCGGTGGGAAACTGCAGGACTCGTAACGAAGTACGAGAACTGGGAATTCCTGAACGCCGTGCTGGATGATGACGGCGTATGCTGGGGCATCAATGCACAGGATCTGCGCACCATGGAGCTGCGCGCATTCCGTGCCGACGCGGTTATTCTGGCCAGCGGCGGTCCTGGTATTATTTTTGGCAAAACGACCAACTCGGTTATTAATACAGGTACAGCGGCAAGTGCTGTGTACCAGCAGGGTGTTCACTACGCCAACGGCGAGTTCATCCAGATTCACCCGACAGCAATTCCGGGCGATGACAAGCTGCGCCTGATGTCGGAATCCGCGCGCGGTGAAGGCGGCCGGATCTGGACCTATAAAGACGGCAAGCCATGGTATTTCCTCGAAGAGAAATATCCGGCTTACGGCAACCTGGTGCCTCGTGACATCGCAACCCGCGAAATCTTCTCCGTCTGCGTAGACATGGGACTCGGCATTAACGGCGAGAACATGGTTTACCTGGATCTGTCCCATAAGGATCCGAAGGAGCTCGATGTGAAGCTCGGCGGCATCATCGAAATCTATGAAAAATTCATGGGTGATGATCCCCGCAAAATCCCGATGAAAATCTTCCCGGCGGTCCATTATTCCATGGGCGGCATGTGGGTCGATTACAACCAGATGACGAGCATTCCGGGTCTGTTTGCAGCCGGCGAATGTGAGTATCAATACCACGGCGCGAACCGACTGGGAGCGAACTCTCTGGTATCCGCCATCTACGGCGGAATGGTTGCAGGGCCGAAGGCAATTGAATATGTGAAGGGCTTGAAGAAATCGTCCGAGGATGTTTCCTCCAACGTGTTCGAGCGGGCTGTGAAGGAGCAGGAGACGAAGTTTAACGGTCTGCTGAACATGCAGGGCACCGAGAATGCTTATGTGATTCATAAGGAGCTCGGCGAGTGGATGACCAACAATATGACGGTGGTTCGCTATAACGACAAGCTGGAGCAAACGATCCACAAGATCAAAGAACTGAAGCAGCGCTACAAGAACATCAATATGACGGACACATCCCGCTGGAACAACCAAGGGGCAGCGTTTACCCGCCAGCTGTGGAACATGCTGGAGCTGGCTGAGGCAATGACCCTGGGCGCGCTTTTGCGGAACGAAAGCCGGGGTGCCCACTACAAGCCGGAGTTCCCGGACCGTAACGATGATGAGTTCCTGAAGACGACCAAAGCCGCGTGGACGGCGGATGGACCGCAGATCTCTTATGAAGAAGTGGATGTATCCTTGATTACACCGCGTATTCGCGATTATTCGAAAGATAAGTAAGAAGGGGGATTAGACATGGCTCAAACAACTGCGTCCTCGAAAAACGTTAAGTTTCGTATCACCCGTCAAGACAGCCCGGAGTCGAAATCCTACACGGAGGATTTCGAGATTCCGTATCGTCCCGGCATGAACGTAATCAGTGCGCTGATGGAAATTCAGCGGAATCCGAGCAACGCCCAGGGGAAAGATACCTCTCCGGTATGCTGGGAAGCCAACTGTCTGGAGGAAGTATGCGGCGCCTGCTCGATGGTCATTAACGGGAAGCCGCGTCAGGCCTGTGCGGCACTGGTGGATAAGCTGGAGCAGCCGATCAAGATTGAACCGATGAAGACCTTCCCGGTCGTGCGTGACCTGGTTATCGACCGCAGCCGAATGTTCAACGCCCTGAAGAAGGTCAAGGCGTGGATTCCGATTGACGGTACCTATGACCTGGGTCCGGGACCGCGTATGCCGGAGAAGAAGCGCCAGTGGGCTTATGAGCTGTCCAAGTGCATGACTTGCGGCGTCTGCCTGGAAGCGTGCCCGAACGTGAACGAGAAGACCGATTTCATCGGTCCGGCAGCCATTTCTCAGGTGCGCCTGTTCAACGCCCATCCAACGGGTGAGATGAATAAGGAAGAACGCCTGGAGACGCTGATGCAGGACGGAGGCATTGAGGGCTGCGGAAACTCGCAGAACTGTGTCCGCTCTTGTCCGAAGGGCATTCCATTGACGACCTCCATTGCAGAAATGAACAAAGACACCACGAAGCAGCTTTTCAAGCGCTGGCTGGGCGTATAATCTGAATGTAAAGGCACCTGCGGCAGTTAACGCGCAGGTGTCTTTTTTTACCGGCAAGAGGATTGAAGCAGCCTCGCGAAATAACGGGTAATAGATAGGTGGGCCTTAACGGAAGGGACAAGCAAAGGGAGGAGGAGAGGCTTTGAATTGGTGGATGTGGATTATAAATATCATCGGCTTGGCTTCTCTGATCCTGATCTTTTATAATGTGGACAAGAAATGGTCGAGCAGGCCGGTGCTGCTGGCACCGCTGTTGATTTATATTGCGGTGTCGCTGGAGGATCTGTTCGGATGGATTGATCTGATGACGGTCGTGCCGGGAGAAGCCGGTGTTCGGGTGCTGGTTGTATTGTTTGTGCTGCTGTCTGTCGTGTTCTATATCATTTATATTTTCAACAAAATCGCCGAGTCGGTGCATAAGCATATTCTGATGCGAACGACGCTGATGCGAATCAGCTTTGCGGCGCTGACCTGCGTGCTGTTCTTTACGATCGTGTATATGTCGATTTACAAGCTGTTTGAGGGCTCATCCTTTGAGGGCACGAATCTGGGTGAAGACACACTGAGCCAGATGATTACGTTTCTGTACTTCAGTGTAGCCACTTTTGTCACTGTCGGGTACGGGGATGTGTCACCGGTGGATAATACGGCGCGGCTCGTCGTCACGATGCAAATGACCTTCAGCTTTATTACCGTGGGCTACGCCCTATCCATGCTCGGAACGCTGCGGCAGATCTTTGATCCCGGCGATGAGAACGAACTGCCCATGGAGAAGAAGGGACCGTTTGATGAGCCGCCGGATGAGGCTCCAAAAGACCGGGAACAAGGGGGACCTAAAGGATGAAAACATCGGGATCACGATCCGGTACAGAGCCGAACTCCTCGCCATCCCTGTCTTCGCCGCCCGGACGGGGAATGACGCGGCGGCAGTTTTTTAAGCGCGGATTTCAGGCTGCAGCGGCCGCAGGGCTGCTTGGAGCAGGCTACGGGGCATTCTGGGAGCCGAATCATATCGAGCTTACCCGGCTGAACCTGCAGCAGCAGCGCCTGCCCGCTTCTTTTCACGGCATGAAGATTGTACATTTCAGCGATCTGCATCTTGGATTTCCTCTTTGGTCTGACAAGACCGGGAAGGTTGTAGAGATGATTCTGCAAGAAGAGCCGGACCTGATCGTGTTCACGGGGGATATGGTGGACGGACGTGCTCAGGCCATGGACGGCTCGCTGGAGGCGCTGTCCCGCCTGCAGGCTCCTCTGGGCGTGCTGTCGATCCTCGGAAACCATGATTATGAGCATGCCGATGATTTGGCCTCGAAGCAGGCCTCTGCCGGCTTTACGGTGCTGCGTAACAGCCATGTGCTGCTGGAGCAGCGCGATGGGGTCATCGCGGTAGCGGGGCTGGAGGACTGGCTGGAGGGAACCCCTGATGCAGAGCAGGCATTACAGGGCATTCCGGAGGGCATGTACACACTTATGCTGATGCACGAGCCGGATTATGCCGGCATCGTCTCGACTTACCCTGTAGACCTTCAGCTTTCAGGACACAGCCACGGGGGGCAGATTCGCCTGCCAGGCATTGGAGAGGTCGTTACGCCCCCTGGCGCACTTCGCTACGTGCAGGGTCTGTACAACGTGGGTGAGCGTGGAATGCCGCTCTATGTTAACCGCGGGCTGGGGACGACGAGACTCCCGATGCGATTTCTGTGCAGGCCGGAAATTACCGTGCTTACGCTGTCCAGCCGCTAAGGCAAACCATTGTCACACAATTGAAATATAGCTGTTATCAAACTCTAACAGCGATCGGGTAAGCTTATCACATGACCCCCTTTTGAGAATATATAAATGCTTTGGGACCCGAATTGCTTCGGGTCCACTTTTTTTTGTCCTCGATATGACCAACTATAAAAAAAGATTTCCGCCTCAAGGAAGAGGAACGGAAACCTTCTGCTTCTGCTTATAATACACCCACTCTGTATAACCGATCTCTTTAAGTACCGCAGCGACCTCCATTAGCTCATCACCGACCCGGGAAGGGACATGGCTGTCAGAGCCGAACGTAACATTCACGCCGTAGTGGAAGGCACGCTCCAGAATGGCATGGGAGGGGTACCAGCCGCCGCTGAGCTTGGTCTTCCCAGAGGTGTTGATCTCGATGGCAACGCCGCATTCGGCGATGACCTTCAGCGTCTCCTCCAGCGCCTCTTCCGTCATAATATCGGAGAACGAGGGGTAATTGCCCTTCATGGCGTCAATATGGCCGAGAATTTGAAACAGGCCGTGCCGGGCGGATTGGCGGATCAAGGCATAATATTCTTCCTTATGCATCACTTTCTCTTGAGGGGACAGCCCTTTCCAGCGGTTCTTGTTGAAAATGCTGACGCCCAGGGTCTGATGAACCGAACCGATAATGTAGTCAAAGGGATATCGTGAGAGCGTTTCGGTATATAGAGCGCCGTGTTCGGGAAAAAAGTCGGATTCAATGCCGAGCAGGACATCAATGCGCCCGTCATATTCTTTTTTGAGCTGAAGTACTTCTTCTACATAATGGGCGAGCTCGCTCTTCGCCATCGCAATGCCGGGGAACGGCTGCTCCTCTTCATGTCCGAAGAAAGGCGTGTGATCCGAGATGCCAATGACCTGAAGTCCAGCGGCGATTCCGGCCTCTATATAATCCCGGATGTTACCGTCCGCATGTCCGCAACGAAAATGATGGGTATGCAAGTCAAACTTCATGATGGGAATCCTCCTTGGAATATGATGTCCTGGTGTGCTCCGGCGGCACTTTATTCCGTGCTGATAAACTGTGTTTCCGGCATGCCCTTCAAGTCGCTCAGAAACTGGCGCATCGCAGAGCTCACATACCGGCCGCTCTTATAGATGACGCCGACAGGGTGGCTGACCTCCAATTCAATTAAAGGAATAATGCGCAGAGAGCCGTTGCGCAGCTCTTTGGAGACAGACTGCTTGGATAATATGCCCGCTCCCATGTTGATTTCAACCATCCGCTTGATTTCTTCACTGCTGGACAGCTCCATAATGACCTGGGGCTCGATGCCATGCTTTCTCATGACTTCATCTGCAAAGCGCCGGCCTACGGTGTCCTGAGTCAGCAAAATCAAGGGGGTTTGGCCCAGCACTTCAATGCCGGCTTTACTTTGTTTGGCAAGCGGATGGTCAGGAGAGACGACCAGCTCGAAGGAATCATAGAACAGGATGGAGGAGCTTACATTCGGATTACGCTCAATGAGATAGCCAATACCGACATCAATCAGGTTGTTCTCGACACCGTGATAAATTTGTGAGGATGCCATGGATTGAATCGTCGTCTTGATATGAGGAAACTGATCCTGAAAATACGACAGCACGCGCGGCAGGATCTGAATCGCAATAGAGGTTGTAGTACCGAGCCGGATATGCCCCTGCGGGGTCTGATCCAAATCGGAAAGCCGCTGCTTCATCTCATCCACAATGCGGAGAATCTGATCAGCGTGCTCTACAAATACTTGTCCACGGTCGGTTAACGTGACAGGCTGGCTGCGGTCTACCAGCACGGTTTTGAATTCTTCTTCCAGACTTTTAATTTGAGCCGAAACGGCAGGCTGAGTCAGGTTTAGCAGCTCTCCGGCTTTACGGAAGCTCATGGTTTTGGAGATCGTAATCAGCGTTTCCAGTTGGCTGATATTCATGGCCTTCCTCCTAGTCTAGATAAATTGATCACCGGTACACGAATCAGGGTCTTCTTGAATTATAGGGGATTCTGAAATAGGGGGCAAACGTATGCAGCATGAAAGATTGGAAAATGACGGTGTCTGCCGTAAAAAAATTCAGCTGGTATATTAAATGCAGACGAAAAAAACCGATAAATAGTAAGAGACTGTTCTTTTTGAACTACTACAAAAGACCCTCTTTAGAGAGGGTTTTATTCCGTTGACTCGGGCCCGTGATCTTGGCACAGCGCTTCCAGACTTAATTTATGATGAATTATTACAGGGTATCCATTATAATGGCATTACACTATTACGTGGGACTTTAGGACCCTGACCAACAACCCAGACAAGGGGGCATTCGGGAATGAAAGCGGAAGTCATCAACCCATTTTTAGAATCAGCAAGGAATGTCATCGAGCAAGTCATCCAGATTTCGCCTTCAACCGGTACTCTTGGTGTGAAAGAAATCTCATCTCAGCAGGACCATATCTGGATCTTGATTGGCATGACAGGCCAAATGAAGGGCGATATCGTCTTTGGCCTCCACGAGCAGGTGGCACTTCGCATGGTGTCCATCATGATGGGAGGCTTTGTGATTACGGAGATGGATGAAATGGGCAAGAGCGCGATTTCAGAGCTGAGCAATATGATCAGCGGGAATGCCAGCACCATTTTATCCAATCAGGGGGTCAATGTGGACATTACGCCTCCGCAGGTGTACCACTCGGAAGGCTTTGCGGAATTTTCTTCACGAAAAGCGCTCAGTATCCCGCTGAAGATGGACGGTATCGGGGAACTGGATATTCAGGTCATGATTTCATAAAATAGAAGGATCACAGCCCATCACACCGAAGGCGAAGATCCAGCCTGCCCGGCGAGGCTGCAGGGAGGATAATTGATCATGCTTGAAAATAAAGTTGTAGTCATCACCGGAGCGTCCAGCGGAATCGGGGCCTTGACTGCCAAGAAGCTGTCCCAGCAGGGTGCCTATGTCATTTTGACCGGCAGATCCGAAGCTCGCTTGAAAGAAGCGGTCAGCGGAATGCCTGGCAAATACGAAACGATTCAGCTGGACATTGGCAATGCCGAAGAGGTAAAGGCGGTCGTTCACGACATTGAGGCGCGGCACGGTGTTATTGATGTGCTCGTCAACAATGCGGGCTACGGCGTATTTGAGAATTTTCTAGATGCGCCGCCAGAGCGGTTTCAGGATATGATGGATGTCAATTACATGGGCATTGTCCGGACGACACAAGCGGTGCTGCCGGTTATGCTGAAGCAGGGCTTTGGACAGATCGTCAATATCGCTTCGATTGCAGGGAAGATGGGGATTGCCAAATCGACCGCTTACGCTGCCAGCAAGCATGCGGTTTTAGGTTTGACCAATTCGCTTCGTCAAGAGCTGAGAGGAACGGGGATTACGGTCTCCTCCGTAAATCCCGGCCCGATTGACACGCCGTTTTTTGACCAGGCAGATCCTTCAGGACAATATGTCAAAAATATCAGCTGGTTTGTCATGAAGCCGGACTACGTGTCAGACCGGATTGTGCACTTGATCAAGAAGCGGAAGGAAGAGCTCAATCTGCCGCGATCTGCGGCGGCGGGAATGAGAATCTATCAGCTGTTTCCAAGACTGATGGACAAGGTGCTTTATCGCTGGCTGGATATGAAGTAATGCTGCAACGACCCGCCCCGCTCCCGAGGGAAGCTAAATGCCCCCGGAAGCGGGGCGTCTTTTTTTGCGCGGCGGAGGCCGAAGACCTTAAAGGCGAGGGAATTTGTGTTTGACTTGGTGAGGGCGCCTTTTTTAGCATATAATGAATGAAACGAAACTCGGGACTCTCGAGATAAAGGATGGAGTAACATCATGACCTCTAATGGATTTCAAAGCCTCGGCATCGCCGGGGAATTTACAAATCGGCTGGCAGAGCACGGAATTACAGAGCCTTCTCCGGTTCAGGCAGAAGCCATTCCGCCTATTTTGGAAGGCAAGGATGTACTGGCCACCTCGCAGACCGGAACCGGTAAGACACTGGCCTATCTGCTGCCGGCGCTGCAGGGCATTGACACGGACAGCAAGCATCTGCAGAAGCTGATCCTCGCGCCGACCCAGGAGCTGGCGATGCAGATTGTGCGGGAAGCGGAGCGGTACGGAGAAGCAAGAGGGATTCGGGTGCTCTCCTTGATCGGCGGCGCTGCTATCAAGCGTCAGCAGGAGAAGCTGAAGCAGCATCCACAGCTGGTTGTGGGAACACCGGGACGGGTGCGGGAGCTGATCGAAATCAAGAAGCTGAAGATGCATGAAGTCAGCACCGTGGTTGTGGATGAGGTGGATCAGGTATTTAAGCTGGGAGGCGCCGGAGATGTGGACCGGATTCTGAAGAGCACGCTGCGTCAGCGGCAGCTCGTATTTCTCTCCGCCACCGTTAGTGCGGAAACAGCGCAGCTGGTTAAGCAGGAGATGGACAGGCCCGTCGAGATCGGCATTGATCCTGGTGCACGGACTCCGTCTACACTGGAGCATGTGTATTTTGTCGCGGAAGAGCGGGACCGGGTGGATATGGTGCGCCGGATTGTACGGCATTATAACCCGAAGCGCGTGATCGTATTTGTGAATCAGACGGAGGATCTGGCGGAGGTGGAAGCCAAGCTGAACTATGTCGGCTTATCCTCCGCCGCCCTGTACGGGGAGGCAGACAAGCTGACACGCAGCCGCGTGCTGAAAGCGTTTCGCGAAGGAAGCACCCAGCTGCTGGTTGCAAGTGATGTTGCCGCGAGAGGACTGGATATTGAAGGGCTGGAGATGGTCATCAATTATGATCCGCCCCTGAACGCGGAGAGCTATACGCACCGAGCCGGCAGAACCGGACGTATGGGAAAAAGCGGTATGGCCGTGACGGTAGTCACCGACCGCCAGGTTTTCATTATGCGAAAATTTAATCAGGAGCTGGGGATCTCCATTGGAGAGCGGGCGCTGTATGGCGGCAAGGTACGGACGCCGCGCTCCAGCAGCTTTCCGGCTAAACGTCCGGCAGGCGGAAGCGGCGGGAAGGCGAAGACGGCTGGCGTACGCCCCGGCTCCGAACGTTCGCCGCGGCAGGGTGCCTCCTCAGAGATCGGTGGGAAGCCGGCGTCAGCGCGCAGCGAGAATCGGCCGGCGCGGCCGTCATCTGCTGCCGGTGCAAGAGAGAGTGCCTCCTCAAGATTACAAAGCGAGCGTCTCAAGGACCGGAAGAACAAAGGGGCGCCGAAATGGCTGAAGAATAAATCCAAGGGTGAATAGATGTGGGGGTGAGGGAATGAAGGAGGTTTCCGAGATCCTGTCCGTGAGCGGACTGAGCGGAGGCTACAGCTTGAACCGTCCCGTGCTGCATGAGGTGTCTTTTCAGGTGCGGCCGGGAGAAATGGTCGGCCTGATTGGCCTCAATGGAGCGGGCAAGAGCACAACGATGAAGCATATTCTCGGACTTATGAACCCGCACAAGGGCGAGATCAGGGTGCAGGGCAGAACCCGTGGCGAGGATGCGGAGGGTTATCATGGAGCGCTCGGCTTTGTGCCGGAGTCACCGATTTTGTATGAGGAGATGACGGTGCGGGAGCATCTGGAATTTACAGCCCGCTCCTACGGGGTGAGTAAAGCGGATTATGAGGCCCGCTCAGCAGCCTTGTCCGGCATGTTCCGGATGGAGGAGAAGATGGACAGCCTGTCCTCGCATCTCTCCAAGGGGATGCGCCAGAAGGTCATGATTATGTGCGCCTTCGTGGCCCGGCCGTCGCTGTACATTATTGATGAGCCGTTTCTGGGCCTCGACCCGCTGGGGATTCGTTCACTGCTGGACTTCATGGTGGAGATCAAGCAGACCGGCGCATCCATTTTGCTGAGCTCCCATATTTTATCGACGATCGAGAATTATTGTGAACGCTTTGTCGTACTGCATCATGGCCGGATTATTGCCCAAGGCAGCTTGGAGGACATTGCGGAGCAGGCCGGAAAGCCGGGATTGCCGCTGGAGCAGTTATTTTATGCGTTGATTCAAGACGGGAGCCGCCGATGAACCTGAAGGAGCTGTTATCTAGCCGGCGCGGACAATTCTGGAGCCAGGTGCTGCCGTATCTGGGCTATGTCCTGCAGAGCGGCGTCGCCGTAGTGTTCCTGTTTCTATTGATTGCGTTCTCCGCATGGTATACGTCAATCCTTATCAATGTACCAGAGGGATTGCCGATCCGCTGGATCATGCTTGGCATCCTGCTGCCGCTGACGATATTCAGCAGCGCCCGTACATATCTAAAGCCTGCGGATGTTGTCTTCTTACTGCCTCAGGAATCCAGAATGGCCTCCTATTTCAGCAGTGCTGTTATCCGGGGCATCGTGTACAAGCTGATCCTGCTGCTGCTGGCGGTGACTATTCTATGGCCGCTGTACATCCGCAGTGACACTGATCCGCAAGGTCTGACTTTTGCGGTGCTGTTGTTGACCGGATTGAAGTTGCTGTCAGGCTGGGGAAGCTGGAGAGAGCAGCATATGGTGTTCAAGCCAGCGGCTGCCGGATATCGCCTCTTGAGATGGTCTGTCATCGGGCTGGCGCTGGCATCCTGGCTGTGGTATTCCCCGGTCAGCAGTCTGATCTTTATCACGCTGCTGGCTGCAGCTTACATCGCCGCCAGCCTGGTTCCGGTACGTCACCGCGTTCCCTGGGAACGATTCATTCAGCTGGAGAAGCGGCATGCCGCAAAGGTTATGCTTATCTTGAGCTGGTTCGTGAATGTGCCTCAGGGGGAGCAGCGGGTGTATGCCCGTAAATGGCTGTCCCGATGGGGCAGCGGCATCCCCTGGAGCAAGGAGACGGCATACCGTTTCCTGCTGATCAAAAGCCTGTCCCGCAGTGAGTCCTTCGGGATTATGCTGCGCGCTTTAGCTCTGGGCCTTGTTCTTATGATCATTACCGGGGGACAGCTTGCCTCAGCCGCAGTGTACCTGGTGACCCTGATGATTGCGGGACTTCAGCTGTCGTCGCTGCGGAATGTGCACCGGGAATCGTTCTGGCTGATGGTTTATCCGCTTCCGGAGGGCTCCCGCTCCCGCAATGAAGTGAAGCTGCTGGTTCAGCTACAGCTGCTATGGGCGGTGCTTTTGTTGCTGCCCCTTCTGCCTCAGCTCCTCTCCCAGCCGGTCCGTGTGCTGGGAACGGGAGCAGCAGGCCTCGTGCTGGTGTGGGGCTTCCGCGCCGCTGCCATGCGCAAGGCCAAAGAGGAGCTGGAGGAGGACGACCTGTAGTTCAAGTGATGTCAGAATTCGGCGTCAAAGGCGAACGCGTCCGCTGGTCCGAATCGTTGCGTCCTTAAGCCAACAAATAGAAATAACCAGCCAGGTATAATACCTTTGGCTGGTTATTTTGCCTGCTGCATGCTCTTTTCTTAAAGATGGGGCCATCCCTTGAGTCTACTCTTGCGACAGCCCCACGGAAGCGTCACCGGGATTATACCCAGAAAGCGCGAGTGATGATTACGAGCAGGATAAAGAGTACCAGAATCGCTCCAACGTTACCGTATCCACCGTATCCGTATCCTCCGCATCTTGCTGCACCTGCAACTGCACTCATGTTTCATTCCCCTTTCGGTTCGTAATTGGTTGTGGTTGCTTGATACATGGTATTGTATGATGCTCGTGGTGAACAGGTATGGGCGAGCGTGGAGGGTACATGAAATAAAAACAGGGCTGCTCCGGAATCTTCTCGGAAGATTCTTCGGAGCAGCCCTGCTGTCGCATTAGGAGGACTGCAAATCCTGAATGCCTTGATATACGAGATCGAACAGATCCTCCAGATGCTGCTCCTCAATGCAGGAGAAGGCGATCCGCAGATCATATTCACCCAGTGCGATCGTGCCCAAGCCGTACGCCTGAAGCAGATGAACGCGCAGGCTTTCGGCGGAGATGCCTTTCAGCTTCAGACACATGAAATATCCGGAGTTAAACGGATAGTAATCCCAGGCGCCGTCGTATTTACCGCTGTCGAGCAGCGATTTCACCTTGTTCGCACGGCCCTTCATAATAATGAATTTCTCCTGCTTCTGTGCTTCGAACTCCGGGGAGTTCAGCGCCTCTAGAACAAACGTCTGGGACGGGTGCGAGCCGCTGGAAATTGTGGCGCGGATGATGCCGAGCGTCTTCTGCTCCAGTGCAGTCAGCACACCAGCATCCTGAGAGGCATACGTGATGAAGCCGACGCGGAAGCCCCAGACAAATTCTTCTTTCGTAGCTCCGTCAATCTTCACAGCCAGTACGCGGGGATGGAGATCCGCCAGCTTCCCGAACAAGGATTCCTGGAGGGAATCCTCGAAGAAAAGCCCGAAGTACGCATCGTCTGTGACAGCGACGACATTAATGCCGGCTTCGGCTGCATCCTTGATGGCGGATACGATTTCTTCGCCTTCGGCTGCTCCTGGAGTATAGCCGGTCGGGTTATTCGGAAAATTCAGAATGACGACGGCCTTGCCTTTGTCCTTCTGATTCAGGAGTGCTTCGCGCAGCCCGGCGGCATTGAACTTCATGTCCTCTGTAAACAAAGGATAATTCACTGCTTCGCCATGCCGGCGGATGCCGAAGGTCAGCTCGTAGTTCTCCCAGTTCTTATCCGGGTAGATGACAGCGTCACCTGCATCCACGAACAGATCTGCTACGATGGAGAGGCCGTGCGTCAGCGCATTGGTAATAATCGGAGTGCTGATGCTCTTGCCTTCAAGGCTTGGATTCTCCTTCAGCATCTTCGTGCGCCAGGCACTGCGCAGCTCCGGCTTGCCGGCTGGCGGGGCATATGGATAGAGATCCTTCGGCGCATAGGCAGACAGCTTATCCTGGATCACGCCCAGGTGCATCGGTCCGCCGCCCTCTGTGGCGATGCCGATCGTTGCGTTATATCGCTTGGCTTGGCTGGCGGCTTCCGCAGATTGGCTTAGAATGCCTTCCTTCGGGAAATAAATCTCTCGGCCTAGATTGGACAGCATGTCATACACATGGCGGTTGCCCGCGGAAATGCTTTCATTCAATTGTGCAGCCAATGAATTCATGAGTTCATATCATCCTTCCGAATGCTTGGGGTTAAAATGGATTTACCTTCTGTTTACAATCATTGCCTAACATTATATCACTTCACCGCGTGAGCGTCACGAAAAATGAGCGCCATTACAAGTCATCTGCCCCAGGTAATAAGCTATCACGGAATGTCAGCTTCAGGGATATGCAAAATGGCTGAAAAAAGAGTATGATGGGTAGTAGTGCGATTAATGAAAGACAGGGGGAATGACGTGATGCTGGACGCATCGCCGTCTTCTTTTGTAATCAAGCCCGCTTTGGCCAAAATTGTCTGCGAGCCCGGATGGAAATGGCAAAAGCGTGAGAAACCGATGCAAAATTATGACCTATTCTATGTTTGGAGCGGTGAGGGCACCGTAATTGTGAATGATGAGCCTTACGAGGTGTCCAAAGGAAGCTGCTTTCTTTTTTATCCCGGCGATTATACTAGTGCAACACATAACCCGCAGAAGCCGCTGGTCTTGACTTATATACATTTTGACGTCACAGAACCGGTTGAGGATATTCCTGCACGGTACCGCCAGCTGAATGACACGATTGATTTCGAGTATTTGCTCGCCCGCTATGTGCGCTTGTACCTCGACCAGCCGTTCGGGGCAGAGGAGGAGGGGAAGCTCCTGCTCAAACAGCTGATGATCTTCCTGCTGCGGGAAGACCGCTCGGCCCCACACGTCAAAAAGGCCAGTCATCACTTGAGTGAGGCCATTCAGGAGATTGCCAATTATGTCCGTCTTCACCCCGGCATTTCTCATAAAGTGGAGGACCTGGCTGCCCGCGCCGGGCTGTCGCCGCGTTATTTCTCCATCAAGTTCAAAGAGCTGGTGGGCGTTCCGGTCCAGTCGTATATTATCAAGATGCGGATCGAACGGGCACAGCATCTGCTGCTGCACCAGGGCATGAACGTGACGGAAGTGGCAGATGCCCTGGGGTACCGCGATATATTCTTTTTCAGCAGGCAGTTTAAACAATACACCGGCAAAAGCCCGTCAGAGGTACGCTAGGGACTGAAGGATCCAGAAATTGACCGCATGTTTGGATCTGGTTCACCGCAATCCTGCCAGGGTAATATCAGGGAAGACAAGACATACAGAGAGGGGGTGCCGGCAATGAGCCAGAGAAGAAGAATGCGCAGCCTGAACGGCGGTCGAGGAGGCTGGAGCGTTTTTAGAAATCGCCTGCGTCGGTCCAAATTCGTTGATTCCAATCCCGAAGTGGATATGTGGTTCTAATACAGCTTAAACTCAGCAGCACCTTGAAGCGCTTCACGGTTCAGGGTGCTTTTTTGATGTGTTATAAAGGAGAGTAGGATATGGCAAGGAACAACAAGCCTGCTGACGGGGTAAAGCCGCGCAGCGGCAAGAGCGCGCTGGTTACCGGTGCATCCAGCGGCTTCGGACAATTGATCGCATTGGAGCTGGCTTCCAGAGGCTATGAGGTTATGGCCGGGGTCCGTAGAGAGGAAGCACGGGCGGAGCTGATGGATCTGGCGATGGCAGCAGGTGTCGAAACACGCATCCATGCCGTGCTGCTCGATATTTGTTTGGAGGAGCAGGTCCATGCTGCAGTGGAAGAGGCGAGTGTCCGCTGGGGACGGCTCGACGTGCTCGTGAACAATGCCGGAGAGGCGGTGGGCGGGTTTGTGGAGGAGCTGTCACTAGAGAGCTGGCGAAGACAATTTGAGATTAATGTGTTCGGAACCATCACCATGACCCGTGCGGCGCTGCCGCTGCTGCGGCAAAGTGAGGGAGCCAAGCTCATTCTGATGAGCAGCATCAGCGGGGTGATCGGCTTTCCAGGATACGGTCCGTACGCTGCCTCAAAGTTTGCGGTAGAAGGGCTGGGAGAGAGTCTCGCGATGGAGCTTGAGCCGTTTGGCATTCATGTGGTTCTGGTGGAGCCGGGCGCCTACGGTACGCCGATCTGGGACAAGGGCTTCCGCGGAATCCAGCCCGCCGCAGAGTCGCCGTACCGGGAGATGCTGGAGGACGTACTGGCCTTCTCCAGCCAGACCGCAGGCGCAAGCGGCGATCCTCGTGAGGTCGCGGTACAGGTAGGGAATATTGCTGATCAGAAGTCTCCCAAGCTGAGATATATGCTGCCGTCCTCCAGCCGCTGGACGCTTGCGGCCAAACGTCTGCTGCCGCACCGCCTGTTTCGGAGATTGGTGCTGTCAGCGATCCGGCGCAGACGGACATAACGGGTGCTAACGGGTGCGTTCATAAACAGATCAAAGCGGCAGCTCACGTGGGTGGGCTGCCGCTTGGTTATACAAATATGTGACAGGACAGGGCCCGCTAGCCTTTGCTCGCAGGAGGGTGCAGCAGGCCAAGGAGCTCTCCCATTCGGACCTTATCGCCGACCTTGAGATCGCCGCGGGGAGTAAAGGTTCCGTTCTCGGTCAGCAGGACAACGGTGGAACCGAATTCAAAATAAGCCAGCTCGTCCCCGATGCTCCACTGGGTGCGTGATTCATCGGCATAACGGATGCTGCTGACGTTCATGGCACCGACCTTCACCACAGCAACCTCGCCAAATCCGTGGGCAATGTATGTGATCAGCCGCTCGTTCCGGCTCAATACTCCCCGGATATGCGTCATTGCAAAATCATTGACAGGATACACCTTGCCTTTTAGATATTCACTTTCCGATTGGGTGCCGGTCACGGGGGAGTGAATGCGGTGATAATCTGTCGGGCTCAGGTACAGCACATACATATATCCATGCATGTAATTTTCCATACGGGGTGACTGCGCGAGCAGATCGCCCACGGTATAATCCTGGCCCTTCACATTTAGAATGGTTCCTGCATGAATTTCTCCCATGCCGGTAATAATGCCGTCCACGGGAGAGGTCATCGCGTCCGCCGTCGTATCAATCTCGCGCATGCCGATCTTTAGCCGGCGGGAGAAGAACTCGTTCAGCGACCGGTATTCCTGAATTTCTTTTTCCGCCTCGTGGGCAGGAATTTGATAGGCTTTAATAAATGTTGGGATCAGATAACGGCTTAGCCCGCTGTGTGAAAAGCGTCCCATTATCCGGGATACCCATCGGCGGGAGGAAAGCTCGGTCATCAGTCTCAGTAATGTTTTGGCCATAATATTCTCCTTTAACCTTAAACCGCGTGTGTCAGGCGTTTACGAAGCATTCCTATTCTGAACTATATTGACATAGAACAAGGGTGAAATCAATAAGACGCAGCGCTGTGAAAAAAACTCTTGCAAATTGTTGGAAATCTGTGTATTTTTAAGTCAGCCAAAAACCGAATATGGACTACGGGGGCTTGAGTGAATCAGGCTGAGATTGCAGATAAGATCCTGCTGCTGACCGTTAATCTGAACTGGGTAATGCCAGCGTAGAGAATATCCGCGTCCCTTTGTGTCTATTGGGTCTGTTTTCCGTCTGCGCTTGTGTCCAGGCGGTTTTTTGTCGTTCTTGCAAGTTAATTTAGGAAGAAGAGAGGATGAAGGACATGCAAAGCAAGACATTGGGAGGTTTACCGGTAAAAAAGGGGCTTCGCCTCAGTGACATTCTCGTCACCGTATTAATTTCGTTGGTATTTGGAGTGGTGTATCATTTCTGGGCATCGGTGTACAGCTTGTTCAAGCCGCTGTTTCCTGAGGCGGGCGAGCTCATGTACGGCATGTGGTTTGCGGCGGCGACGCTTGCGTTTCTACTGATCCGAAAGCCCGGAGTCGCTGTCATTGCCGAGCTCGCTGCTGCGCACATCGAGGTACTGTTCGGAAGCGGGTGGGGCTTGAATCTGCTGCTGTACGGCTTGATTCAGGGACTAGCTTGTGAGCTGGTATTTGCAGCATTCCGCTATCGCAAGACGGGGGCCTGGGTGGTTGCTCTGGCCGGGGCAGCAGCAGCCTTCGGCTCTATGTTCATGGACTTCTACTTAAGCTATACCGATGATTATGCGCTGTGGATGTTCATATTCAAGTATTCCATGCGCGTCATCAGCGGCGTGCTGATTGCGGGCCTGGCCATGCTGGCGCTGGCGAAGGCGCTGGAGCGTACCGGGGTGACCTCGCTGCTGAATCCGGCCTCCTCTAAGGATTATGCGGCACTGGATGATGTACGGAATGGCTGAGCCGGCCACAAGGGTGCTGGATACGGCGGAAGCGGTGGAGCCGATTGCCGCATCCGTCCGGGATCTCCGGCTGAAGTTTCCGGGAGACGGTCCGCTGCTGTTCAGAGATCTTAGCTTTCAAGCAAAGCGGGGGGAAAAGATTCTGCTGCTGGGACCGAGCGGCTGCGGTAAATCTACGCTCATTCAGGTGCTGAGCGGAATGATTCCGAGAGCCGTAGAAGTGCCGATGAAATGCGCAGACCAACTGCATCCGTCTTCATGGGCATATGTGTTTCAGGATCCAGACACGCAGTTCTGTATGCCTTATGTCGATGAAGAATTAGCGTTTGTGCTGGAAAATTTACAGGTCCCGCGAGACCATATGAGAGATCGGATGCGGGAAGCCCTTGACGCTGTCGGGCTGAAGCTGCCCGACATGCATACACCGATCTCCACACTGTCGCAAGGTATGAAGCAGCGCCTGGCGCTGGCATCAGCTCTGCTGCTGGAGCCGGAGGTGCTGTTCCTGGATGAGCCCTCAGCTTTGCTAGACCCGGAAGGGCGGGAGCAAATCTGGGAAGCCGTTAAGGCGGTTTCAGGGGACCGAACGCTCATTATCGTGGAGCACCGGATCGACGAGATGCTTCATTACGTGGACCGGGTGGTGCTGTTTGGACCGGAGGGCCAGATTCTGGGCGATGGGAGACCGGATTTTATTTTTGGTGACTATCGTCAGGAGCTGAAGCAGTACGGCATCTGGCACCCGGGAGTGTGGCAGGAGTTTCGGTCCAAGCACCCGGAGCGGTCATCGCGCTTGGCGGAAGGCAGAGGCCCGGATCCGCTGAAGGGAGGACCTCTGACAGACACAGGCAGTCCTGCACCTGTGCTGGAGTTGAGCCAATTTCAGGTGCTGCGAAGAAAGCAGCCTATTGTTCATGTTGATGAAGCGCGGGTATATCCAGGAGATTTCACAGCCATTATCGGACATAATGGTGCTGGCAAAAGCTCGCTGTTACTCGGCCTGATGGGTCTGCTGCCCTTCACCGGCACGTACCGGCTTGGAGAGCAGGTCATACCGGCGGGCAGTCAGCGGCGGGTGCGCAAGCAGCGGGAGCAGGCGCTTCGCCGCATCGGATTTGTGTTTCAGAATCCGGAGCTGCAATTTGTGTGCGAGCGGGTGCTCGATGAGGTTGCTTATTCCTTGATCGTGGAAGGGTACACTCCAGAGAAAGCCATGCAGGAAGCGGAGGTCTGTCTTGCCCGTTTCGGCTTGAAGGGACTGGAGGATCGGCATCCGTACCAGCTGTCCACCGGACAGAAGCGAAGGCTGAGCGTCGCAACGGCGATGGTCCGCAAGCCTGACGTTCTGCTGCTGGATGAGCCGACCTTCGGGCAGGATGCCCGGAATACCTTTGCCATCCTCGAGCTGTGCCAGGAGCTGAATGAGGCGGGAACCGCCATTTTGATGGTCACCCATGAGATGGAAATTGCTCATCAGGCGGCCCGCGAGATCTGGGAGATCGGTCAGGGGCGGCTGCTGTCCCGGCAGACAAGCCGCGGCATGTATGATAAGGAAGCATGTGCGGCCAAGGCCGAATCCTTCAGCAGTGTCGTGGAGGTGGGGGTATGAATGTATGGGGACAGGATCGAATCACATGGCTGCATAAAGCTAACCCTGTAGTCAAGCTGGGTATTCTGCTGCTGCTGTTCACCATGACGGTGCTGACGCACAATCTGGATTTTATAATGTATCAGGCTGCGGTGTTTACGGTTTGTCTGGTACTGCTCTGCGGCTTGAAGCTGTGGAAGATCGGGCTTTTTTCACTGCCCTTTCTGATCGCGTTTGTTTCCTCGGCTTCCACGATGATGCTGTTCGGGAAGGGAGAGATCATCTGGTGGGAATGGGGGCTGTTTAAAGTGTCGGAGGAAAGCTTCTACCGCGGTTTGCATCTTGGATTTAAAGGGATTGCGTTTGCTGCGGAAGGGCTGTTATTCGTAACGACCACGTCTTCGGTAGCCCTCTTCTATGGACTGATGCAGAAGCTGAAGCTGGCTCCTAAGTTTGCGTACAGCTTTATGGCCTCCATTCGGCTGCTGCCGATGGTGTGGGAAGAGTTTCTGATTCGAAGACAGGCCCTTCAGGTGCGCGGTATGCGTCCGGTAAAAGGAATTCGCGGCCTGGCGGAGCGGGCCAATATGTTCGCGGTGCCGCTGCTGGCTCAAAGCATCCGCCGGGCCCACCGCGTCGCGGCGGCGATGGAAGCCAAGCAATTTGACGGGGATCAGGGGAAGGGCAGAACCTTTTTCTACGAATCCCGATATTCCAGATATGATCTGGTCATTATGCTGCTGCTGGCAGCTGCAGCAGGTGCTGCGTATTTGTTCTCCATCTGGGCCCCGGGCTTCGGGATTGGAGACGTACGTTTCAATTGATTTTATACAGGGTCCGTGCTACACTGACTGTAAATACTTACCTGCTGCCGTATAAAGCGGAGCTTGCCGAGACATTGGGCGGGCTCTGCTTTTTTTGGTACTTGAGGACTTCATAAGGAGGAAATAGCAATAGATGGGTAGAATTTCCTGTAATGCGAGTTTTGTCGCTTGCTGACTAAGAGGAGGGGAGGATTTCAATTTCAGAAGGAGCGGAGCTGGTCGAGGAGGACAAGGCAAATGAAGAACACGTGGAGAGCATTTATGGCAGGCGCACTATGTATGGGGGTGTTCCTAGGGGGCGCTAAGGTGGTGGGAGCGACCAAAGCTTCATTTAACGACGTGCCAGCAAGTCACTGGGCTAAAGCTTCTATTGAGGGTGCCGTTGCTAAAGGGTATTTCAAGGGATATGCCGACGGGACGTTTCGGCCGCAAGCGCACATCACGCGGGCGGAATTTGCCTTACTGCTGTCACGGATTTCGAGCAACGTGGTAGAAAATGACTCTAGCACTTTTGCAGATATTGCAAATCACTGGGGAAGATCTGGCATTGAGCAGTCCATCGGGATGGGCTTTCTGACGCCGTCAGATTACTCGGGCGGCTTTAAGCCAGACAAGGCATTAACCCGCCGTGAGATGGCGAAGTGGATGGCTTCAGGGCTTGCTGCCCAAAATGAAGGATTTAAACAGGCGCTTTCGGATACGAAGGATACGCTAGTACCGGTGGCTGAGTACTACAAGGGTGGATTAAACCCGAGCGATTATCCCTATCTATCGGTGGCGCTTGGCACAGGATTGATGACGGGTTACCTGGACGGCACCTTCGGTCCATCCCAGCCAACGACCCGGGCGGAAGTTGCTGTCATTCTATCTCGATATCAGCAGGTACAACATAAAGAGGCGTCAGATTATCAGGATTTGGAGGAGATGCGTGAGGTTGGATTGACGGGGACGAATCTGCTGTCGGCGACGCCGCATGTGTATCATACCATTTATGGATCCGATAAAATTACCAGTTTTGACAATTTTGCCAACAAACCTTACCCCATGCTATATAATCGGGGCACGATGACGGTACATAGAATGATTGTGGTCGATGCAGTGAGCAAAACAGAATCCAAGAATTTATATGGGAAGATGTTTATGGATAGTGATTTTACGTTTCCGGTACAAAACCGATTTTACAATGTGTTCTTAGAAACAACAGTTATTCCAAATGACAACACATCATTAACAAGCGCAGCTTTTCCCAATTCGACTCTTTATAACTTCACGACTGGGAGGGGATTTGAAAGTAGTAGTACAGTGAGGTATGGACTAACGACACTTCCAGCATCCGGCCACTTCCTGAAGACCGGATTTTTTAAAAAGGATGTGCCCCGACGTTTTTGGATGCATCAGTATTTAAACAAAGATACAAGCACTAAAGACAATGGTGGGGATATGGGTAGAATTGGAAATGGTACCTTGACTTCGTGGTCCATCCCACTATCTAGATAAAGAAGTTCATAACAAACTACTTATCCGTGGTAAAAGATTCAATCTTTTACCGTTTATCAAAAGCAATGTTGTTATACATAGTCGTAGTTGAAGCTGGAACGAAATTACCGAATTTAACGGGAGAAGAGAATGAAGAGCACGTGGAAAGCATTTATGGCAGGCGCGCTATGTATGTGGCTATTCCTAGGGGGCGCTAAGGTGGTGGGAGCGACCAAAGCTTCGTTTAACGACGTGCCAGCAAGTCACTGGGCCAAAGCTTCTATTGAGGGTGCCGTAGCTAAAGGGTATTTCAAAGGATATGCCGACGGGACGTTTCGGCCGCAAGCCCATATCACGCGGGCGGAATTTGCCGTGTTGCTATCACGGATTTCGAGCAACGTGGTAGAAAATGACTCTAGCACTTTTGCAGATATTGCAAATCACTGGGGAAAATCTGGCATTGAGCAGTCAATCGGGATGGGCTTTCTGACGCCGTCAGATTACTCGGGCGGCTTTAAGCCAGACGAGGCATTGACTCGCCGTGAGATGGCAAAGTGGATGGCTTCAGGGCTTTCTGCCCAAAATGAAGGATTTAAACAGGCGCTGTCGGATACGAAGGATACGCTAGTACCGGTGACCGAGTACTACAAGGGTGGATTGAACCCGAGCGATTACTCTTATCTATCGGTGGTGCTTGGCACAGGATTGATGACGGGTTACCTGGACGGCACCTTCGGTCCATCCCAGCCAACGACCCGGGCAGAGGTTGCCGTCATTCTGTCTCGATATCAGCAGGTACAGCTTAAAGAGGCGTCAGATTATCAGGATTTGGAGGAGATGCGTGAGGTTGGATTGACGGGGACGAATTTGTTGTCGGCGACGCCGCATGTGTACTCGAAGTTGCACGGAACCACGGAACCACTCAGTTTTGAGAATTTTGCGAACACGCCCTATTCGATGCTTTACAATCGGGGAACAATGACCGTGCATCGAATGATCGTTGTGGATGCAGTTAGCAAAACAGAATCCAAGAATTTGTACGGAAGGATGTTTTTGGCGGGTGATTTTACATTTCCAGTTCAAGGTAGTATGTACAATGTATTTTTAGAATCAACGATTATCCCTAACGATAATGCTTCCTTAACGAATGCTGCTTTCCCAAGCTCTACTTTATACAATTTCACAACTGGGAGGGGGTTTGAAAGCGACTCTACAAGAAAATACGGTCTTACCACACTTCCAGAAGGTGATAATTACTTAAAAACCGGATTTTTCAAAAAAGATGTTCCCCGTCGTTTTTGGATGCACCAATACCTAAACAGAGATAGAGATGTAAGTGTTAATGGAGGAACTATGGGCAGAAATGGAACGTTAACGCATTGGTATATACCTTAAAAAGTATATCAATCATTTTTTGAAAACTGTGTTGAGTAGCATCAAATGTGAGAACACTGCTTGTCGCTTGCTGATTGAGATACACAAGATTCTCGGTGCAGGCAAAATGGATTAAGGAGGAGAAAGAGCGTGAAGAAAATGTGGATGACGCTTATGGCAGGTGCAATGTGTATAGGTGCCATACTGGGGAACGGGGAGTCAGCGGAAGCAGCCAAAGCTTCGTTTAACGACGTGCCAGCAAGTCACTGGGCCAAGGCTTCTATTGAGGGTGCCGTAGCTAAAGGGTATTTCAAAGGATATGCCGACGGGACGTTTCGGCCGCAAGCCCATATCACGCGGGCGGAATTTGCCGTACTGCTGTCACGGATTTCGAGCAATGCGGTAGAAAATAACTCTAGCACTTTTGCAGATATTGCAGGTCACTGGGGAAGATCTGGCATTGAACAGTCCATCGGGATGGGCTTTCTGACGCCGTCAGATTACTCGGGCGGCTTTAAGCCAGACAAGGCATTAACCCGCCGTGAGATGGCGAAGTGGATGGCTTCAGGGCTTGCAGCCAGAAATGAGGGATTCAAACAGGCGCTGTCGGATACGAAGGATACGCTAGTACCAGTGGCCGAGTACTATAAGGGTGGATTGAACCCGAGCGATTACTCTTATCTATCGGTGGTGCTTGGCACAGGACTGATGACGGGTTATCTGGACGGTACTTTCGGTCCATCTCAGCCAACGACCCGGGCAGAGGTTGCCGTCATTCTGTCTCGATACCAGCAGGTACAGATTAAAGAGGCGTCAGATTATCAGGATTTGGAGGAGATGCGTGAGGTTGGATTGACGGGGACGAATTTGTTGTCGGCGACGCCGCATGAGTATGGAAAAATGTATAACTCTGACAAACCATTAAGCTTTGATAACTTCGCTAATAAACCCTATTCTATGTTGTACAACCGTGGGACCATGACGGTGCATCGAATGATCGTGGTCGATGCAGTGAGCAACACAAAGTCTAAGAACTTATATGGAAACATGTTTATAGCGGATGATTTTACATTTCCAGTTCAAGGTGCATTTTACAATGTTTTTGTAGAGGCAACTGTGGTTCCACATGACAACACCTCTCTGACCAATGGTGCTTTTCCTAACTCTACGCTTTACAACTTTACGGCTGGAAGAGGTTTCAATAGTAAGTCTGTAGTAAATTACGGATTAACAGCCCTTCCGGCAAGTAATCATTTTATAAAAACAGGATTTTTCAAAAAGGACGTACCTCGCCGTTTTTGGATGCATCGGTATTTGAACAAAGATATACATAATGGTGTTAATGGTAGCGATATGGGGAGAGCAGGTAATGGAACGCTGACATCTTGGGGAATTCCAATCTCAAGGTAAGGATCTACGAAGTGGATATACTTGGTTGTTGAAATCAGGAGAACATAAAAATGAAGAAAATGTGGATAAGGCTTGTGGCAGGCGCTCTATGTATGGGGGCTGCCCTCGGGGGCGTAGAGTTGGTGGAAGCAGCCAAAGCTTCGTTTAACGACGTGCCAGCAAATCACTGGGCTAAAGCTTCTATTGAGGGTGCCTTAGCTAAAGGGTATTTCAAAGGATATGCTGACGGGACGTTTCGGCCGCAAGCCCACATCACGCGGGCGGAATTTGCCGTGTTGCTGTCACGGATTTCGAGCAACGTGGTAGAAAATGACTCTAGCACTTTTGCAGATATTGCAGATCACTGGGGAAGATCTGGCATTGAGCAATCCATCGGGATGGGCTTTCTGACGCCGTCAGATTACTCGGGCGGCTTTAAGCCAGACGAGGCATTAACCCGCCGTGAGATGGCGAAGTGGATGGCGTCAGGGCTTGCAGCCCAAAATGAAGGGTTTAAACAGGCGCTGTCGGATACGAAGGATACGCTAGTACCGGTGGCTGAGTATTACAAGGGTGGATTGAACCCGAGCGACTATCCCTATCTATCGGTGGCGCTTGGCACAGGATTGATGACGGGTTACCTGGACGGCACCTTCGGTCCAACTCAGCCAACGACCCGTGCGGAAGTTGCTGTCATTCTATCTCGATACCAGCAGGTACAGCTTAAAGAGGCGTCAGATTATCAGGATCTGGAGGAGATGCGGGAGGTTGGGTTGACGGGAACGAATCTGCTGTCGGCGACGCCGCATGTGTATCATACCATTCATGGATCAAATAAAATCACCAGTTTTGACAGCTTTGCCAATAAGCCTTATGCCATGCTTTATAATCGGGGAACGATGACGGTGCATCGAATGATCGTGGTCGATGCAGTGAGCAAATCAGAATCTAAGAATTTATATGGGAAGATGTTTATATCTAGTGATTTTACATTTCCAGTACATGCCCTTGTATATAATGTGTTTCTCGAGGCGACAGTGATCCCTAATGACAACACGTCTTTAACAAATGCAGCATTTCCTAACTCAACGCTTTACAATTTTACGGCTGGAAATGGTTTTAACAGTGAGGCGATTACAAGATTTGGTTTAACAGTACTCCCGGCAAGAGGTCATTTCATAAAGACCGGTTTTTTTAAAAAAGATGTGCCACGCCGTTTTTGGATGCATCGATTTCTAAATAGAGGTATAGGCGATGGGGTTAATGGCAGTGATATGGGGAGGATTGGAAATGGTACGCTTGCCTCATGGTCTATTCCATACACTAGGTAACAGGGTGCTTCTCATGTTGAATCCAATTAGAAACCTGATAGTTGTATTTTGTGTGATTGGAATTCTATTAATGTTGGCGGATTACTCTTTGGCAGCAAGTAAAATTATTACTGAAAGCTCAGATCGAGAAGACACTGAACAACTCCCTGCGCCAAGTTTCCACCCGAAAGCTTCAAATGGACCTACGGCTTACCAGAAAAAAGTGATAAGAGTCGAGGGATTAAAAGAAGCTAATCCTGGAGTCTATTGGTACCAGATCGACGATGGTAGGTTTCGTGCAGAAAGTTATCGCGCTTCGGGTGGCTACATCTACGCGAGTAACGCAGGTACAAAACATATGCCCATACCTAATGTCACAGAAGTAGTCGATAAAATTGAAATGAAAAACAAAATTGTATACCAACCTACCAGATATGAAAATAATGGGTCGTTCACGCATGAAAAAGTTAAAAATGAAATTATAACAAAGGTAGAAACAATAGATGAGCGTCAAGGTATCGACTCTGAAATTACGAGCTTAGAAATCACAGATTTAAAAACGGCTACCCTCATTACATCCAAAACAGGAAAAGGGTTTCTACCGTTTGATTACAAAGACACCGGCAACAAAGCCTGGAGCGATGCTTGCGGCTGCTATCTGGACTGGAGCAAGTGGACCTTTGGCTACTACACCCCCATCAACATCTACTGGCGTGGAGAAGTTATCGAGGAGAAAAAAATCACCCTCACCGGTAAGGCTACACTGGATATCGGTGAGGAGACGAGTCTGGCCGCCGCGGTTTCGACCTTGTCTCCTGGGCAAGTCGATTTCAGCGCGCCGGTGAATATCTCCTACGCTGCCGATTGGAGAACAGACAAGCAGTCTGTTGTTAGCCTTGTCGGAAGCTCGGGCAAGGTCAAAGGCGTCAGCCCGGGGACGGCGACCGTCACCGCGGTTTGGCGGAAGCAGGAGACCCCGAATGATGAGGGCTACGTCCTGACCGCCTCGCTCACCCTGACCGTTCAAGACGGCGGGTGCATGGGAGACTGTGGTCCGCCACCCGCGCCGGGAGGCGGCTGCACCGCGCCCGTTCCAGGCGACTCGGTGACGGGAAGTGTTATGGACCCGTCGGCGACCGCCGTAATTCGGGCAGATCCACGCGGGCAGGAGCGCTTTGACGTGCTTCAGGGCATCCCGACCTCGGAATCTCTCTACGGCAACGTGATGGCGCGGTCATATCTATATCAAAATGAGTTTGTGAACATGCATGGAACGTGTACATACACGGTTCCGGTCACACAGCCGTATCTGCTTCAGTGGGATGAGGAAGAAAATGGGCCGCCGGATGCCAGCGGAAAGCCCACGACGATAACCGTCCGCAAGCAGCGCAGCGAAACGGTGACTCAGGAGTACACGGTAGAGCGACCTTACGCTTACTGGGTGATCGGGAAACTGGAGGTGTATCAGCTGCAGGAGGCGGAGCTGATGAACTATGCCCTGTCCGGTGGTACGATGACCCTGCGCCCGGCAGGATATACGCCGCCTTCCTATGCTGCTGCAACGGCGGGGGAGCACCTTCTGGAGCCTTCCATCAACGCGGTCACTTTGCCGCTCAAGACGGTCGCCGGTGAGCAGGTGCCAGCCGAGGATTTCACAGCCTATGCGGAAGAAGCAGTCACGCCCGTCAAGGTCCGGAATGATCACCTGACCTTCAACCAAAGCTTGATCCTGGACAGCTCGCTGGTGGAGGAGTCGGGCCCGGCGCCATCGGCCCTTCCTGCGCCCGGCTGGGTTCATCCTGATGTACTGTACAGTCCGAACCATGTGATCTCGGCGGATAAAATCAACCGCTCCCGGGCGCCCAGCCAGGGCACCCTGGCTTACCAGCGGATGCCCGTCCAGATCCAGGGCAGTGGAGTCGATCCGGTCTTTCCGATTTCATCCATTAATCCAGTGACAATACATACTCCGGTTGTCCTCTATGCCTCAGTGTCCGATGACCAGGCGCACAACCAAAAGACGGAGCCCCATCCTACCCGGGCGGCCTTCATTCTGGATCGGCCCTTCACCGTCCGGATCCCAACCTCCGGACAGCATCTGGAGGCGTCGTCCTATCCCGGCTACGGGAACCGGGATTATGCCCGCTATGTTCGGAGTAAGCAGGTTCGCTTTCCGTTTGATGTCTATCAGGCAGATCGAAGCACCTTTATCCCGAAGCATACGTGGATCGACATTCCGGTTCACCAGCTGGACACGGAGTTCTTCCTGCCGGTATGGGTCGACGAAGGCGAGTACGAGGTATACTTCAGGACGCTGGCCGAGAATGCTCCGGCAGACTACAGCTGGGAACGGGAGGCAAACCTTCATCTCTCGCACCACGCTGCAGTGGATGAGGTCAGTGTAGACGTGATCGGGCGGCTGTATGACTTCAAGGTGACGGATATTGCTGATTACACATGGGAGACGGTGTTCCGCACCGCGAAAGGAAGCAGAGAGCATACCGGCAAGGTGTACTGGACCGGCCTGCAGCATCTGGATGGAGGCAGCCGTGGCAACGTGCTGCCATACACCCTGCCGATTGCACCGGGCAAGCACCCGCAGGCCGGCTATGCTAATGCCGCCGTGAAGACGGGCTACCACTTCAAGTTTGATGTGAAGACCAAGGGCAATTTGTTCGGGTCAAGTGACGGTATCGCCATCACACCGCGATTTGATTTTGTCCATTTAGATGGCCGGGGTCGCCAGCCGGTGGACCTGTACTACCACCGCGGGAAGGAGTACTTCATTCCAATCGGCTCCCCGCAGGATACGGTGAAGCGGGAGATCACGCTGAATACCCGGCTGCGCAATGTGCCGCTGCAGGAGCTGCTCGATACGGCCGCTTACCAGTACCAGAGAGGTCCGCAAGGAGAGGCACTGCAGCCCTACACGAGCCGCTACCTCCAGCAGGTGAGCACGGAGAAAACATGGATTGGTCGTTATGATTGGCTGCTGCTGCCGTCCCAGCTGCGGACCCTGATCGGTCCTAAGGCTGACCTTCCGCCTACGGTAGATCCTTACCGGGCGAGTGCCGCGATCCAGCGCTGGTACGGCGAATACAGCCTGCCGGCGGAGGTCTATGCGGTGCCGCAGGGGACCTCGCTGCCGGAATATGCCCGGCGCTATGGACTGGACGAGCAATCGGACCTGTTCTTGAAAGAGGGATACATTATCGTGAACTTTGACCTCGAAAGCGTGCGGAATGGGGATCTTGCCCATCCGCATCTGCAGTATATCCATGCCCCGCATATGAATCAGTGGCGGCTTGAGGGCTTTCAGGACAGTATCCGCAACCCTGCCGGACAGAGGTTTCCGCTGCTGGACGGAGATGTGCTGTTCTACCACGGCGACCTCGGCAGCCGGCAGGATTTTGAGTCACATGTGCCGCATTAATGATAAGAAGCCGAACAATCGAACAACCGAACAACGTAGTAACACGATCAACTGAGTGCTCTCATTCTAAATCGAGGCAGCGATGGAGCTCCTGGACGTTATATCTATAATGGTGTTACACGGGTCCAACCAAACTAAACGAGTACAAGCAAAGAGTAGGGGATAAATCCTACTCTTTGCTTTGTATTACGGTGATTTCGGTCACTTCAATAAGCTCATCGCCAAATGTCGTTGTAGACCAGACCCATGCTTCTAGCATGTCATTTGGTTTAAGATCATCGATCGATTTCCTGGTCACTCAGCTTCCGTTAACAAATCCCCTATGATGGTCAGCACCTGCGAATGAGCCGAAGCTTCTCTTCCATTAGCGCGGATTCACTTTGACCTGAGCGCCTTTACCGCTGGATTGGATCCCGGTCTCCTTTGTTCCGGATTCCTTAAGATCGGTCAAGAGACGCTCCAGCACGGCTTTGGCCGCGGCAGCCTCTTTGGCGCCGGAGGCTCTGACCACAAGCTGCACCGGCTTGCCGGAGCGGAGATGCTTGTCTGCCTGGCGCAGCTTGGTATCGTAATCATGCTCCTCGATGTGCGCAGTAAATCTTAGCTCTTTTACTTTTTCCTTCGCTGTTCCTTTCGACTTCTTGTCCGCGGCGGGGCGGCTGTTGTTCTCCGTTCTTTTCTGCCCTTGCGCGAAGGCCTTTCCTTTCCCTTTAGCAACAAGTCTGCAGGGCGGCGGGCTGCTCATCAGCGAGGTGCAGAGTAGGTCGGCTTTATACCAGCGGGCCATCGCAAGAGCCTCTTCCCGGGACAACACCCCGAGCGGCTCTCCGTTTAATCCGCTAAGGACCACCTCTGATGCTTGAATTTGTTCGTTTATGAATACGGCCACAATACATTCCCTCCCGAATAAATACACAGATCGATAGAACTATCATAAAGTGAGCATGCAATAATTACAATCCGTCAAGCACGCCTGATTAAGAACGTATGTTCGGTTAAATATCAAAAAAATAAAGCATTTCCTGAGGAATGCCGGCTCTTAAATAATACTCTCTCAATGATTCGTCGGGCTGCAGTGTCACGTTAGCGGTAAGCAGCAGAATGGCGAAGCGATGGGCCTGGCGTTCAAGCTTCCCTGGCGAAAAGTACGAGTGATCCTCCAAAAACAAGCGGCTGATCCCTTTATGCAGCCGATCATGACCCAGCTCATGGGCACAGACGAACCGCTGCCACTCCAACGGCAGCCTGGAATGAATGACAATGAATCGCCGCCGTAGCTTCCGGACGTAAAGCCCCTTGGTAGACTTGCCGAGATCAGCATAACGGATGTGAACGCCGAGCAGCGAAGCCAGTGTAAAAGGACAGCTTGTATGGTGTTTGCGTACGAGCTTGCGTACAAGTGCTTGAAGCAGATCATCCATGATATTCACCTGCAGCTTTACTAAATTTAACGGGAGTCAGCGTTTACTTAATCTCTCCCCTTACATTCTGGACAGCTATGGCTTGTTCCTGCCGCGCTTGTTCATTTTCTTGGCCTCCCAGAAAAGTCCGGTCAGGACGTCCTTGATACGCTGCTTGTCCTCCTGGTCCAGCGGAATTCCATCAAACATAAGCTCTCCGTCATCCTCGAGCAGGTGCTTGAAATCCCTTTTGTCCTTGTTGGTGGCCCATTCCGGAATCACGAGCTTGTCTTCGTCCTCGGAGGACTGCAGATCCTCCCAGTATCCTGCCGCCTGCATCATCTCTTCATAAGGAGCTTGAAGCGCCTCCGCGAGCTTGCGGAGCGTTTGCGGCTTGGGAATCCCTCTCAGGCCGTTTTCAATCCGGGAAATTTGGGAGCCGCTAATGCCGGCCGCCTGCGATAGCTGACTGATGCTGAGATTCTGATCTTCCCGAAGTGTTTTCAGATACTCGCCAAATGCTTGCTCCACATCCGCCACTCCTAAACCTTCAAATATACTGCATCCTTTATATAGTATAAACACGATCCGGCGTGTTGCCAACAGGTTCTAAAATCCTGCGTATCGTTGCCAAAAGGCAAGGAAACAAGAGCATATCTTAAGCAGGCTTGAAAAAGGGTCACGCATTCCTGTTTTACGACAAACACCAAATAGTGGTATATTGATCTTAAATACGAACAAAATGGGAACATGAGCTTCCATAAATGGAAGAGCCTTTGAGCCCGCACTACATTTTTTAAGGAGTGAGGAAGCATGAATCACCATTTACCAGAATTGGATCGCCGCAAGACCCAGCAGGCCATTGAAGCCTTGTTTGAAAAATACCGCATTTATAAAACCATCACCTTTGAAGCCCGGGAAACCGATCTGACCGCTTTATACGGTGACAGATCTCATGGTCCCACCAATGGAACCTCAGAGCAGACTGCGCAGGCAGAGAACACCAACATGGATGACCCTGCCGCGAGGAAGCAGTATTGCGATACGATTGATTTCATGGTAGAACGGCTGAGCGAACGGGAGCAGCGGCTGATTCGAGAGCGATATTTGAAGCAGGACGACGTTTACGATTACAAGGTGTACAATCACATGCTGGAGCCGCCCGTCAGCAAGGATACGTATGCCAAAATCCGCAGCCGCGCTTTTTACAAGCTGGCTCTTGCGTTTGCAGATCGGGGAATGCTTCACCTGGAGAAGCTGCGTAAGGGGAGCAAGGCGAAGGGAAATGGCAGAGCTATGAGCTAATATACATCGGGACAAGCACCTCTAAATAGGAACGTGTGTTCTTACTTTTTTTGTCCCGAGATTCGCCCGAGGTTCTTCCTTGAATCGTCAGCGATATATCCTGAAGAAGGTACAATAATTGTAGTAAACGGAGGCGATACCTCATTTCAAGGAATAGGTGTACTCAGTGTTACGACACAAAGTCGATAAAGGAAAGGAGGCGAGTGATGTATGCAGGACTCTTCTTGGATTACACTGATGAGCTCTGTGGTTTCGAACCTGGGATTTCCAATTGTGGTAGCCGGATTCTTGCTGCTGCGTGTTGAGAAGAAGCTTGAAGCATTAAACCATGCTGTTCTGGAGCTGCAAAAAGAACTTCGGGATGATCGGAATGCATCTCATGGAAAGAAGTAAACTCCAAAAATACCTGACATCCTTTTTCAATACCGTCAGGAATAACATATAATTAGAAAACAAGACAGAGAGACTGGTTACAGGAGTGGAACAGTATGGAGCATATATTGAAGTCTCTGCGGGAGCATCGGCAATATCCGGAGCAGACGAAGCAGGACGTTACCCGGGCCGCTTATGAGCGGGACTATTCCCGCCTGATTCATTCGCCGACCTTTCGGCGGCTGCAGGGCAAATCGCAGGTATTCGGGGCCGGCACGGGAGATTACTACCGCACGCGCTTGACGCATTCCCTGGAGGTGGCGCAGATTGCGAGGGAGGCCTCGCGCAGCCTGCTTCGCTCTTACCCGGAGGTGCTGCCGGAGTCGGCAGAGAGTGCCGGTCTGATCATCGATCCCGAGGTTGTAGAGTGCGCGGCGATCGCGCATGATTTCGGGCATCCTCCGTTTGGCCATAAGGGCGAGGAGGTGCTTCAGGATATTTTGGATAAGCTGGTGGACCGGAAGACGGAGCAGGAGCTGGCGAAGCAGCCGGGCATTCCGGACCCCGCAGAGGCGTTGCGGGTGAAGCGGCTGATGCGGGAGAAATATGAGCATTTTGAAGGCAATGCACATAATTTCCGTCTGATGATGTTTCTGGAGAAACGAGAGGATGTTAACGGCTTGAACCTCTCCGATGCCGTGCTGCTGGGCGTGAACAAGTATCCTTTTTCCGGGCTGGAGAAGCCCAAGGGCATGTACCGCCATGAGTGGGAGTATATTTCACAGATTCGACAGGCCTGGGAAATTCCGGACAAGAAGCGGACGCTGGAAGCGCAGCTGATGGATCTTTGCGATGACATCGCGTATTCCGCGCATGATCTGGAGGATGGAATTAAAGCGGGCAAGATTGAGGTGCATGAGCATTTTTTGAGAGACGGACATCTGAACCGGCTCATTGTGGAGAAGATTACGACACTGGAGGATGATTTCTGGAGCGGCTGGCAGCCGGAGAGTATCGGCCCCAAGGTAGCACAGGTGCTGGATGACTTCCAGCGTGTCTGGAATGAGAAGCTGCCCCTGTGTCAGCATGATTATTCCCGCACCCGGCGCGAGGTGAAGGCGTATTGGGTCAGCCTGTTTGTCGGGAGCCTGGGCGTCATTCCGGATGGAGATTGGAAAAAGGTGACGTTCGTGAAGGAGGGCGCGGAGGACGAGGATATGCTGAGAACGGTCAGTGTGCTCAAAAGCTTCGCCTGGGTGACAATGATCCGCGATCTTCGCGTCCAGCGGCTGCAAAAGCGCAGCGAGTGGATCATCCGGCGCCTATGGGGCGCGTTTCTCGATCCGGAGTCGTCCAAAGCCATTATTCCCTCGGACTGGCTCCAGCGCTATGAAGAGGATCAGAAGCGGTCACAGCCGATCTGGACCTGGGAGCATATGGTCATTGATTATATTGCAGGCATGACGGACGCCTTCGCAGAGAAAATCTATAACGAGCTGTTTGGATTAAAGGTCGGCTCTATCTATGACCTGGATTAATGAACGGCAAGAGAACGTCATCAGGAGGGGGTTCACATGCAACAGCTGTCATTAAGCGTGCTTGATCTCGTTCCGCACACCGGGGAATCAAGCTTTGAAGAAGCCTTGCAGCAGGCTGTAACACTTGCACAGGAGGCGGAGCACTGGGGATATCATCGTTACTGGGCGGCAGAGCATCATGATATGGATCAGCTGTCCTGCGCTTCGCCGGAGGTGCTGCTGGCGCGAATTGGCGCGGCTACGAAGCAGATTCGCCTGGGATCAGGAGCGGTGCTGCTCCCGCATTACAGTCCGCTCAAGGTAGCGGAGAATTTCCGCATGCTGGCAGCACTGTTCCCGGATCGGGTAGATCTGGGCATCGGGGGGGCTCCCGGAGGCTCCGCCCATGCTTCGATGGCACTGAGCGGCAATTACCTCTCGCATGTGGCAGAGATGCGTGATCGGGTGAAGGCGCTGAGCGAGCTGCTTCAGGATGCTTATACGTATGAGGGAGCTGCGGTAACCGCTAAGCCGGTGCCTAAGATCCAGCCGGCACTCTGGATGCTGGGTACGAACACCAAGAGTGCTGCCCTGGCGGCTGAGCACGGGACAGGTTATGTGTTCGGTCAGTTTATGAGTGAGAAGGACGGCAAAGAAATATTGGCACAATACCGGGAGAGCTTCACAGCATCGCCGCTGCAACCGTCACCGGCAGCGATGGTTGCTGTGAGTGTGATTTGTGCCGCGGTACCGGGGGAAGCCGAGGCCTTGGCGGAGCAGGCCGTAATGCCCGGATTTCCTATGGAAGAAGGAGAGAAAGAGCGGCGGGTCATTACAGGCACGCCGGACAAGGTACATTCACGGCTGCTGCTGATGGCAGAGTACTACGGCTGCAGTGAATTTATGATCTTTACGCCGCCGCTGGGCAGCTATGAACAGCGCCTGAGCTCTTACCGCCTGCTGTCTCAGGTGATGCGGCAGGGATGAGCATGATGGATGCATATCTTTACACCTATGCTGCCCATGAATCCGAGCAGGCATTGTGCGCGCTGGAGCTGTCAGAGCTGCTAGGATCTTTCCCTGTTACGCCGAAACCATCGCCTGCACCGTCCAGCCGGGGCCTGCTATTCAGTGAAAGAGCTGTTAACCCGGACCGGAGTCCGTTTCTGACAGCGCGGCTGGATGTCTGGTTTGCCGCTTCAACGGCCGAGGAGCTGGCGCTTCAGGCAGCTAGCCTCTCTCTGCCGGAGGAGATGACCTTCAAGGTCGTCTACCTGAAAGAAAGCGATGCCTGCAGCTATGAAGAGCAGCGAACACGGGAAAGGAGCATCGGCGCTTGTATTCAGGGACAGGCCCGAATGAAGTCGCCGGATGTCACCTTCGGCCTGGCCGCCACGGGAGGGAAATGGCTGCTCGGTGAGCTGCACCTGCCTCCGCGGCAGTGGCTGGAGCATACCTCCAAGCCGCACAATTATTCGACAGGCCTCAGCTCGCGGACCGCGCGGGCACTCGTCAATATTGCAGCACCCCGGCTGGAGGGAACGACGTTCCTTGACCCCTGCTGCGGCATGGGCAATGTGCTCATTGAGGCGCTCTCAATGGGGCTGAGAGCAGAAGGCGGCGACTTAAATCCGCTTGCTGTGCAGGGTGCGAGAGTCAATCTGCGGCATTACGGGTATGGCGAGGACTGTGTACGAATTCAGGATATGAATGACCGCAGCGGCCGCTATGATACAGCTGTGCTGGATCTGCCGTACAACGTCTGCTCAGTGCTTCCGGAGGAAGAGAAGATACAGATGCTCAGGTCGCTGCGCCGCCTGACGGGACGAGCCGTAATCGTAGCGACCGAGCCGCTGGAGACGCTCCTTGCAGACACCGGCTGGACGGTGCTGAGACATGTACAGACCCGCAAGGGTACCTTTACGCGGGATATATGGCTGTGCCAGAGTATGTAATCATAGCAAATCCCGGCAGTCACACTGCCGGGATTATTGCTATCTATATTGAAGCTGCTGACAGCCCTTAGTACGCCCGCTCATAATCAATGACGTTGCGCGGCAAGGGCTTTTCATCTGCATAAGCCTTCAGATTGTCTATAAATATATCCATAATCCGTTTGTTATAATGAACCGTATCACCGGCCGTATGCGGGGTCATAATGACCTGCTGCATATCCCACAGCGGGTGGTCCGCTGGAAGCGGCTCCTCCTCGAACACATCCAGTCCGGCGCCAGCCAGATGTCCGGATTGCAGCGCCTCGACAAGGGCGGAGGTAACTACACTAGGTCCGCGGCCTACGTTGACGAAGAAAGCTCCTTTCTTCATGGCAGCAAACCGGTCTTTATTGAACAAACCCTTCGTTTCGTCCGTGAGCGGCAAAATGTTAATGCAGTAATCTCCTTGCGCAAGGGCATCATTCAGCTTGTCTGTGGTCATCATGTCATCAATATAAGGGTCAGGCTTGCCAGAGCGGCGGACGCCAATCGTTCTCATTCCAAAGGCTTGCGCTGCCTTCGCCGCAGCACTTCCGATGTGACCGACACCGATGATGACAGCGGTTTTGCCGGACAGCTCGCGAAAATCTCCGCCCTTGATCCATTGATGGCTGCTTTGTCCTTCAATCGCGCGGTGAAGATTCCGGTTAAAGGCCAGCATCAGCGAGAAAATATGCTCGGTAATCGGAATACTGTGCACACCACTGGCATTCGTAAGCTGGATGCCCCGGGCTTTGAAGTCCTGTAATGGCAGCTTATCAACACCGGCGGACCAAACCTGGATCCAGCGAACGCGGCTGTTCTCCTGCAAGGCTTCCTCCTGAGCATCCTTGGTCCAGCCCAGCACAATATCCGCAGAGGATACGGTTCCGGATGGAAGCTCCTTATACTTCCCGACAACGAGCTCATAGCCTTGCGCTGCCTCGGTGATCCGGTTCTGTTCTTCCTGGGAAAGCTTGTGTAATGCAACAATTTTCGGCATGAATGGGGTCTCCTCCTTCAGATGAATGAAAAAAGTACCAGGTCGTTCAATATTTTATCAGAATTAAACCAGTGATGCATGTCGGGAAACATCCAGCATCAGTGGCCGGGTCTGCCATAGGGGAACAGGTGCACCCCTGAAAATCGGGATCTGGCAAGGAGTATAGCGCTTACATGAAGGGGGTGGAGGTTGACCATAACCCTGCCTCACTGACTTGACAACAGGATTCAAAGCTGATGAAATATACGCAGCTGAAGAGGCTGAATCGACGCCGTTTCAGGCGTGCTGGGAGTTTTTTGCATTCCCTTTTTCAGATTTTATGGTATCATGTAGAACTTAGTGCGGGAAATGCACATCCTGTAAGGGTGCAATCAAACCACAAAGGAAAGAAGGTTATGGCATGAATGCAGCCGACCGAAGCTCGGTCATGCGTTTGTTTGTCGCCCTGCCGCTGCCCCGGGAAGCAGCCGGCGCTATGCTTCAATGGACTCAAGAACTGAAGGAGCATCTGTCCTTCCGCAAATGGGTGCACCCGCAGGATTATCATATTACTCTTCAGTTTCTTGGAGATCTGGATCCGGAGATGACGGCCTCCGTGGTGTCTAGCCTGTCCAGCGTTGCAGCGATACAGAAGCCTTTTTCACTCACGCTCGGCAAGGGCGGGGTGTTCGGGCTGGCTGCTTCGCCGCGAGTCATGTGGACAGGCGTGGACGGAGATCTGAAGGAGCTGCAGCTTTTGCAGCAGCGTGTGACCGCCAGTATGGCAGCCCTCGGCTTAAAGCCGGAGGAACGCCCTTACCGGCCTCATATTACCGCTGCCAGAAAATTTATAGACGGCCGCATTCCCATCCCCTGCCTGGAGCAGGGACCAGAGCGTGTTCGCTTCACGGCGGACGCTCTGGTGCTGTATCGGACCGTGATGGGTGCCAGCCCTATGTACGAAGTTCAGGAACGAGCTGCTTTTTCAGGCTGATCTCTCAGGAAGAAGCGCGCTCAAACTTTTTATTTTTGCGAGAATGGGTGTTTTCAACTCCTGAATTTCTGGTTACATAGAGAGGGAATGTGCCGACTTATAGGAGGAAGAACATGGATATTTCAATGTTTAGGCAAAATCGCTTCATCGCTCTGCTGGTCGGAGCGCTTTTAGTGAGCTTGTCTTTAATAAGCCTGCTGGGAATGCAGACATCCGCAGAACAGACAGAGAAGAGCAAGCCTTCCCTGGTGAACGGCAAGCCATCTGCGGCCTCGGCACAGCAAGCCGGCGAAGCAAGCCGACAGAGTACCGATTTAACAAGCAGCACAGCGATACAGGCAGTCAAGCCAAATGCAGCACCGATTCAACATTCAAGCCCGAATGAGAACCAACCGTTTCAACTACCGGCATTTCATTATTCAAGCCAGCTTCAAGGCTGGAAGCCGGAGCCAGACAAGGCATTGTCTATTCCGGAACCCCGGCAGCAGGAGAGCGAATCCGACAAGGAAGAAGCTCAGGCTAAAGAGAAAGCAACTGCGAGCCAGCATTCGAAAAGCACAGCCAAGCCCGTTGATGAGAGCACAGAAGATTCAGCACCTAAGGCCCAGGCGAAGCCGAAGAACACAGAGGGGACTCATGCCGTTAATGCCAAGGCGAACAGCCTACACCCCCCCACAACTTTATTCTTCACAAGAACGAAGACGTTAACCCAGAATGAGAAGCAGCACGCTACCTGGGAATACGCTTTGTCAGCTGAAGAGCTGCTTCTGCTCCAAAAGATTGTTATGGCAGAGGCGGAAGGCGAACCGTACGAAGGCAAAGTGGCAGTTGCCAATGTTGTCCTGAACCGGCTGCGGTCAGCCAATTTTCCCGACACGATTAGAAATGTGATCTACCAGAAGCATCAGTTCAGTCCCGTTGCGAACGGACGTATGGACCGGGTAAAACCGAGCGAAGAGACGATTAAAGCGGTGCATGCTGCACTTCATGGCGAGAAGGCGGTCAGCGATGATACGTATTTTTTTCTGTCCTTAACGTTAGCTCAAGACCTAACGGTGCATCATTCCAGAACCTTTGCGAAAAAAATCGGAAATCATTCTTTTTACAAATAGCTTCCTTCGGGTAATGTAACAGCAGGAGGTGCTAACCCTGTGAAAATAACGTATTACGGTCATTCCTGCACGCTGGTTGAGCATGAGGCGACGAGGGTGATTATAGATCCTTTTCTGTCCGGCAATCCTTCAAGTGGCGTGTCCCCGGAAAATATTGAAGTGGATGCGGTCATTCTGACTCATGGCCATGATGATCACTTTGGCGATTGCATCGATCTTGCCAGGAGAAATAACTGCCCGATTATTGCAGTGTATGAGCTTGCTGTATTTTGCAGCAAAAAAGGGGTTCAAGCCGATGGACTCAATATTGGCGGGGCCCGCAAATATGACGGCTTTGAGGTTAAGCTGACGAGTGCGCTGCACTCCTCATCCGTATCGGACGGAGACTCCTGGGTATATGCAGGACAGCCGGCCGGCGTGCTGCTCACCATGGGAGGACATACCTTTTATCATGCCGGGGATACCGCGCTCTTCAGTGATCTGCGGATGATTGGCGAGATGAATTCCATAGCCTGCGCGGCACTGCCGATCGGAGATGCGCTCACGATGGGACCGCAGGATGCCTTGCTGGCAGCGCAATGGCTGCGCACACCACGGGTCATCCCGGTACACTATAACACCTTTCCGGGTATTGAGCAGGATGGACAGGACTTTTGTAACCGGCTGAAGCAGTCCGGCATCGAAGGCTATCCGCTGACATCCGGACAAAGTCTGGAGATATAGACTTATAGACAACCTCATATCTAATCGCCCAAAAAGGCTGGACCCGCTGCTCATGCGGGCCCAGCCTTTTGTATAGGATGCACAGTACTATTGAATGATGGCAGATAGACTATTGATCCACGAGCACCTGAACGCCATGGGGAATGGCCACGGTTTCGCGGTTCAGCATGGAGAGCACTTGATTCACACAGTGATCAGGCATAAGATGCGGGGAAACCCCGTCCATCATGCGGCGGCGGTACTGCAGAACGTCCTCATAGCGGCAGGAGAGCAGCTGCAGCCATTTATCCAGCACCGCAGGCTGATCCAGTACCTCACCAAGCCCCTCACTCACAAAAAAGTGACAGTTCTCCTCCTCTTGACCCGGAATCGGCTCGTAGAAGAGCATCGGAATGCCCTTGGCGGCTCCTTCCGTGCACGTCATGCCCCCGGGCTTTGTAATGAGCAGATCCGAGGCGCCCATCAGCTTGTGGATATCCTTGCGGTATCCCAGCACATGAATGTGCGGATGGCGGAACAACGGATTGTGCTTCATCTCGGCGACGAGCTTCTCGTTCTGTCCCATGCAAAAGATCAGCTGAATATCGTCAGCTCTCGATGCCAGCTTGCTGAGCAGCTCCTTATTGAACATCAGCCCCCAGCCGCCGCCCATGATCAGGATCGTTGGCATATTCTTGAACCCCAGCTCCGTCCGGAGAGCCTCGGGAGGCTCAGGATCCCAGAACTTCGGATGGACCGGAATGCCGGTTACATGTATGTACTGCGATAAGATCGATCTGCGCATCAACAGCTTCTTCACCTGCGGCGTGGATACCAGGTATTCATCAACCTCGGGATTCACCCAGGTTCCATGCGCATCATAATCAGTAATCAGCGTGTATAAAGGAACGTGCAGTCCCTGACGCTTGAGCCGGGATACCACGGCATTGGGAAAAGGATGGGTGCATATAATCAGGTCCGGCTTGAGCTGCTGAATGACCTGGGAAGCCTGCGCATAAAAAATCCGGTGCAGTGCGAGCCGGGTCAGCTTGTTCAGTGATTTCTTGTATTGTGAACGGTACAGCATGCCTACAAGCCGGGGCCGGACGCTTACCGTCTTGCGGTAAGCAGAAAGAATCAGCGGGCCTACTGTCGGATTCAGGAAATTGCCAAGCTCAATGACCCGGCACTGAATATGCGGATTCTTTCTCTTGAGGCCTTCTGCCAATGCATACGCCGCTTGGGTATGTCCTGTGCCGAAGCCTTCTGAAAAGAGAAGCACTCTTGTTTTTCGCATGTTTTCACCACTTCTTTCTTCCTCTATCTTACAAAAACGGATTGGATTTTTGAAGAGTGACTTCGCAAAAAAGGACATTACTAGTATATACGCTGCAACTGCGGATGTTTTCCGTTTATTTTTGTAAAATCCAAGCCTCTGGCAGCTATTGCGCTTCAGCGATGAATTTGCTACACTGGAATGACTGAATGACCAGAATTGAATTATAGTCAATTTATCGATTCCGGACAAGTTTCTTCTATTATAATACACGAAGGAGGGAGATGGATATATGGCAGCCGTAGACCGCCGTCAACTGATTCTGGATGCCGCCGCCGAATCGTTTGCACGCTTTGGATACAAAGCGACAACTATGGATCAGGTAGCCCGGATTGCGAATGTAGGCAAAGGGACGATCTATACTTTTTTTGCGAATAAAGAAGAGCTGTTTGAAGAGATTCTGCTTTCGGTCATGCTGGAGATGAAGAGGATCGCGGAGCGAACGATCCGCAAGGACCGTCATTTCTTCGATAATCTGTATGATGCGCTGGATGCGCTCCTGGATTTCCGGGATGAGCATTCACTATTTGTAAAGCTGGGGCAGGAGAAACGGGATTTGGGTACCGCCAAGGCAGGCTATGGCTTGTCCAAGGTAGAGAATGGGATTGTATCGTATATTCAGGGAGTGGTGGAGAACGCGATTGAGCAGCAGGAGATCAAGCCTTGCGATGCGCAGGTTATTGCCTTTGTGATGCTGAAGCTGTACACGTCTTTGGCAGGAGATTTCAACGGCTTGAGAGAGCCGCTGGCGAAGGATGCCGTGAAGCAATATATGATGCTGTTTATGGAGCAGGGACTAAAGGATGCGGGATCCGGCCGGATGTAACGGAGGGACCCGTTTGGACAAGGTGAGGGGCAGCCCATGTGGATTGTCTTATTTTTTCGCTCAAGAATGACCAAATGAACAAATCAGTCATATTGTATTAAGAGGAGATGGAGAAAAGTGAATGTGTTTTTTAAGGATGTGGGAGCGGCCCTGCGTAATCGGAAGCTGCTGATTCCACTCATTGCCGTCCTGTTTATTCCGATTATGTACAGCGGGATGTTCTTAGGAGCCTTCTGGGATCCCTATGGAAAAATGGAGCAGCTACCCGTGGCGGTCGTCAATGACGATCTGGGCGCGGAGTTTGAGGGCAAGGATTTGGCTGTCGGGGAGGACCTTGTGGCCGAGCTGAAAAAGGGCGGTGACTTCAATTGGCAGTTTGTTAGCCGCGAAGAAGCTGAGGCCGGAATGCTGAATAACGAATATTACATGACGATTGTCATTCCTGAGCATTTCTCAAAGCAGGCGACAACGGTGCTGGATGAGCAACCGCAGCCGGCGAAGCTGATCTTTGAGCCGAATGAAGGCTATAACTTCCTTGCTGGTCAGATCGGAGGAAGTGCAGTCAAGCAGATACAGTCAAGTGTGTCTGCAAAAGTGACGGAAGCCTATACCCAGACATTATTTGAGCAAGTTCAGACCCTGGCAGGCGGACTGAGCGATGCAGGTCAGGGTGCCTCTGAGCTGTCAGACGGTGCGGTGAAGCTGGATGAAGGGGCCCTCAAGCTGAAGGACAATCTCAGCAAGCTGGTGAGCGGTACAGAGGAGCTTCGCTCCGGAGTGGCTCCGCTGGCGCAGGGTGTTCAGGAGGTAGCGGCCGGCACAAGCACCTTGGACGGGGGAGCGAAGGAGCTGGCGTTAGGCTTGTCCCAACTGCTTGCGGCTCAGAAGGAGCTGCAGGCAGGTGCAGAGGACGCTGCCGCCGGCAGCACTCAGCTGGCTGCCGGCATTGAAAGAACAGCCAGCGGCAGCCGGGAATTGACTGCAGGGCTGGAAGCCAGCCGCAATGGGGCTGCAGCGCTGCAGGCAGGGGCGCAAAGCGCCGCTAGCGGAGCTGAAAGCCTGGAAGCCGGCCTTGCGCAATCAAAGGAAGGTGCCGAGGCTCTGCAGGAAGGGACCGAAGCGCTGGCAGAGGGCTTACAGCAGCTGTCCGAAAGTAGTGAGCAGCTGGCTGCGCTGCCAGAGCTGCAGAAGCTGGTGGCAGCAAGCCAGGAGGTAGCGGCCGGCACAGCAAGAATGAGTGAGAGCCAGGAGCAGCTGCGGGCTGGCGCCGCGAAGCTGAAGATAGGGACTGCCGAGCTGAGCGAGGGAGCAGGCAGATTGAACACCGGCGCAGAAGAGCTGCTACAGGGCAGCGAGGAGCTGTCCGGCGGCAGTGAACAGCTCCTTGCGGGTGCGAAATCGCTGACGGCGGGGCAAGAACAGCTGTCTGCGGGCATGAAGCAGTTTGGCAGTAAGTTGGGTGATGCGGCCCGTGGTGGCCGTGCGCTCGCTGATGGCGCGGCCAGCCTGAAGCAGGGCACGCTGGCGCTAAGCAAAGGCGCGGACAAGCTGGGCAGCGGAGTCGGCACGCTTGCGGACGGCTCGAAGGAGCTGGATGTCGGAGCAGGTGAGCTGGTCATTGGCATGGATTCCCTGAAATCAGGCTCCGGTACGCTGGCATCCAAGCTTAACGAAGCCGCAGAAAAGGCAGGCTCAGTCCAGGCAACAGACAACAACTATACCATGTTTGCCGAGCCTGTACAGGTAGAAGAGCAAAAGGTAAACGAAGTGCCTAACTACGGCACCGGGTTTGCGCCTTATTTCCTGTCTTTGGGACTGTTTGTCGGTGCCCTGATTACCTCCATCGTTATGCCGGTATATGAGTCGGCGGTGCCTGGAGCTGGCGGCTTCAGCCGACTGGTGAGTCGGACGCTGTCCTTTGCAGCCATGGGAATCATCCAGGCGCTGCTCGCCGTACTGCTTCTGATTTACGGCTTTGATCTGGAGGTCCAGAACGTACCGATGTTCTATGGATTCGCGATCGTTACGAGTCTGTCGTATATGCTGCTGATTCAGATGCTAGTGACCTGGCTGGATCTGCCGGGACGCTTTGTCGCCATTGTCATCCTGATTCTACAGCTTACGACAAGCGCGGGCACGTTCCCGCTGGAACTGATTCCGGATTGGATGAAAATGTTTAATCCGCTGCTCCCGATGACCTACAGTGTAGCAGGGTTCAAGGCTGTGATTTCTACTGGCGAAATGAGCGTGATCTGGAGCAATATCGGGGTATTGTCCGCCTTTGGCGTGGGATGCCTGGTGCTGACGGCCGTGTATTTTCTGACAGATCAATACAAGAAGAAAGTCAAACCCGTTCCGGCAATAACCGCCGTGCAGTGACAAAAAAAGACATTTCGCTGAAAAATGCGGAATGTCTTTTTTGGTGTTTTTTTTGCATTATTATACATAATCAATCAAGTAAGTTGGCTTGAGAACGGTCACAAAAGCAAAAGTTATCGAAATTATAAAAAGTTTGAATTGCGCTGATATTAAGGGAATGCTAAAATAATAACACTAATCTAACTTCTGATGTTAATGGATGAAGGCTCCTTCTTATTATTTTGCACAAAATGTCATTGTCATGCAAATATTGATCACCAAGCAGGAGAAATGGCCGGTTTGTCTTGGAGGACCCATTTTTCGGCTTTATTTTATTTTGTAACAGGAAAGGTTGCTTACTATGAAACATACCGAATTCCCGAAGAAACAAGGGTTATATGATCCGCAGTTTGAGAAAGACGCCTGCGGCATGGGTTTTGTCGCACATATCAAAGGCAGCCCTTCACATAGCATCGTCAGCCAGGCGCTGACAATGCTGGGCAATATGGAGCATCGCGGCGGACAAGGCAGTGAGCCGAATTCCGGTGACGGAGCGGGCATTATGATGCAGATTCCGCACAGCTTCTTCGCTGAAGAAGCAGCGCGCCTGGGATTTGAGCTTCCAGAGGCAGGCCAGTACGGCGCCGGGATGCTGTTCCTTTCCCATGATGCAGCCGTTCGTGAAGTGCATGAGCAGAAGCTTGCCGGCATCATTGCTGAAGAAGGACAGACTCTGCTCGGCTTCCGCGATGTCCCGACGGATGACGAGATGCTTGGCAAGACGGCGAAGGCAGCGAAGCCTTACGTCCGCCAGGTGTTTATCGGACGCAGTGAAGATATTCAGAACGACCTTGATTTCGAACGCAAGCTGTATGTAATCCGCAGACGCGCTGAGCTGGCGATCCGCTACAGCAATGTGCCGGAAGGCGATACCTTCTATGTATCCAGCCTTTCCTGCCGCAAGATTGTATATAAAGGCATGCTGACGACAGTTCAGGTCGGCCAATTCTATCTGGATCTGCAGAATCCTTCCCTGACCTCGGCGATTGCACTCGTGCACTCCCGTTTCAGTACCAATACGTTCCCAAGCTGGGAGCGCGCGCATCCATACCGCTTTATGATCCACAATGGTGAGATTAATACGCTTCGCGGCAACGTGAACTGGATGCATGCCCGTCAATCCCTGTTTGAGAGTGAAGTGTTCGGCAGCGACCTGGAGAAGATCAAGCCTGTCATTAACCCGGACGGCTCGGATACAGGCATGTTCGATAACACCTTCGAGTTTCTGTATCTGAGCGGACGTTCCCTGCCGCACGTAGCGATGATGATGGTGCCGGAGCCTTGGAACAATCATGAGAGCATGGACACGACGAAGAAATCGTTCTATGAATATCACAGCACGCTGATGGAGCCGTGGGACGGCCCGGCCGCGATGGCATTTACAGACGGCGTTCAGATTGCCGCGACACTGGACCGTAATGGTCTTCGTCCATCCCGTTACTATGTGACGAAGGATGACCTGATTGTACTGTCCTCCGAGGCAGGAGTTCTGGACATCCCGGCCGAGAACGTGCTGCGCAAGGATCGTCTGCGCCCAGGCCGTATGCTGGTCGTTGATACCCAGGAAGGCCGCATTATTTCTGATGAAGAAGTAAAGGCAAAGATTGCATCCGAGCTCCCTTACGGCGATTGGCTGAAGGAGCATCTCGTTGAGCTTTCAGATCTTCCTGAAGCACCGGAGCTTCCAAATCCGAAGCATGAGAATGTACGTCAGCTGCAGCAATCCTTCGGCTTCACGTATGAAGAGCTGCGCAAGGTGCTGGAGCCCATGGCGCTGACCGGCGCCGAGGCGATTGCTTCTATGGGCTATGACGCTCCGCTGGCTGTATTGTCCGATCGCCCGCAGCGCCTGTTTAATTATTTTAAACAGATGTTTGCCCAAGTAACCAACCCGCCGATTGATGCGATTCGGGAGGAGCTGGTCACTTCTACGGCTACGACCATCGGGCCGGAGCGGAACCTGCTGCAGCCGGAGCCGGAGAGCTGCCGTCATATCCGTCTGGATTCTCCAATTCTCTCGAACGAGGATTTTGCAAAAATCCGTCACGTGCATCGTCCAGGCTTCAAGTCGATGACCATTCCGATTTTCTTTACCGCTGCAGACGGCGCGGAAGGGTTGCGCAAGGCGCTGGATGGCCTGTGTGAAGCGGCTGACCGCGTAATCAAGAAGGGCCACAACATTCTGATTCTGTCTGACCGCGGTGTTGATCGCGAGAACGCAGCAATTCCTTCGCTGCTCGCCGTATCGACGCTGCATCACCATCTGATTCGCCAAGGCACGCGTACCCGGGTCAGCATTCTGCTGGAATCGGGCGAGCCTCGCGAGGTGCATCATTTTGCGCTCTTGCTGGGCTATGGCGTAAGTGCCGTCAACCCTTACCTGGCGTTCGAGACTCTGGATGATATGATTCAAGAGAAGATGCTTCGCGGTATTTCTCACGAGAAGGCCGTCAAGAACTTCATCAAGGCTGCCAGCAAGGGCGTCGTGAAGGTGCTCTCCAAGATGGGGATTTCCACGATTCAGTCTTATCGCGGTGCTCAAATCTTTGAAGCGGTCGGATTAAAGTCCGAGTTCGTGGATCAGTACTTTACCTGGACACCTTCCCGGATCGGAGGCATCGGCCTTGAGGAAGTGGCTGCCGAGGCTCTGGCACACCATGAGCGTGCCTTTACAGACAAAGATGGCAACGATAAGGCGCTCGATTCTGTAGGTGAGTATCAGTGGAGAAACGGCGGAGAAGAGCATCTGTTCAATCCAAGAACGATTCACCTGCTGCAGCAAGCTGTACGCACCGGTGATTACAAGGTATATAAGCAGTACGCAGAGCTGGTACAAGGTGAGAACGAGAGCCATATGACGCTCCGCGCTCTGCTTCAGATCAAGCCGGGAGGCAAGCCAGTGCCTCTGGATGAGGTCGAGCCGCTGGAGAACATCATGAAGCGCTTCAAGACGGGCGCGATGTCCTTCGGTTCTATCAGTAAAGAGGCGCACGAGAGCCTTGCAATCGGGATGAACCGGATCGGTGGCCGAAGCAATACCGGTGAAGGCGGCGAGGATCCGGCACGTTATACACTGGATGAGAACGGCGATTCCCGCCGCAGCGCCATCAAGCAGGTAGCCTCAGGACGCTTCGGTGTAACCTCGAACTACCTGGTGAATGCGGATGAAATTCAAATCAAGATGGCGCAGGGTGCCAAGCCGGGTGAGGGAGGCCAGCTGCCGGGACGTAAGGTGTATCCTTGGGTCGCAGAGGTTCGCGGCTCCACGCCGGGCGTCGGCCTGATCTCGCCTCCGCCTCACCATGATATTTATTCCATTGAGGATCTGGCTGAGCTGATCTACGATCTGAAGAACAGTAATCCTCGTGCAGACATTAACGTCAAGCTCGTTTCCGAGGTCGGTGTGGGCACGATTGCCGCAGGCGTTGCCAAAGGACGTGCAGATATTATTCTGGTCAGCGGCTACGACGGGGGTACCGGCGCTTCACCACAGGGCTCTATCCGTCATGCCGGTATGCCTTGGGAGCTGGGCCTTGCCGAAACGCATCAGACGCTGATGATGAACAACCTTCGGGACCGCGTCGTTTTGGAGACGGACGGCAAGATGCTGAATGGCCGTGATTTGATCATTGCGGCGCTGCTGGGCGCGGAGCAATATGGCTTCTCCACAGCTCCACTGGTTGCGATCGGCTGTATCATGATGCGTGTATGTCAAATGGATACTTGTCCGGTCGGCGTCGCTACCCAGAATCCTGAGCTGCGCAAGAACTTCACCGGAGATCCGGCGCATGTTGTGAACTTTATGAAGTTTGTGGCAGAGGATATGCGGGAGCAGATGGCTGAGCTGGGCTTCCGCACCGTTGATGAAATGATCGGACGCACGGATTGCCTGGATTCCGTCAATGTAGACAGCCACTGGAAGAAGAAAGGCGTCAACATTTCCGCGCTTCTCTATACGCCGGAGCTGAACGAAGAGAGCACGCGCTACCGTACTCAGCACCAGAACCACGGTCTGGAAGAAACGCTGGATATGCGCGTTCTGCTGGGTCAAGCGGAGCCTGCAATTCAAGCTGGCACAGCTGTAGAAGGCAGGTACCACATTACGAACGTAGATCGTGCTGCAGGTACAATTGTCGGCAGCGAGGTCACTCGCAAGTATGGCGCTGCCGGATTGCCGGATGATACGATTCAGTTTACCTTCGTAGGCTCTGCAGGCCAAAGCTTTGGCGCCTTTGTACCGAAGGGCATGACGCTGACAGTAGAGGGCGACAGCAATGACTACATCGGCAAAGGCTTGTCGGGAGGAAAGATTATTGTGAAGCCTTCCCCGCAGGCGACCTTTGTACCGGAAGAGAACATCATTGCCGGCAACACGGCATTTTACGGAGCAACGAGCGGTGAAGCATATATCCGCGGGATTGCCGGTGAACGCTTTGCGGTTCGGAATTCCGGAGCTAGCATTGTCGTTGAAGGCGTAGGCGATCACGGCTGTGAATATATGACCGGCGGACGTGTAGCCGTACTGGGCGAGACGGGCCGGAACTTTGCAGCCGGGATGTCTGGAGGTACAGCCTATGTGTACGATCCGGAAGGAAACTTTATGGATCGCTGCAATCGCGAAATGGTGCTTCTGGAGCGCGTAGAGGATGCAGAGGAGTCTGAAATTCTGTTCTCGATGCTTCAGCGGCATTCCATGTACACGGACAGCAGTGTAGCGCAGGAGCTTCTGGGAGACTGGGAGCAATCACGGTCTAAGTTCGTGAAGGTGATACCGAAGGATTACAAGCGGATGCTGGAGCAGATTCAGAAGGTCCAGGATCAAGGCTTGACCGGGGATGCTGCCCTGCTGGCCGCTTTCGAAGCGAATATGCGAGAGCTGGCGCGCACTGGCGGTGCCTAAATCACAAGCAGTATAGACGAACAGACATGAGAACGGGACGTCTCCTTACGGAGCGTCCCGTTCTTTTTATAATAACGTGTCATGGACATATCGAAGTCTCAAATGAAAGGGTTTACAGAAATTTGGGTATAAAGCCCTGCTGCTTGCATAATGACAAACCACGCTACTCAAAAGCCAGCCTAAATCTAACAATTCAGTATTGGATAGTAAAATGTGCTGAGTATTCGACAAAATTAGAAGCTAAAATTTATAGGCAAGCCTCCATGAGACGACAGCATCTCAAGGCTTGGTCCATTATAATATTGGTAAGTAGGTTAGGGCTGGCACGCGATGTAATCATACCGGGGGATGGAGAGAATAGATAAGGAAGGAAGAGGTAAGTAGCGGATGAATAAGGAGAGAGAGACCGGAACGCGGATCAATAATCCGCAGCCGAATCAGGAGCCAAAAAGCTTGGACATTCATGCCATTATGAGCCAAATGGGAATCCATCCCGACAAATGGAAGCAGCATCTTGCGCTTCAAGAAGACGAATAGCAGCGAAGAGGGTGGTTTACGAGCCGCCGCAGCTTGGAAAGAATCCCCGGATCTGTGAACAGATCCGGGGATTTGTTATTTCATCGAGCGTTCCATCCGAACGAAAGCAATGAAACGCCGGGCTTCGTCTTCACTCAGCTTGCGGCCATCTACAGTTAAGTGGAATCGATTCAACAGGTCCTCATCCGACAGCTCCAGCTCATCCACAAATTGTCTGACATCCGGCTCCATGACCATCTTCTCGTTGCCGGTCCGTCCAATGAGATAATCAATGGACACATTGAAGCGGTCTGCCAGTCCGGTCAAGGTTTCGAAATCCGGCTTGCGCCGGTTCTTCTCATAGTGGGATAACGCAGCACGGGTGATACCGATCGAAGTTGCGAGCTCCTCCTGAGTCCAGCCCCGCTGCTCCCGCAATGCTGCAATCCTTTCTCCGTAATTCATGTATGGTCCTCCTCCGGTAACTAACAATCACACCTTTATATTAACAATAAAATTTCCAATGAAATAAATGGATATACTGCACGTAAATCCTAAGGAAGCGTATTGACTAGATACATTATGTATCGTAATATGGAAATAGAAATTAGATACGAAACGTATCTTCTTGAAACATTTGGTATCATTGTATCCATGATCTGAATGTCCTATACCAGAAATCTCGAAAGAAGAAGGGGTATTATGGATAGTTCCATGTTCTCGGGCATTCAATATGGCCCATCTGTTCGAATACAGCTTGCCGCCATCGGCACACTTCCTATATCCGGGCGTTTCCACGAGGTCACTGTGCTGGAAATCAGCCCACAGCAGCTGCTGTTTCTGTGTGAGTGGGGAATTCCTGAATCAGATCGCGTCCAGCTGATCTATGAGCTTATGGACTCCAGAGACCGTCTTCTGCTGCAAGGGGAGATTGCAGGGAGTAAGCCGTGGGAGAGCCGAATGCTCTATATCGTCAAGCTGCAGACGGATGAAACGCAAAAGCTCCGGATTACCGGCATGCTAAATCGAATGATGTCACGGTACTCTGTGGATCGGCGTATTCATCATTATCAAAGCCCGTTATTTGGGCATTCCCGGCGGGAGCGGAGGTCTGGAGCTTCACTGTATCCCCGCAAATAAAAGAATACATATATTTTACTATACTTGCGCAGGTAGGTCATTAGTTCTTTTAACTTAAATACGTGTTCTATTTACGCAGAAAAGTACATTTGCTTTTGTCAAATTGTGACTAGAAACATATGAATCGGGTCATGGAAGGGAAGGAAGGAGTCAAACCCATTTGAGGAAAATCATGAAAATCACCACCCTGGTTCTGGGAGCTTTGCTGCTTGGGACCGGGATTTATGCGTACAGTATGTATCATTCGGTGAAAAAAACAGCGGATGAGATGTTTGAAGAACGTACACCTTTGCCCCCAATGGTGCTTCAGACGGAGCCGGTTTCTAAGGAGAACAAGCCGAAGGCCACGCAATCGGATATGGCTGCTGTCATTGACAAGGAAGCGATTTCGATTAGGGCTGGAGAAAGTGTTCCGGCGATCCAGGCTAATCTGGATCAGAAGGAGCCGTTCACCGTACTCGTTATGGGAGTGGATGAGCGTGAGCATGACCGTGGACGCTCGGATGCGATGATTCTGCTGTCCGTGAACCCGGCCAGGGAATCCATCCTGATGTTTAACATCCCCCGCGATACAAGAACCGCGATTGCCGGCCACGGAACGGTGGACAAAATTAATCATGCTTACGCTTTTGGCGGCGTGGATATGTCTGTCCGCACGGTAGAATCGTTCCTGCAGGTACCGGTCCATTTTTATGTGAAGGTTAATATGGAGGGCTTCGCCCGGATCATTGACACGCTGGGAGGAGTCCGCGTTCAGAATACGATGGCGTTTGATTATGGGGGTTACCATTTTACACAGGGCAGTATTGAGCTTACGGGTGATCAGGCATTGGCGTATTCACGGATGAGATTTGAGGATCCTCGGGGCGATCTCGGACGGAACACGCGGCAGCGGCAGATTGTTGACGGCGTGCTTCAGAAGTCCTTGCAGATGTCTACGGTATTCAGCCTGAATGAGCTGCTGGAGGGGATCGGGAGCAGTGTGAGGACCGACATCACCTTTGAGGAAATGAAGATTCTGATGACGAAATACCGCAAGAACCTACACGGCACAAAGCAAATTGAAATTCAGGGCTCCGGCGCGACCATCGGCGGAATCTGGTACTATATCGTGGAAGCCAAGGAACGCCAGCGAATCCGGTCCATCCTGGTGGAGCATATGCAGCCGCCGCAATAGCAGCACAGCCAAAGAGAACATCCGGGATATCTCCTGGATGTTCTCTTTGGCTGTGGAGAGAAGAGGGGACCAGGATCATTGGGAGAACGCTGCGGAGACGCTGCGGGCTCTGTCCAGCACCAGTTCGCGCAGGGAGTGTATCGTTTGCTGGTCCATAGGACGCCAGATGCGGTACAGATCTACCTGGGAGGCCAGACGCGCAGTGATATCAAAATGCCAAGCGGTCAGGCCGCATCCTTCAAGGAGGGAGCTGCGGTAGGTGTGCCTTGACAGCAAGGACAGCCGTTCCAGCCGGCTTGTTTCCTGAAGCATCAGGTCTTTGCAGTCTGCCTTGACTAACTCAAATATTCCGGCCAGCGGCAGGGTATCCTGAACGAAGGAGGACGTCACCGGCACAGCAAATTTAGTCTCACGCTCAAACAGCGGACGATATTCCGAGGTGCTCATTCCGAAGACATCCAGGCTTTCCTGCCATAGCTTCTGCTGCGGATAGGCGGGGGTAACCTGAAAGGTGCCGTTAGCATCCCTGCTGACGGGGATCACATCATCGGTGAGCAGGCGATAACCTTGCTGCAGCAGCGCTGAGGCGAGCGTCGATTTTCCATGTCCGGAATGGCCGACAATGGCGTACGCTCTGCCGTCGATTTCAATAGCGCTGCCATGAAGGGGGAGGATTTTACGCTGGAGCAGGATCGCTCCCATACAGGTGCCCAGCAGGTACAGGCGCAGCTGATCCGGGTCCGCTCCCGGCTCAGGAGAAGCCTCCATCCGGTTCCCGTTCTTACACGCGAACAGAGCCAGGCCTTCGATGCGCAGCATATAGGTGTCCGGCGTGTTGATATAAGCACCCGTTGGGGAGTAAGAAGCCCACTGGCTGGCAAGGTCAGCATAGCCAATGTAAAGATCGATCGGCTCAGCAGAATGTGGTGCCTGGATTGAAGCAGGGGGGAGATTCGGCAGCTCCGGCAGCGGAATTTCACTCTGTATGTGCAAGCCAAATGCTTTGTACATCGGGATGGAATGTAATTCTTGAGACAATTCACTCACTCCTTCTATCAAGTAAGAAGAGAAACAGCCCGTATACCCGGAGGAAGCGGTACAGGGGCTGTTTTTGTACATGTGGACAGCATTAGCTGAAGTGTACCTGTTCGTCCGGGTCCGGTTGTACAAGGTCTGGACGAGCATCGCCAGGGCCTGCCATGGTCATGTTCATGTCAAGCACTTCCAATGTAGGAGCATTCCATTCTTTTTTCATTGCATTCACCTCCTTTCAAGCACAGTGCTTTACATGTGGTGCTGCAGAAATCGATGCAAAATGAGACTTCGCATGAGAAGCTTGAATGCCGGCTGGTAAGCTTGATCTGACGCAATACCTTGCCGTGCTTCGGCAAGCGCGGTATCTACGGCCGGCATGTTCATCACATGCTGCATCCGCGAATCCTGCCGCATCTGCTCCAGAGCGTTCAAGAATTCCTGCCAATGCGGCTTCATTCGGTGCAGGGAGTCGGCCGCTTGTATACCTCGCGTGCGCTGATTCAGGCGGATCGAATCCGGAAGCAAGCCCTTGGTGGAGCGGCGAATCAACGCCCGATCCATGCCCTGCTGCACAAACTGCTCGATGGGTGCTGCCAGGCAGAACCGGATGACACGAAGATCATTCGTCGGGTCATGGCCACAAAGAGAGTAGCGAAGTGAAAGCTTGGAGCTGCTCGTTCCGGTCGTACCCCACATGTGAATGCGTTCAAAATGAACCTTTCGCGCCTCCAGCGGATCTGCCGGCAGCTCGGCTTCAGAGCCGATGCCAATAAAGGCCTGATCCTGCAGTCGATGGTAGATGCCGGTTTCTTTAGCATAAGCGTCATTGATCATTTGCGGAAACTCGTAAGCTGTTCCCACCGGCTTGAGCCGATTGACGATCGGAAACGCTTTGCGGCACAAGACAGAATACATAATTTTGCGCCTGGTGCCGGTATTCAAGCTGTACTGCTGAACCTCCCGCCGAAGCTTGCCCCATTGAAGCTGCTTCAAGAGAGTGGCGTAATAACCAAATGCGGGACCCCAGGAGATACTGTAGTTACCACGGGCACCGCTGAGAAGGACACCAATGCCCTGTTGGCTTGCGGCTTCATGAATGCCGCGGAACCAGAAGGTGTTGTCAAAGAATTTGTAAGGGGACTCCAGGGTGTCCAGCCATTCATCGATCTCGGTGAACGGGCTGGCTCCTTGAAAGCTCAAGTAGCTGGGCTCCATATTACCGGCAAACTGAACCGTCTGTTCAATCAGCGGCCGCTCATTGGCGAGTCTGCGCTTGGGTGTCCAGTCTTCAAAATCTTCGGCCGGGACGTAGCTGAACGTATGCAGCGGCCGCTGCTGCTGCTGGAGTGCCTTGGCGGCAAAGCTGGCGACGGAACCGGAGTCCAGACCTCCGCTGAGATAGCCGCCCACCTTGCGGTGGCTCCGTTGGAAGCGGGAGGTCACCGCTTTCTGAAAGACTCCCCGGAAAGCTTCGTCGTACTCCTGAGAGGAGGATAGCTGCAGCGGGCTGATATTTCTAAGGCTGTCATATTTCTGAATCGTGATGTCATTTCCTCTGACGGTGAGGGTATGTGAGGGAGGCAGCTGGGCAACCCCCTCATAAACAGTGGAGAGCATATCAGGCGGCTCGAACACGCCGCGGATGGCGAGAAATTCGGCCAGCCAGGTATGGTTCAGACTTTTATGTATATGGGGCAGGGACAGCAGGGGTTTAATCATGGTGCACAGGGACAGCTGCTGCCGGTCACGATGATAATACAGCGTTCTCGCTCCGGAGAAATCCCGGGCACCGAACAGAACATGCTGACGCGGATCCCAGATGATGAAGGCGAAGTCTCCCACAAGCCGCTCCGGCATGCGTCCCTCCCACTTCTCATAGGCCCACAGCAGGAGCTGGCTGTCTGGCATGGGGGATCTCAGCTCTTGTGGAATGAGCAGCTGGTCCATGAGCTCCTCCCGATTGTCCAGAATGCAGTCTGCCGTTATGGCCAGGCCACGGCGGGAATCGTGGTAGGGAAGCTGTTCCTCCAGAGACTGGGTCGTCATTTGCTGGAGCAGACATCCTAGCATGACATGTTCATGCTGCCACACGGAGCATTGATCTGCCGGGTACAGCTTCAGGGCATCTATGACTAGTTCGTCATGCCCAGCCTGTACAGGTTCTCCGTCCAGGCGATAAATACAGGCGATGGCACTCATGATCCATTTCTCCTTCATGATCATCCTGACGTTTTATTCGATACATTTAGTATCGGTCATAATATACATGAAGTTACAAAATGTATCAAGTGTTTTTTTTATGTCTAGTGAAATTAGTAGTGGTTAATTTGACCCTGACGAGAAATCGGCACCACAGGTAGGCCATAAGAACCCCCAAAGTATCAATAGCCATATCGTAAATACGCCCACCGCGAAAAAAATACAGCTGCAAAATTTCGGTAGCTGCTGCGTACAGCACGCACAAGCCGAATGCGTACGTGCTTCTGCCTCCACCGGAGGCCAGAAGTGCCAGCAGAAAGAAGCCTAGGAGATGTCCGGCTTTGCGCAGCACCCAGTCGCGCCGATACCATTGAACATCCTGATCGGTGAGCTCCGACCAATCGGGGGAAGCATTAAAGCTGAAGTCAAGGCTCTGATGCTGGATGAGGTCCTGAAAGCTGAAGGAGCATGTAAATATGAAGAGCAGGATGGCCCAGAGCCCTGTGAACAAAATACGCACAAACACCTTCTCCTTTTGTCATTTGATACAATATGTATCTCCAGTCACTCTGTATCATATACGAGCAAAGAAGCCGGATTCAACCATCAAGGTGCAATTTCATAGAATATAGATACGGCTCTAGGCATGTACTACAAACCTTTTTGCACGGCCTTCACTATGATATAGCAAGGAGGAGATAAGATGGCCAAACCGATGGATGAGGACATGAGGGCTCTGGGCATTAATGTCAAATGGTATGGGGCTGTCGGCGACGGGAAGGCTGACGATACGGCTGCTTTTCAGGCGGCCATGGCAGCGTGCGGCAAGCGGCACCGGTTATATATTCCGTCCGGGGATTACCGGATTCGGCAGACTATTGAGAATCAGAGCCGCGGCATTGTAGGTGAAGCGCCCTATGTAGACAGCGGGCAGCAGGGCAGCCGGATTTTGTGGGACCCGCTGGACACGTCCTCGGACCTGCTCCCGTGCCTGCGGATTCAGGATGCGGGGGTCAAGGCGGTATTTGAGAACTTCTCCATCTTCGGGATGGTGGGCTACAATTCCAGAAATCTTTCGACCTGGGTGGACAAGAGCCTGTTCGAGCAGAGCTCTTATGAGATGTTTGCAGCAGGCAGTGCAGCGATCGAGGTCGCAGGCGGTGCTACCCCAATCTTCCGCAATATTCAGACGGCTAGAGTGAAGACGGGACTGCTGCTGAACAGCACGAAGGGCCATGTAACCTCTTATGATTGCTCCTGGGGCGGGCTCATCGGCGTGTATTGCAGAATCAATTCTGGGGACTATTTCTTTCAAGGGGGCGGCATTTCCGGAGCATTCTGCGGCATTTTGCTGGGGACCATCCTTCATGCCGGACACCGGGGAGGCTTTCCTGCCGATATGCACAGGGTTCATCTGGGCTTTGCGCCTTATGCGATCTACCAATGTATTGACAGCGGGATGGACGATTATCGCCAGGCCGCTTCTGTGAATGGCTTAAACGGCATTTACACCACTGTGCAATTCGAGCAGTGCGGGGAGGCTGCTATCAAGCTGCTCAGTAAATCGAATACCTCCAGCCTCAGAATGTTCGGCTTCGGGTTCTCCTGGTCCGTTCCTTCGTACTCGGACGATCCCACCCGCTGGCAGTACGCACTGCCGGATTCCTTGATGCGGCTGGAGGAGAAGCAGCAGTATGCGGCCTGGTTCGGTACCTTGACCTATCCAGTCACCATTCATAATGATCTGGGGGCGCTGCGATTATCCACGGCTCCAGGTGGAAAAGGCACCGCATATATTGATGTCCTGACCGGTGAACGGGAAAGTGATCTGACGGGGTTGAATCTGCCCCAGACTGTCATCCGGCGGAAATGGACCCCGCTGTACCGGACTTCGGACCTGCACGAACGGATGCAGGAGCGGGAGCACCGCACAGGGATGCCTGTCTCCGCGCCCAATCTGCTGCGCAACCCGGAGGTGCTGTCGAACTGGACCGTCACGAATGGCGGTACGATCAGTCTCGTCAGTCCGCAGCAGGTTCCGGTTCCTATTAGCAATGAATTGAAGCAGGTCCTTGGCCGCAATCCCGTCATATTGAAGGTGACCCCGGATGGTTCGCGGTCTCCGGGAGTTGTGATTGACTTTCAGGCACCGTCGCTTCCGTACGAAGGGGATGCCGGACGGAACCTGGCGATGCAGTATTTCATCCTCGAAACGAGCACCGGCAGCAGCTCCCTGTACCGCTCCCTGGGACGGGTGACGGCGCAGAACTGGGAATACATTTTCAACGATACAATCACTTGGCGGGAGCCGGGGTGGAAGCACCTCCGGGGCCGGGAGATGTCCAGCCGAACCGGACGGTTATACAATTTTAGTATCGCGGGTATTCCGGAAACCGGGGACACGTATATTGCAGGAGTCATGGTGAACTGGGACCAGATCGGGTCCTACTCGCCGTATCCCCACAGCTATATGACGGATTCCCTTGAAATCAGAGGACCGGGCAATGGTGTAATTCTGACGGACGAAGCGACAGGAGAGCGTTACCGCATAGCCATACGCAATGGCAGTGTGCAGCTCATCCGGACCTAAGGTACCAGAAAAGAAGATGAAGCCCTGCAGATTCAGGCTCTGCGGGGCTTTTTCTAATTACATCCATGGCTTGCTGATTGCCTAAAAATGAAAACCTTTACATCCAAACAGACTTCCAGATTCCAGAAAAACACGAAAATTAGCTTGACATGATACAAATTGTATCTTAAATTATGGTGTGTAATCTACATAGTGTATCGCAAGACTTACACATGACTTCGGGTGGATCCTCGGAGTAGGACTCTAGTTACAAGCGTCAGCATTAATCATTAGCGGAGGGTTGCGAGCCAATGGAACTGAAACAGTATTTCCGGGTCATCCAGAAAAAGTGGTGGCTGATTGTCATGATGGTGGTGGTCGCTTTAACGGCAGCAAGTGTGAAGAGCTTCTATTTTACAACACCGGTGTATGCAGCAAATGCGAAGCTGATCGTGAATCAGTCGTCGGGCGATGGATTGAATGCCAGCACCATTCAAACGAGTATTTTTCTGATCAACTCCTATAAAGAAATTATCAAGTCGTCGGCCATAATGAATAAAGTCGTCGAGCAATACCCCGAGCTGGGGGAGAGCGCGTCACAGCTGGCCGCCCGCATCTCGGTTTCCTCAGCGAACAATTCCCAGGTGATGAACCTCGTCTATCAAGATACTTCCTATGAAAAAGCCGCTGCTGTCGTGAATGCGGTCTCTACCGTCTTTAAAGCCCAAATTCCAAGCATTATGAATATCGATAACATCACCATTCTGAGTGAAGCCGATCCTGCAGCCAATCCTGGGGCTATTAATTTCAACCCGGTAATGAACCTTTTAATCAGCTTCATGGTGTCCTTTGTACTGGCGATCGGGTTTATCTTCCTGCTGGATTATCTGGATGACACCCTGAAATCAGAGTCAGAGGTGCTTGAAATTATGGAAGCTCCGGTCCTGGCCTCTGTCGGCCGTATGACCAAGAGTGATCTCAAGCCGGCGTTCAAGTCGAAGAAAGCTCCACAACAACCAAAGGCAGGTGAAGGACAGTATGCCACGATTCAGCAGTGAGCACGGTCTGATTGTATCCATGAACCCCAAATCCTCCATCGCGGAGAGCTATCGGCTGCTGCGGACCAAGATCCAGTTCTCCTTCAAAGACCAGGAGGCCCGGACCGTCATGGTCACCTCATCTCAGGGGGGAGAGGGCAAGACGACAACCATCAGCAATCTGGCGATCGCGTATGCCCAGGAAGGCAAGAAGGTACTCCTGATCGATGCTGATTTGCGCAAGCCGTCGCTGCACCGTATTTTTCCTCAGCTAAACCATCAGGGACTAAGCTCCCTATTGACCGGCCACTGCAGCATTCAGGATGCAGTGCAGCCTACCGACTTCGAGCATCTGGATCTGCTGCCTTCCGGCCCAGTGCCGGGCAATCCGTCAGAGCTTATTGATTCTGCGGCCATGCACCAGCTTCTGCAGCAGCAGAAGCAGCAATATGACGTGCTTCTCGTAGATACACCTGCCGTACTGGCGGCTTCGGATGCGGTTATTGTCAGCTCGTTGTGTGACGGGGTGATCATGGTCGCCGCGCCGGGCAAGGTGAGAAAAGAGCATTTGAAGAAAGCCCGGGAGCAGCTGGAGCATGTTCATGCCAGAATGCTGGGCGTTGTGCTGAATCGGGTCGTCTAGCCAGCATGGATGTACAGCGAATAGGTAATGTCTACTGCACCTTTATCACTGTAGGCACTCGGTCACGCTGTGGGTTCGGTTTCGGACCTTAGACATGATTGTCAAGGGTGTGATGTGAGGATGGGTTGAATGCCCTGTTCAGAAGGCTTAGCTATGTTTTTTTCAGGGGGAAGAGTGTGTAGCTAAGTCCTCTGTAAAAACAATAAGAGTCCTGATGTATTCATTCCACTAAAATATGGACAGGAGAGTGAAGGTACGATGAAAAAGGTTACAAAAGCGATTATTCCCGCAGCAGGGCTCGGCACCCGGTTTCTGCCCGCAACCAAAGCGATGCCGAAGGAAATGCTCCCGATCGTCGATAAGCCAACCATTCAGTACATTGTTGAGGAGGCCGTGGCTTCGGGTATTGAAGACATTATTATTGTCACCGGCAAGGGAAAGAGGTCCATTGAGGACCATTTCGATCACGCGTTTGAGCTGGAGCACAATCTGTTCAGCAAGGGCAAGTTTGACCTGCTGGACGAGGTTCGCCGTTCCTCGAACGTAGATATTCATTACATAAGACAGAAGGAAGCCAAGGGTCTAGGGCATGCCGTATGGTGTGCACGTAATTTTATTGGAAACGAGCCGTTTGCGGTTCTCCTGGGTGACGATATTGTTAAATCCCAAGTGCCTTGTATCCGCCAGCTGGCTCTGCAATTTGAAACTACGCAGCGATCCATGATCGGGGTGCAGACGGTACCGAGTGATCAGACACACCGCTACGGCATTATTGCACCGGCGAAGAAGATGAACCGGCTGTATGAGGTGGAGTATTTCGTGGAGAAGCCTCCGGCAGGACAAGCGCCGTCCCAGCTGGCCATTATGGGCAGATATATTCTGACACCAGAAATCTTTGATTATCTGGAGCACCAGGAAGAGGGCGCGGGCGGCGAAATCCAGCTGACGGATGCGATTCAGAAGCTGAACGAGGCCCAAGGCGTATACGCTTATGATTTCGAAGGCACGCGCCATGATGTCGGGGAGAAGCTGGGATTTATTATGACGACACTGGATTTTGCGCTGCAGAATGAGGAGCTTCGCAAGCCGTTGCTGGAGGGCATGGAGAGTATTTTGGAACGGGAGCACTCCGGAAAAATACTGAATTAACGAGGTGACCTGAATCATGTATCCGAATTCGCAGCATAACGATGCAGACATCGTGCTGGATGGCAGTACGAGCTATGGCGGTTATACACTGCAGCAACGGACGGGAAGAGAGCTCGGCGGTCGTCAAAGCCGCCTGTATCTGGCATGGAAGCGCAGCACCGATGTGCTGCTGGCGTTAGGGGGACTGCTGCTGCTGTCCCCTTTTTTACTGGTCATTGCCCTGGCGATCAAGCTGGAGGATCCTAAGGGATCCGTTTTTTTTTGCCAAACCCGGGTGGGGAAGAACGAAAAGCTGTTTCGTATGTATAAATTTCGTTCCATGGTTTCCAACGCGGAGGAGCAGCTGGAGCAGCTGCTTGCACAGAATGAAATCAACGGGGCCATGTTCAAGATGAAAGAGGATCCCCGGATTACAGCAATCGGCAAATGGATTCGCAAGACGAGCATTGACGAGCTGCCGCAGCTGTGGAATGTCGTTCGTGGAGACATGTCCCTCGTCGGCCCTCGGCCGGCACTGCCGCGAGAAGTAGAGCAGTATAGCAGCTACGACAAGCAGCGCCTGACTGTCACACCGGGATGTACTGGACTGTGGCAGGTTAGCGGACGAAACGGCTTGAGCTTCGAGGAAATGCTGGCCCTCGACCTGAATTACATCGAGAAACGCGGACTCTGGCTGGACCTGAAGGTGATCCTGCGTACGGTCAAGGTCATGGTGTTTCCGAATTCAGCTTATTGATGGAGTTGTTCAAAGGATGAAGATGACAATAAGCGTTATAATTCCCACGTATCAGCGGGTGGAGGTGCTTATCCATTGTCTGGAAGGCCTTCGCCAGCAGCGCCGGCAAGCCGATGAGATTGTGGTTGTGGTACGAGATACCGATGTAGAAACCCGGCGTTTTATTGAGAAAATAGAGGACGAGAACCTGGTCATGGCCGTTGTCGTCCGTGGTGGAATGATTGCGGCCTTGAACTGCGGCATTCAGAACAGTACAGGCTCCATTTTGGCGTTTACGGACGATGATACCGTTCCTCACCCCGATTGGCTGGAGCAGCTGGAGCATCATTATCAATCAGATGCCCGGGTAGGAGGCGTTGGGGGCCGAGATATTGTCCACATACGGGGAACAGCCATCGAGCCAATGAAATCCCAGGTTGGGATCATCAAGCCCTACGGCCGTATCATCGGAAATCATCATATTGGCATGGGAAATCCACGGAAAGTCGATGTTCTTAAAGGCGCCAATATGAGCTTTCGACGCCAGGCGATAGCCGGACTGTGGTTTGACGAGCGCCTGAAGGGGACCGGTGCGCAGGTTCATAACGAGCTGGAATTCAGCAGAGCGGTGAAAGCGAAGGGCTGGAAGCTGATTTACGATCCGCAGGTCTGTGTAGACCATTTCCCGGCAGAGCGATTTGATGAGGATCAGCGAAACAGCTTCAATGAGACCGCATTTTTCAATATGGCCCACAATGAGACGTATGCCATGCTGAAGCATGCGAGCCTGTCACGCCGTGTGCTGTATCTGCTATGGGTTGCGGCGGTTGGGAGTAAATCATCTCCAGGGCTGCTGCAGTGTCTGAGAATGCTTCCAGAGCAGAGGTATGTGGCCCTAGTCAAATTATGTATAGTAGCTAAAGGCAGATGGGGTGGTTGGAATACATGGAAAAGGTCTTTAGGGTAAAAATCTGGAATTCACGCTTAAGTATGTATACGATCACACAAATCTTATGTATTTCTTCGGTTGCAATGATAGTAGGCTACGCTAGCTCAGTATCTAGTTTGCATATTAAGCTTTTCGAGTTTTTTTATCTGCTTGTAACTGTATTGTTAGGTGTGTACGTTTTATCGCGGTATTCCAACTATATAATTCCATACATTCTATTTATATGGACTATGTCTCCGGAAGTAAGACGGGTTGTTGATTGGTCGTTCCAAAGTTATAGTGAATTTTCTTTAATAATGCTTTCTCCGCAAAGTGTTTCATTATTACTGTTAATACCAACATTGAATAACATTAAACATATTAATCCTAAAGTTAAAACACTCTTAAAAGTTGTAATGGTAGCCCTTCTTTATGGATTTTTGGTTGGTTTTATGAAATACGGAATGTCATCAATATACGAACTTCTAAACTTGTTCATTCCTTTTTTAATATTGATCTATGCGAATGTCAGTTATATTGAAGACAGTATTAAAGATTTTTGGATGCGAAGCTATGCGTGTCTCGCAGTCATTGTGAGTATATATGGAATATTTCAATATATAACATTACCCCCGTGGGATCATTTTTGGATGATTAATACTGATATGAATTCAATAGGATTACCTGAAGCACAAAAATTCCGTCTATATTCATTGCTAAATTCTCCCGGACCTGCTGGTATGTTCTTAGGCTTTGCTTTACCTGTTATGCTCGTGCAAAGAAAATGGAGAGTGTTTGGGATCCTAGGAGTAATGATAGTTGCGTTCGCGCTTCTGCTTACTTTAGTTAGGGTAGGCTGGATTAGTTGCTTAGTTATGTTTTTTGTATATTTTCTTTGTTCTCAGTTTAGGAAAAAAATAGGATTGCTGATGCTGATGGTTATAATGGGTATAGCTTATGTATCTATTTTACCAATTTTGCCTGGGGCCGATAATGTATCTGCTAGATTTAACACATTTGAATCTTTAGAAGAAGATCATTCCTTTAATGATCGGTTGAACTTTGCGAAATATATCGTGCCAGAGTTATTGAAAAATCCTATTGGAAATGGGATTGGAAGTTCTGGGGTAGGCGTCAAATTAACTCAAAGTACGAATACTCTCGCTGTATTTGATAATGGATATCTAAACTTACTATATGTGTTTGGTCTTCCATTTGGATTAGCGATGATCTCAGTATTAATCTACATGTTTATTATTTTAGTTAAAGCTAACAGGCATGAAAAGAAATATACTCCCATTTCGATTGCAGCTCTAGGTGCAATATTTTTTCTTTTGTTAGGCAGCAATGTGTTAAGTGGGTTGAGCGGTATTATTTTATTTCTACTGATTTCTTTATCATTGACAAAAAATCCTTTAAGAAAGGAGAGTATGTGAATATGCTCATTGTATGTATAGGAGATTCAATTACGGAAGGATTAGGAGTAATTCGAACTAAGAGTAGCTATGCCGACCTGATCAAAAAACAGTTTCAAGAGGTATATTCAATTCCAGTTAATGTGCTTAACTTTGGAGCTAGTGCAATGCAAATTAATGAATCTTTAGAGAAATACTCCGAGAAGATTATTAGTCTTCAACCTGATATTGTAATTATTGCTCATGGAATTACTGAATCCATTGTTCGCGAACAAAAAAAGTATCTAAGATATTTACCCAAAAGGTGGAGAAGGCCAGGGTGGATGGACCCGCGCGCGTATTATTCGAGAAGTAAGCTACGCCGATTCATGGAGAAAACTGAGTCGTCTATCCGTTGGAGAACTAAAGTCGCACTTATTAAAATTTTTGGCGGGCTTCCTTGGATGAATATAAGCGACTTTGAAAACTACTCCAATGATTTCGTATCTAAAATTTTAACTAACAGTCCAAGTACAAACATTATTTTTCTATCTCCAAGTGATGTAGATCAAAAATATTTTCCTGGTTCATCGGATTCTATGAGTAAATATCGAGAGGTTACAAAAAAAATATGTGAATTGAATAGTTCTACTTGCCGCGTCTTTATGTGTGATAGTCACCATGTATTAGATAAATGGACGGACTATTTTGAGGATCATTTCCATCCTAATGAACATGGTCATAAAAAAATAGCGAACATGCTCGTACATACAATTAAAGAAAATGATCTCTTTCAAAAAAAATTGATTCGAAACGAGGTGAGCATATGAACATTTGTATTGTGACACATTGTGTAAAAAAAGGAGATGGTCAGGGAAGGGTTAATTATGAAGTGGTTAAGAAAGCACTTGAGCATGGATATAAAATTACGATTATTTCATCAGATTTGTCAATAGATTTACATGAGCACCCTAATGTTACGTGGATTAGAATTGCCGCGAATGGAATACCGTCAAATTTATTGAAAAATCAATATTTTGCGATAGTGTCAGCTTTGTTGATCTGGTCACATAAAGCTCGTGCAGACCTAATTATAGCGAATGGGTTCATTACTTATGCAAAATCAGATATTAATTGTGTTCATCTGGTGCATAGTACTTGGGCAAATTCTAAATACCATCCAATTCGCAGGAAGAAAAATTTAAGGACTATTTATCACTTCTTTTACAATCAATTAAATGCAGTTCTTGAAAAATATGCGTTTAAAAAAACCGGACATATAATCGCTGTATCAAGTCAAGTTAAGCACGAACTCCAAGTTGATGCGAAAGTTAATAAAACTGCGATTTCTGTCATTCATAACGGAGTGGATACCGACGAGTTTTCGCCTAAACTTCTTGATAGGGAAAACTACAAACTTAACAAGCATAAGAAATATGGATTATTTGCAGGTGACTTAAAGTCAGGTATAAAAAATTTTGAAACAGTGCTCTATGCTATTTCTAAAGTCGATGGCTTTGAACTTTTAGTACTTGGAGATGCTAATCACACTAATTATCCAGAACTCGCTAATAGGTTGGGTATCAAGGATAGGGTGCATTTTTTGGGATACAGAAAAGATATTGCAGACATAATGTCTCTTGCTGACATATTCATATTCCCTTCACGTTACGAATCATTTTCACTTGTTATTCTGGAAGCACTTGCAACTGGCTTGCCTGTCATTATGAGTACATGTTGCGGCGTTGTCGATTTGATGACAGAAGATTCGGTTCTCTTATTGAATGATCCCAATGATGCGGAACAACTAAGTCAGCTGATCAAGCAACTGATTAATAACCCTGATAAATTAAGTAAAATGTCTCTCGAAGCAAGAAACGTGGCGTTGAAAAATCAATGGGTTATAATGGCGGATAAGTATTTAGAATTATTTAAGGAATATTCTTCGGAGTTAAAATATGCAAAGTAAAACTCAAGGAACTAATAGGCTATCCAATCTTGTGAATACATTCGGCAGCCAATTTGTCATAATGCTTGTAACGATACTGTCTGGTGTGTTGCTTGCAAGAGGGTTAGGTGCAGAGGGAAGAGGGCAATATATTGCTATAACAATGTGGACAAATTTATTGTATTGGGCATTAAGCTTTGGTGTTTATCAAACGGTTCTTTATTATTGGAAGTCATACCAAAGTACTAAAAAAATAATTTTCACAACACTACTATTATATAGTGTGTTTTTTTGCTGTATAGCCGTAATCATCGCTCAATTCTTAATTGTTCCATTGGTGATGTCAGATTATAGCTCAGAGATCAAGCTGGCAGGCCGCATCTATTTCATTGGTATTATCTATGCTGCATTTACGGATGTTTTAATGGCTTCATTGGCTGGAGAAGAAGACTTTAAATTTTCAAATTATATAAGAATGGCGCTGCCTGTAATGACTACAATTTGCATGACAGCACTATTTTTAACAGATAATTTTAATATCCTTAGTGGTCTTTATGTGTCATTTGCAATATGGTCAGTGATATTTCTCTTGAATATACGGAAAATAATACAAAAAAATATGATCGGAACCCAAGTGGATTGGAGATTAATGATAAGTGCCTTCAAATACGGATCAAAATCTCATGGTGGCAGTGTAGCTGGTCTAGCATCGTTAAATTCAACTCAAATGATGTTGTCTGTTTTTCTTCACCCTTCCGTTTTAGGCATCTACTCAACTGCGCAAAGTTCAATCTCTCCACTTAATACAGTGGCAACGACGATTGGAATTACTCTTCAACCTATGCTTACAGCCGAAGAGCGGAGTGTTATTCATTTGAGAGCTATGAAGGTCGTGCGCAAATCAATATTAATTATGGGAACATGCTCATTTATCCTCGCGATTTTACTTCCAGTGGGGATTCCGTTTATTTATGGAGCAGAATTTATAGGGGCAGTTATACCAGCTTTAATTATGCTGCCAAGTTTAATGTTAAATAGTGTTTCAAACACGTATAAGAATGCGCTTAATGGTATAGGAAGAACACTAATTAATACTAAAACAGAGTTCATTGTTCTCGTGTTTACAGTTGGATTATTGTTGTTGTTTTTAGATAATTGGCAACTTATAGGTGCAGCAATTGTAACAACTATAGCAAGTATCATTAGGCTGTCCGTATATTATTATGGCTACAATAAGCATATTTCAAATTTTAACATTAGTTTAATGCTTCCCAGACGGGAGGATATAGTGGATGTTCACACGTTATTTACTACGATTTGGAATAAAAAACTAGGTAAAAAAGTTGTTGCCAAAGATAGTGCCTAGTTGATTATTACTACTATTAGGTGGTGCAAAGCTTGAATTCACAACTTTCAGTTTGTATCTGCACTCGTAATCGCCCCAAAGAATTGCATAAAGCGATCCAATCGGTTTTAAATTCTTCCATTCCCGCACATGAAATTATTATTTCGGATGACAGTACAAATGAAGAAACAAGACAATGGATTGCTCATGCGTTTCCGTCGGTTACATATTTGAATGGGCCGAAGAAAGGGTTGTGTGCAAACCGCAATCATATTCTTCCTGCAGTTACTGGATCACATTTGCTGTTTATGGACGATGATGTCGTTATGCAGGAGCATTTTATAAGGAATGCACTAGCAGCACTCCAAGCTGTAAATCAGGGCCAACGGGATAAGGCTATTATCACAGGGCTGGAACTCAATCATGGTCTGCTTGTATATCCGAATAATCAATCTTTTCTGGGACATCAGAGTAAACCATATGAGTATGAGAAGGGTAACATCCAGACCGTCGTGATCAACAGCACCATTTTCCCGGCAGAGCTCTTCAAGGAAATTCAGTTTGACGAACAGCTTATTTACGGCTATGACGAAGTGGATTTGACTACTCGTGCTGTAAAGCTTGGTTACACAATCTATCTGTGTAAAGAAGCGGTCAATCATCATTTTCCATCCAGTGAGAACCGGGATTACTACAGACCCGTTAAAGAAGCCTCACGAATTTATGTTACATATAAACGTTATAGGCAGACCGATCGAACCTTGATGAAAGCCTACATGTTCCTCCTGCTCGCTGGCGCTCATATCACAGCAAATAAATTAAGAACAAGCGGGATCAAAGGTATGCGGGATGCGTTCCAAACGTTAATGATTTCCAGAAAATATATCCGTAATATGAAACAAGTACACGCTGCGGCGGAGACGAGGTGATTCATATTCATATCTTGCATATCGCAAATTATGTAAAAGAATGCGGGAACGGCATTGTCAACGTGATGGTGGACTTAGCCTGCGAGCAGGCCAGACTCGGCCACAATGTAGCGGTTGCCTCGGCGGGAGGGGGGGTATACTCAGCTGCTCCATAAACACGGAATCACACATTATAATCTGAATCAAACTCGAAGGCCGGTGCCGATGCTCCAGGCCTTTTTTCATTTCCGAAAAATGCTCAGGGCATTCCAGCCTGACATTATTCATGCGCATATGATGACCGGCGCCTTGCTTTCCCGGCTGCTGAAAGGCTTTCACAAATACAAAATCATTACCCATGTTCACAATGAGTTTCAAAAGAGCGCCACTGTCATGAAGGTGGGAGATTCGGTGATTGCTGTAAGTCAAGCTGTTGCGGAGTCCATGCAGCGCAGAGGAATTGTAGCCAACAAACTGCATGTGGTTCGTAACGGGACAGTGGGCAGCAGAAGAAACGGCAGCGTGGATCAGGTCGTGCTGGAGGGCATCCCCATTCTAACCGTGGCTGGGATGTATCGAAGGAAAGGCATTGCCGAGCTCATTGAAGCATTTAATATTGTTGCCGGGGAATATGAGGACACTCATTTATATCTCATCGGTGAAGGTCCGGACAAACTGGAGTTCGAGCTTCAAGCTCAAAGATCGAGCTATCGTCATCGGATTCATTTTCTCGGGTTCCAAGCAAATCCCAAGGTGTTTATGGAGGCGGCTGATATTTTCGTATTTGCTTCACATAAAGAATCCTTTGGACTTGTGCTGATCGAGGCCCGGGAAGCCGGCTGTGCTATTGTGGCAACCGAAGTGGATGGTATTCCGGAAACGCTTGATTATGGAAACTACGGATTGCTCGTACCTCCCAAATCGGCGGAGGAGCTTTCCAAAGGAATTATGGCTATGCTGAAATATCCTGACGTTCTAAACGCTTACCGGACAAAAGCATCGCAGGGGCTGGAGTACTACAGCGTCGAGCGGGTAGCTAGAGACACTCTTGAGATTTACCAGAATACACTGATCAGCTAAATCCAATGGAAGAAGTGAGCGAGCGATGAATGTACTATCGACCGGCATGGGCTGGATAGATATTCAGCATGGCGGGCTTAACCGGTATTTTGCCGATTATACAAGGGCAATGAGTGAGTATGGCCATCGGGGTATGGGCATAGTGGTTGCTCCGAGAGATGCCCGGCTGCCCCAGGAGCGCGGCATCGACAATGCCGCTTCCGAGATTCGGATCAATCATTTCCTGAATCGGATGAAAGTGGTGCAGCGGCATGCGGTCCAGGCAGTTCGAAGCTTTCAGCCGGATGTATTCAATCCGCATTTCGCCTTCTATACCACGATGGTGACGCGAAAGCAGATTCCGTTGCACGTTCCCATCGTGACGCACTTCCACGGCCCTTGGGCTATGGAGTCGAAGGTAGAGGAGAATGCGAAGACGGGTCTGATGAACGAAGCCAGGTTCTGGCTGAAAAAACAGGTAGAGCAGCTTACATACCGCCGCTCCGACAGCTTTATTGTACTGAGCCAGTATTTTCGGGATGTGCTGGTTAACACGTACGGCATAAACAAGTCCAAGATTCATATCATCCCCGGCGCGGTAGACCATATGCTGTTTCAGCCATCTTCGGATCGGGAGAAACTGCGCGCGGAGCTGGGCTTTGCTGCAGGTCAGCCGGTGCTGTTCTGCATCCGCCGTCTGGTTCGCCGGATGGGAATCGACCGCCTGATCTATGCCATGAGGGAGGTGATCCAGCACCATCCGGATGCCGTCCTGTGGATTGGGGGTGACGGACCGCTGCGTACAGAGCTGGAAAATATGATTCACGAGCTTGATCTCTCGGCGCATGTGAAGCTGCTAGGGCGCATCTCGAACGAGGAGCTGGTCCGCTGTTACCAGGCTGCAGATATCAGCATTGTACCGACACAGACGCTGGAGGGCTTCGGACTGATTACGGTTGAATCCCTGGCCTGTGGAACGCCGGTTCTGGGAACCCCTTACGGTGGAACGCGGGAGATTCTGGAGGATGTGGAGAAGGAACTGCTGTTCACGGACGGCACGGCGGAATCCATCAGCCGCAAAATCATCGACGTCCTGGATCACCCGGCGCTGCTTCCCTCTAGAGAAGCCTGCCGCGCTAAAGTTCTGGAGCGCTATACCTGGAGCAGGGTGGCGTCAGCGGTGACTGACGTGTTCGCCGAGGAAATTCAGAAGAGGAGGACATTTCGGCCATGAAAATCGCATTCTATAACCATACAAGCATGATCAGCGGCGCAGAAATCAGCCTCTTGTTAACGGCCCGGCATTTGAAGCAGGCCCAGCCGGTCTTGTTCGCTCCGGAAGGCGAGCTGCTGGACAGGGCGCGAAGCCTTGGCTTGGACGTACAGCCGCTGCCGAGCTATCGGGCCCGAATGACTCGCAATCCGCTGCGGCTTGCCGTCGATCTGCTGGGGATGCTGGGTGCCGGCTGGAAGCTGGCTCGGCAGCTCAGGCACAGCGGGGCAGAGCTGGTTCATGCCAACTCCATCCGGGCCGGGATCATGGCAGGCTCTTTCCGGTGGCTGCACAGGCTCCCGGTCGTATGGCATGTGCGGGATCTGCCGCCCAAGGGCTGGATGGGCAGGCTGATCCGCTGGTTCGCTTCCCGCAGCGCACAGGCACTGATCGGCATCTCTAATCCTGTTCTCCAGGAAATGAAGGGACAGGGCCGGGAGGAGCGTTATCACCTGGTTCATAATGGTGTGGAGCTGCAGCACTTGGGCCTGGAGGAGCGGCAGCGTCTACGTGTCAAGGTTCGCCATGAGCTTGGAGCCGCTAATGATGTCGAGGTACTTGCTATTATTGGTCAGATTGCTCCATGGAAGAGGCAGGAGGATGCCATTGAGGCTTTTTCCACGCTGGTTCAGGAGGGTCGGAATGCGGTGCTGTGGATTGTCGGCGAAGCGAAATTCAGACCGGAGAACGAGCGTTATCTGGAGCAGCTGCAGCAACGGGTGCAGAGCCTGGGTCTGAGCAGCCGGGTTCGATTTACCGGCTTCCGGGACGATGTGCTGGAAATTTGTTGCGGAGCGGACCTCCTTTTATTATGCTCGAAGGAAGAACCCTTCGGGAGAGTCGTGATTGAGGCCATGTCCCAAGGCACACCGGTTATCGGGACTTACGGCGGCGGCGTGCCGGAGATTATTGAGCATGGACAAAGCGGCTTCATGTATGAAACCGGAAATGTCCCGGAGCTGATCCGATATGTTCGCTTAACGCTCGATAACCCCGAGCTGTGGTCCCGGCTGAGTGAGAACGGCCGGCAGCGTGCCATCGATCATTTCTGTATTACCCAGACCGCGGATAAGGTAGAGCAGGTATATCATCAGCTGCTGCATACAGCCAGTGGAAAACAGCTGGAGCATCATCCGGTAAAGGAGATGATGTGATGAGAGAGCTGAAGGTGGCCATCGTGCATGATTATTTGAACCAGATGGGGGGCGCGGAGCGGGTTGTAGCGGTGCTGCACCGCATGTTTCCGGATGCGCCGATCTATACAACGATAATGGATCGCAGCAAGCTGCTGCCGGAGCTTCAGGATGCGGATATCCGGACCACCTGGATGCAAGGCATTCCCGGTATATTCAGCAAATTCAAGCTGTTCTTCTGGCTGTATCCCTTTGCTGTAAGGTCGATGGATCTGGAGGGCTATGACTTGATCCTCAGCTCCAGCAGTGCTTATGCCAAGGGAGTCCAAAAAGGACGGGGAGCGCTGCACGCCTGCTACTGCCATACTCCGATGCGCTTTGCGTGGAGCTTCGAGTCGTATATGGAAGGGGTAAAGGTACCCAGAGCCTTAAAGCTGCTGGCCAAATGGCTGACCTATCCGCTGCAAATCTGGGATCAGCGGAACTCCAGGCAGGTGGACCGGCTGATCGCCAATTCGACGACTGTGAAGGAACGGATTCGCCGCCACTATGGAGCAGAAGCACATATTATTTTTCCCCCGGTTGATATTGACCGCTTTGAGATCAGTGACCACAAGCCGGGAGATTACTACTTGGTAGTGTCCAGGCTCGTATCTTATAAGAAGATTGAGCTTGCCGTGAAGGCATGCACGAGAACGAAGCAGCGGCTGCTGATTGTCGGGGATGGCCCGGACCGTAAGCGGCTGGAGGAGATGGCTGGGGAGACGGTAACCTTTTTGGGCAGAGAAAGTGATGAGACGGTCGTTCGCCGCATGCAGCATTGCAAGGCGCTGATCTTTCCGGGAATGGAGGACTTCGGGATTACGCCGCTGGAGGTAAACGCTTGTGGAAGGCCAATCATTGCCTACCGCGAAGGCGGAGCACTGGACACAGTGGCTGCAGGCAGGACGGGGCTGTTCTTTGAAGAGCAGTCCGTACACTCTCTCATCTCAGCCATGAAGCGGTTTGAACAGCAAGCCTGGGACCCGGCCGCCATACGCAGACATGCGCAGGCCTTCAGTGAGGACGTATTTATCCGCCGGATGCAGGGAGTCATTGAGGGCATGCTGCATGCCCAACCGGGCCCAGCCCGAATTACAGAAGTGAAAAGGAGCGGGTAACGTGCAAATGATACTATTGTCCGGAGGCAGCGGGAACCGCTTATGGCCGCTGTCGAATGAGACCCGATCGAAGCAGTTTCTGAAGGTGCTCAAAGGACCTGACGGACAGCCGCAGTCCATGGTGCAGCGTGTCTGGAGCCAGCTCGGGGAGCTGCAGCTTCAATCCACCGCCGCCGTAGCTACAGGCAAATCTCAGGTGGAGCTGCTGCAAAGTCAGCTGGGCTATGAGCTGGAGATCATTGTCGAGCCGGAGCGCCGGGATACCTTCCCGGCGATTGCCTTATCTGCCTGCTATTTATATTCCATGAAGGGGGCAAGCCTCGATGAGATCGTGGCCGTGCTGCCGGTGGATCCCTACGTGGAGACACATTTCTTCCAGAAGGTCAAAGAGCTGGAGCCGCTGCTGAAGGACACTGGCGCGGACCTTGGATTAATTGGCGCAGCGCCGGACCGCCCTTCTTCTAAATTCGGCTATATGGTGCCGGGGGAGCATGCTGTGACCGAGCAGGGAATGGATTATGTGAGAATCAGCCACTTTGCGGAGAAACCGGATGAAGAGCAGGCCCGCGGGCTGATTCAGCAGTCAGCGCTGTGGAACTGCGGCGTGTTTGCTTTCCGGCTGGGCTATATCATTCAGCAGCTGCTGGACCGCGGCCTCCCGATTCAATATGAAGAAATGCTTCGCCAATATAGCCGAATGGAGAAGATCAGCTTCGATTATGCCATCGTGGAGCGGGCAGAGAAGATTGTCGCGCTGCCGTACCACGGGATCTGGAAGGATCTCGGCACCTGGGATATGCTGACCGAAGAGATTCACACGCCTCTGGTCGGCAAGGGTGTGTTAACGGATGATTCCTTCAACACGCATATTATTAATGAGCTGGACATCCCGATTACGGTCATTGGCGCCCCGAACCTGATTGTGGCAGCAAGTCCGGACGGCATTCTGGTGTCGGAGAAAAATGCCAGTCTGCGCATCAAGGAGGTGCTTTCCTTCGGGGACCAGCGTCCCATGTACGAGGAACGGCGCTGGGGCCGGTACCGGGTGCTCGACTATATCAAGTATCCGGGAGGGTATGAGGTGCTGACCAAGCGCATCTGCGTGACCGCAGGCAACAATCTGAGCTACCAGTACCATCTGCTGCGCAGCGAGGTCTGGACGGTCATATCCGGCGAAGGAGAAATGATTCTGGACGGCGTGGCTTCCAAAGTAGGTAAAGGCGATGTGATCGTCATCCCGGCTGAGGCCCGGCATAGCCTGAAGGGGTTTACAGATATGGAGATTATCGAGGTACAGACCGGCAGCCAGCTGATTGAGGATGATATTGTCCGGCTCGCTGTGCACTGGGAAGAAATTATTATGATGGCGCTGGGGAGTGAAATCCATTGAAGATTGCAGTGATTGGAGCCGGCTATGTCGGCTTGGTGTCAGGAGTATGCTTTTCAGAGCTGGGGCATCAGGTGGTGTGCGTGGATAAGGTGGCAGAGAAAATCGAACGCCTTCAGGCGGGAGAAGCTCCCATCTACGAGCTGGGCCTGCAGCCCTTGATTGTCGATAATCTGGACCAGGGACGCCTGAGCTTTACGACGAACACCGCGGACGCTGTTCAAGGGGCGGAGCTGGTTATCATCGCAGTAGGAACGCCTTCTCTGCCGAATGGCCAGGCGAATCTGAGCTATATCGAGCAGGCGGCGGTGGACATTGCGGAATCGCTGAGCGGGTATACGGTAGTCGTAACCAAGAGTACGGTTCCGGTCGGCACGAACGAGAAAATCCGGGAGATTATTGCCGCAAGAACCCGGGAGGAGTTCGACGTCGCATCTGTACCGGAATTTCTGCGGGAGGGTACAGCGGTCATGGACACGATGAATCCGGACCGAATCATTATCGGGACCGACAGTGTAAGGGCAGCCGACAAGCTGGTACAGCTTCATGAGCGGCTGACCGCAAATATTGTCATTACGGATATCCGAAGTGCCGAGATGATCAAGTACGCGTCCAACGCATTTTTAGCGACCAAAATCTCCTTTATTAATGAAATTGCCAACATATGTGAAAAGGTAGGAGCCGATGTGACTCAAGTCGCCCATGGAATGGGATTCGACAAGCGCATCGGTTCTTCTTTTTTGAAGGCGGGAATCGGGTACGGGGGCTCTTGCTTCCCTAAGGATACCCAGGCACTGATTCAGATTGCAGGGCAGATGGATTATGATTTCAAGCTGCTGAAATCCGTCGTTGAGGTGAATCGCGATCAGCGCTTTAACGTCGTGCGTAAGCTCGATCTGCTGCTGGAGAACATGGAGGACGCGGTCATCGGCATCTGGGGGCTGTCATTCAAGCCGGAGACGGATGATGTGCGGGATGCCCCGGCTGTTGAGATTATCTCGGCGCTGCTGGAGCGGGGGGTGCGCGTGAAAGCCTACGACCCGGTCGCGGCAGATAACTTCAGGAAGCAGTTCGGGAAGGACGGCGTGGAGTATTGCAGTGAGGCTGCGGACGCTGCTCGTGAATGTGATGCCCTGTGCATTCTGACCGAGTGGAGCGAATTCCAGCATATTTCCCCGGCCCAAATTGAGAGCTGGCTGAAGAGGCCTTACCTGATTGATGGACGGAACATTTACACGGAAGAGCAGCTGGCTGAAACCGGGCTCGTCTACTATTCGGTGGGGCGTCCCGGTATGAATCAAGGCTTGCGAGAGCCGGTGCCTACCCTGTCATGATACCTACGGAGGTGTTTACGTTGAAAACCCGCGGGATTCTAGAACGAAGCAGCTCTGCAATGCCCAAAGAGCTGGTGTTTATGCTGCGGCTGCTGCGCGAGGAGGTACCGGCAGAAGCCTTGGTCCGGCAATGTCCGCCGCAGCTGGATTGGAGTCTGCTGGTCCGGCTGGCCATGCATCATCGGGTGTTTCCGCGCGTCTATCTGCGGCTGAAGGAGCTGCCGAAACGGCTGGTTCCGGATGACATTCTCGAAGCTCTTCGCCGGCAGTACCAGAGCAATACAGTCCAGATGCTGCATTTGACCCGGGAGATGAGCACCATTCAGGCCGCGCTGGAGAAGTCCGGAATCCGCTGCCTGTTTCTGAAAGGACCTTCTCTTGCGATGCAGCTGTATGGGGATGTGTCTCTTCGGACCTCCAAGGATCTGGATCTGCTGCTGCATCCCGACGAGGTCGAGAAAGCCGAGGGAGTATTGAAGGAGCTCGGGTACATCCCGGAAGAGGAGCGTGTCCTGGCGAACTGGAAGCAGACCAGTCACCATGTTTCGTTAAAGCATGCGGCGCACGCGGCTCAGGTGGAGATCCATTGGCGCCTCAATCCGCACTTCAGCAAAGCGTATTCCTTTGATCAGCTCTGGTCCCGGCGCAGCGCCATCTCGGTGTCCGGGCAGACCGTATACGGATTGGGGCATGAGGATCTGCTCGGGTATTTGACTGACCACGGGGCCAGGCACGGCTGGTTCCGTCTCCGCTGGCTGATGGATATAGTCAAGCTGACTCCGCGCGTAGACGCTCTTCTCCTGGAGCATCATCTACGGGAGCAGGGAGGGGAGCATTATGCGGGGCAGGCCTGGATTCTGGCGTCGGCACTGTTCTACGTCCGGATTCCGGTAGAGCTGCATCCCTTCATGAAAAGCGCGAAGAGCCGGCAGCTGGCCGCCATGGCGCTTCATTACATTGAACGAATCGTTCAGCTCAATCCAGTCCCGGAAAAAAGCGTAGCCTGGCACTATAACCGTTACTTGATTGCACTTATGGACGGAAAACAAAGAGCGGCTTATTTCCGAAACAAGCTGCTTCCGAACTCCAGAGATGCTATGCAGCTGCCGCTTCCACGGGAGCTCCATTTCTTGTATTACGTGCTTCGGCCGGTGCTGTGGTCCTGGCGCCGTCTCCAGGCCTTGTCCAAAAATCCATTCGCGGGGAGGAATTAAAGATGAAGAGCCATATGATGACATCGCAAGATTTGATCGTACAGAAGGAAGGGTTTCTGGTCAGTGACATGGACGGCGAGAAGGTCATGATGAGTATACAGAACGGGAAGTACTACAACCTGGGGAACATTGGGGGACGGATCTGGGAGCTGGCGGCAGCGCCGATCTCGCTGTCTCTGATCGTGGATCAGCTGGTCGCAGAATACGATATTGAGCGCGAGGTGTGTGATATGCAGGTTCAGGCCTTTGTCACCCAGCTGGTTGAGGAAGGCCTCATTCAGGTGAAGTCGGGGTCATGAGGAGAAAGACAAAGCTGCAGCGCATTCTGAACAGTTCCCTTTCCGTAAAAATGCTGCATGCCGAGGCTTATCTCTGCTTGGCCTGGGGCCGAATCTTCAAGCTGCTTCCGTTCGCCAAGGTGTCCGCTTCGCTGGGAGCTCCGATGAAGGAGACCTCGGCAGCTCCGTGCACGGAGCAGGAGCTGAGGCTGCTGAAGCAGGTATCCAAAGCGGTACACCGTATGAGCCGCTATACCTGGTGGGAGAGTCAATGTCTGGTCAAAGCGGTAGCAGCCATGGTCATGCTGGAGCGGCGCGGTGTGGAGAGCACCCTGTACCTGGGAAGCGGCCGAGATGCTCAGGGCCGTATGGCCGCTCATGCCTGGCTGCGCAGCGGCTCTTATTTGGTGACCGGAGCTGAAGGGCATGAGCTGTATGCTGTCGTGGGCATTTTTGCAAAGCAGCCTTCTCGTAAAGGCCTCAAGCCGGAACGCTCCGGCGTATAAGGAGTTGTTGTCTTGAAGGATCTGATGTATTTTATCGCCAAGCTGTACAGAGCTTCCGGCTTTAGATTGGTTCTGAATATCACGCTTGTATTGGTAATCAGCCTGCTGGAAGGACTCGGACTGTATCTCATGATTCCGCTGCTGGGCATGATCGGCCTCCTGGAGCAGCAGGCCTGGAACGATTGGCCGCTTGTATCGGGGGTGCAGACCCTGCTGGAAGGCTGGTTCACCGAGCTGAGCCTGCTCCTGGTACTAGCATTGTATGTGCTTATTCTGGGAGGGCAAGCCATGCTCACCCGGCTGCAGAGCCTGCTTAGTACGCGCATGCTGCAGGGCTTTATCCGCCGGATGCGGATGGAAACGTATGAAGGACTGCTGTATGCAAGGTGGGAGTTCTTCCTCCGAAGCCGCAAATCGGACTTTCACCACATGATGTCCAATGAGCTGGGAAGGGTCAATCAAGGAGTATTTCTGTTCATGAGCATGATTACAGCCGGGCTGTTCACACTGATTCAGATCGGTCTTGCCCTCTGGCTTTCGCCGCTCTTGACCGCCTTCGTGCTTCTTTCGGGTGCTGCGCTGGCGTTGTTCGGGCGAAGATATATTCGGGGGTCGAAGCGGGTGGGAGAGCAGACGACGGAGCTGTCGAAGTATTATTTTGCCGGGATTCAGGAGCATTTCAGCGGCATTAAGGATATCAAGAGCAATCGTCTTGAGCCCTTTCATACCTCTTGGTTCGCAAGGCTCTCCCGTCAAATGGAGACCAATTTTATTACGTTCGGAGATATTAATTCCAAGTCCCAGCTCATCTACCGCCTGTCCTCGGTGCTGCTGATCGCTGGATTTATCTATGTGTCCATCGAAATGCTGCATACCCCGGCAGAGAAGCTGATCCTGATCGTGCTGATCTTCTCCAGGCTATGGCCGCGCTTCATTGCGATTCAGTCACAGTCCGAGCAGCTTGTCACGAACATACCCGCCTTTACCGCGATGCGCCGGCTGGAGCAGGAGCTTAGACAAGAGCGGGAGTGGACAGGAGGCGAGGAAGACAACAAGGGGAAACAGGAGAAGCTGCACATGACGCAGGGCATCCAGTGCCGCGGCGTCAGCTACAGGTATAAACCCGGCTCCCCCGTCTATGCCCTTCGCGATATCAACATTCAAATTCCTGCCCGTCAAATGACAGCCATCGTCGGCAGGTCCGGCGCGGGCAAGAGCACCCTGATGGATCTGCTCATGGGCCTGATTCCGCCGGAAAGCGGGGAGGTCCTCGTAGACGGCATCCCGCTAAAGGAGCAGCAGCTGCACCGGCTCCGGGAGGGCATCGGATACGTCCCGCAGGACCCTTTCCTGTTCCATGAGAGCATTCGCCATAACTTAAAGCTGGTGGCACCGGATGCGTCGGAGGAAGAGCTGTGGGAAGCGCTGCGTTTCTCCGCGTCGGAGGAATTCGTACGCAGCCTGCCGCTGGGGCTGGACACGGTCATTGGAGACCGGGGAATCCGCCTCTCCGGAGGAGAGCGGCAGCGGATCGTTCTTGCCCGGGCCATCCTCAAGCGCCCGACTCTGCTCGTGCTGGATGAAGCGACCAGTGCTCTGGACACAGAGAATGAGCGGCTGATCCAGACTGCACTGGAGAGCCTGAGAGGAAGCATGACAATTGTTGTGATCGCCCACCGCCTGTCCACCATCCGCAATGCGGATCAGGTCATAGTCATGGAGCAGGGGGCTGTTATCCAGCAGGGGGGCTACCGCCAGCTGGCACAGGACCGGCAGGGCAGATTCAGCCGTCTGCTGCAGGAGCAGACAGGCATGACGAAATAGAAGACAGCTGCCTTTTGCACCGGACTTTTGCACCGGAGAGGCAGCTGTCTTTTTTATATTAAGACCCTATTTCTTCCCACTCAGGCAAAAAGACCTAACTGCGGGTTGACAAACTTTTCGGGTTTATATACATTTTTAAGTATGATACAATATGTATCGAGTCAATCCGACAAACGACCCGGAGAGGAAGCGGTCCGAATGGATGAGATGAACATGTACTGCATTGTTTGCTGCCGTGTCGTGAACCAGTCCGGAAAAATTTTTCGTACCGGTTATTTCAAGCATAATATTCCGATTGGACTCTGCGAAGAATGTGCCGCCCAAAAATGTCAGGATCCATCCTCCATAGCCAGCAGCCAGCCGGGGACATCAAGGCCCGAGCCTTGAATGACCCCGTCATATGGCCTGCTCGCTGCTTCATCCTCCAACAGTTCTCAAGTCTTATCCCGCTTCCGGCTGCGGCAAATGGCGAGCATCGGAAGCTGTACTGGAATCCCCCGAAGAAGCTTGGTGCTCCATGCGGCTGGCCCCGTTTAACACCCCGCCCTCCATAATGATGAGGGAGGAGGCCACCACATCCCCATACATTTGTCCAGTTCGTGTAATCGTCAGTCTTTCCTCAGCTGCCACGTCGCCATACACCTTTCCGGCAATGAACACCTCTTTGGCCGTAATATTTGAGCGCGCTACAGCGAGCTCTCCGATCGTTACCTCTCCCGTGCTTTCAATATCTCCTTGAAACTGTCCGTCAATCCGAAGATCACTCTCACAGATCAGCTTGCCCTCGACCTGGCTTCCCTGACTGATCAATGTGGCGGGGCCTTGGGATCGCCGTGCTGACTTCTTCCTGGATCTCATCATGTGTATTCATCCTCCTTCAAATCCATTGCATTTACTTCACATATTCCAGCGGGTTTACCGTCCGGTTATTCTTCACGACTTCAAAATGCAGATGCGGGCCCGTGCTGCGCCCGGTGCTTCCCAGCCGGCCGAGCACATCGCCTTGGGTAATGGAGTCCCCGGCCTGAACGGCAGCAGATTCCAGATGAACGTACCAGGTCTGGAGTCCGTCCGGATGATCGACAATGACGTAGCGGCCCCGGATGACACTCCTTTCCACGGCGCTGACCGTCCCGCTTGCGGCGGCATATACGGGATCGCCGGTGTCACCGGTAATGTCGATACCGGCATGAAAGGCGGTTCTTCCATTGATGGGATCGGTTCGATAGCCGAAGCTGGACGTCAGCGTGCGGGATTTCGTCGGCCACAGGGAAGGCGTGGCCTCCCGCTTCAGGCGAGTCTGCTCCGCGCTGTCGAGAGCCCGGGGGATGGCCTGCTCCATGACAGACATCAGCTGCCGCACCCGTTCGAAATCATCCCGAGTCTCTTCGGCCAGCTGCAGCATTTCAGACTCGTGCACTGCAACATATTCGCCGCCCATGCCGCCTGAAGACTCCAGGGATGTAATGTCGTCCGGATCGTATCCGTGACGCTTCATGAATTGCCGCAGCTCGGCCTCCAGCTCCTGGACCCGCTGCATCTGCTCTTCAGTTTCGGCCGCTTCACTGGATAGCTGAAGAATGGCCTGATTTAACCGCTCGATCGCTTCATCCTTATCTGTAACCGTGATTTCCATGCGCAAGGCTTCCAGATTTTTCAATAGCAGCTGGCGCTCCAGCCCGGAGACGGTACGCTCAGCTTGTATGTGCATCGTAAGAATCAGACCGGCTATCGAGAGAACGGCAGCGGCCGGAACGAGGATCATCAAGGGCTTGGACAAATGAATCTGACGCACGGACTGCTGGGCATCCCGCAGCACGAGCAGAGTTAACGGCTGCTTTCCCGGCTTTCGTTTCATGAGCACCCCTTTCTGCACCGCCCGGTTTCATAGCAAACGGCATGGCAATGCTTGGACGGCTTCTTATTCTTTATCTATTCCGGAGGACGTGGAAACATGTCAGCAAATCCCGGGATGGATCGCGGTGTATTCAGTTACCGGGAAGATTGGGTATGTATTGAATAAATCACTCTCCTCCTGGTCAATGCTGTAAAAGACATGGACTGCAGGACGGAACCATTATACTTAGACGTTGGGAGGCTGCCGTTATGTGGCTCCTGCTTGCACTCATTGCGTTTGTGCTTCAGATGGCGGCTGTGCTGCTGCTGGAATTCCGCAACCCGTCCAAGGCGGTGGCCTGGATGTTTATTCTGTTCTGCCTGCCTTTGCTCGGCTTCATTCTCTACTACTTTATTGCCCAGGATTACAGGCAGCGGCTCAAAATCCGCAACCGGGGCACCCGGCTCTTCCGTGAAATCAAGAGCCATCTGTGGGACCGCGCAGCGGTGGTGGATCAGGTATCCGGCATGCATAACCCTGAATTCAAGCACAATCTGAGGCTGTTCAATCTGCTGAATCACTTGTCCGAGACGCCGATTACGGGCTGCAATACGACCCGGGTGCTGACGGATGGGGAAGAGGCCTTTGCTGCGATGCTTCACGCGATGGAGCAGGCAAAGGAGCATATCCATGTGGAATTTTATATCTTTCGGCATGATTCAATCGGGACGAAGTTCCAGGATGTCATGATCCGCAAAGCCAAGGAGGGCGTGAAGGTCCGCCTCATCTGTGACGGGCTGGGCAGCTACAAGCTGAAGCGCTCATTCATCCGCAGGTTTAAGGATTCGGGCGTAGAGTTTCACTTCTTCCTTCCTGCGATGGTGTCTGTGCTGAACCGGAGGATCAATTACCGCAATCACCGCAAAATTGTCGTGGTGGACGGCACGGTCGGCTTTCTCGGCGGCATTAATGTCGGTGACGATTATCTGGGCAAATACCCTGATATGGGCTATTGGCGCGATACGCATCTCGAGGTACAGGGGGACGCGGTCTATTTTCTCCAGAATGTCTTTCTGCATGACTGGCGGCTCGCTGCCGGTGAAAAAATCGTCGATATGGCTCTCTTCCCCAAGCATCAATGCAAGGGGGATGAGCAGGTGCAGATTCTGAGCAGCGGTCCGGATCTGAACTGGAACGCAATTCAGGAGATGTGCTTCGGATCTATTTCGGTAGCCAAGGAGCGCATCTGGATCACAACGCCCTATTTCATCCCGGATGAAGGCATCTTTGAAGCGCTCAAGACAGCGGCTGTCAGCGGGGTAGATGTGCGCATCATCATCCCGGACAAGGCGGATTCACGACTCGTCAAGCTGGCTTCACTCTCGTATGTAGAGGATCTGATTACGGCTGGCGTACGATTTTATGAATATCAAAAAGGCTTCATCCATGCGAAGGTGCTCATCGTGGATGACCTGCTGGGCTCGGTAGGAACGGCGAATATGGATATGCGGAGCTTCTTCTGCAACTTTGAGCTGACGGCGGTCATGTTCGATCCGCAGCCGATCGGGCATCTGGTAGCTGATTTTCAGGAGGATCTGACGCACAGTAAGGAGATTGACGAGGAGGCCTTTCACAAACGGGGACGCGCGCAAAAAGCGGCGGAGATCTTCTGCCGCATGCTGTCTCCCATGCTGTAAGGAAGGGCTGATCACTTTATATTATCGGGAGGCGGTGAATATTGTTTCACCTCCTCCTTTTCTATATCGCAAGGTTATGTGATAAAATAAACATATTACATGACAGGCCGCGAGACGGCCGTTGGGTTAAGAATCGGGGGAATCATATGTCCAGTGAACTGAAATCCTTGTCCAAGCCGGCACCACCGCCGCGCGAGCAGCAGGTGTCACCTGCCGCGAAGACGCCGGTGCAGCCGGAGAAGCAGCCTGCCAAGTCGATGTGGGCGAGATTGCTGCGGCGGCTCATTTTTCTCACCCTGGGTGCGGGCTTTATGGCTGTGGGTCTGGAAATCTTCCTCGTCCCGAACCGCATTATTGACGGCGGAATTACAGGCATCTCCATCATGGTATCCCATGCAACCTCACTGCCGCTGGGGATCTTTCTGACGCTGTTTAACCTGCCCTTTCTGTTCATGGGGTATAAGCAAATTGGCAAGACGTTCGCGCTTTCTACGCTTTTTGCCGTTTTGGTTATGTCTTTGGGAACGTATCTGCTGCATCCGGTGGCTCCCATTACGATTGATCCGCTGCTTGCAGCCGTCTTCGGGGGTGTCATCCTGGGGATTGGCGTCGGTCTGGTCATCCGCTCTGGAGGATCGCTCGACGGCACCGAGATCGTAGCTATTCTGTTCAGCAAGAGGCTGCCGTTCTCGGTCGGAGAGATTGTGATGTTCATCAATCTGTTCATCCTGGGCAGCGCCGGCTTCGTCTTTGGGTGGGACCGGGCCATGTACTCTCTGATTGCCTACTATCTGGCGTTCAAGCTGATTGATATTACGATCGAGGGGCTGGATCAGTCCAAATCGGTATGGATTATCAGCGACCGCTACAAGGAGATCGGGGATGCCCTGACCCAGCGTCTGGGACGCGGAGTGACTTACCTGGATGGCGAGGGCGCTTATACCGGCGACAGCAAGAAGGTCATCTTCACCGTTATTACGCGCCTGGAGGAAGCGAAGCTCAAGACCATCGTGGAGGATTGGGATTCCCAAGCTTTCCTCGCTGTAGGTAATATTCACGATGTGAAGGGCGGACGGTTCAAGAAGAAGGATATCCACTAACAAGAAAGCATCCTGCATATCGCGTTTGGCGCGTATGCAGGATGCTTTTTTTTTCTATGAAAGATCAGGTCTGCTTCTTGCGCAGATGTCCCAGAAGGGGAGCCAGCGGCTGAGGAGGGAGGAGAGACAGCAAATCCCCTTTCTCCTGGAGCCGCTCCTCGATATTGAGCAAATGATAGGAGGAAGGCGAGACATTCCGGTTCACCTCTTCCCAGGTCAAGGGTGTAGAGACTGTGGCACCGGGACGCGCGCGGGGAGTGTAGGGAGCAGCCAGCGTGCGTCCGCTGTAATGCTGAAGATAATCGAAGTAAATCTTGTTGCCGCGGTGCTTCTTCAGCCGCTCTACCGTAAACAGCTCGGGATGCTTCTGGGATACATACTGGGCGAGAAACTGTCCGGCGCTGCGCAGCTCCTCGAAGGTCAGCCCGGCTTCAATCGGCACGATAATCTGCACGCCGGTAGCCCCGGACGTCTTGGGAACGGACTGGATGCCGAGCGAGCGGAGGAGCTCTCCTACGAGGCTGGCTGCTTCCATGATGCGCGGCTCCTCAGGAAGTGAAGGGTCCAGATCAATCATCCATTCGCACGGCAGTGTACTGCCGGCAACGTGCAGCGACGGATGAAACTCCAGTGCGGCGAGATTACCGAGCCACAGCAGCTCGGGCAGGCCATTCAACAGCACGTAGTTAATCTTCTCATGAACGGCGGTCTGGACGAAGGAGGGACGCGGCTGAGGCGCATTTTTCTGATAAAAGGATTCTCCCGCAGCCCCGTGCGGATAGCGGATGGTCGTGAGCAGCCGATTGGACGTGTAGCGCAGCAGAAATGGAGAGAGGGCGGTCAGCTTCTGCAAATACATGGCTTTGGTAATGCCGACCTCGGGCCATAAGGGCTTGTCCGGATTCGTAACCACGATGTCGTGGCCCTCAATCCTCAGCAAGCCTTTCACTTGCTTCCTCATTCCGGCTCCAGCCCTTCCAAATGCAGCAGCTTCGGATGACGCATCATACCGTCCTGACTCCACTCCAGAAAGGTGACTGTAAGCTTTAGAGGCAGGCTGAGCCACTGGATCTGCTCCTTGCGCCCAGCCGCGGGCGATGGTGACCAGCGCGGCGGCCCGGGATGCTGCTGGGCAAAGGAGAGCAGCTGACGCCTCAGCGGCTCGGTTAGCCCGAGGGAGACTCGTCCGATATAGGCATCGTCTTCACCCAGTACAACGAGACTGGCGACCCGTCCTTCCCGCAGAATGATTCCGGGTGAGCTGGCTTGTACGGTGAGTGCAATCTTCTTTTTCAGCCAATCCTTGTGTTTCTTGCCTTCGCGGTAAGGTGCGCTGAGGCGCTTGATGACGATGCCTTCCCAGCCGCGCTCCTGTGCCCATTCCCACAGGCGGGGACCATCACGAAACAGCTCGGACAGCAGCAGGCCAGGCTGCTTCGCCATCAGCTCCTGGAGACGAGCGTGTCGCTGCTCATACGGCAGCGTACGCAGATCTTCTTCACCTTCGATCAGCAGGTCAAACAGAACATAGGTGAGCCGGGGATTCTTGGCGGCAGCGACTCTGGAGCGCTCGCGCTGCAGCACCTTCTGAAACACCGGCCGTCCCTGCTCCGGATCGAAATAAATGACCTCCCCATCCAGCAGCAGGCGCTGCTGAAACCCGCTGCGCAGACATTCTGTAATCTCTGGATACAGGGCCGTCTTATCCAGCAGCTTGCGTGACATGAGCGTCACTTTGCCGTGCTCTACAAGCGCTAGGATCCGCACGCCATCCCACTTCAGCTGGTAGCCCCATTCGTCGCCCTCCGGAATGTCGTCCACCGCAATGGGTGCCATCGGCTCCCTCGGAAACAGGGGGCTGCCGCTGACCATCAGGAGCCGGCTTCCGGTGACTTGGCTTTACGGCTCTGCCGCTTCGGCTTGGCCGGGGGAGCGGCGCCGACGTCCCCGCTAACCTTGGCCGCAGCTGCAGCCGCCGGCTTCCGGGCAGGCTTGCGCTTTTTGCCGGCGTCCCCGGGGTCCGTCGCAATCGGCTTGACAGCCTCAATGCTGGCCTGCAAGGCTGCCATCAGATCGACAACATTGCTCTCCTGCGCCGCCGGAGCGACCTGAATTTCCTCGCCCGCAATCTTGCTCTGGATCGCGCCAAGCAGCCGTTCCCGGTAATCATCTGTATACTTTCCCGGCTCAAACGGCGTGGACAGCTGCTCGATCAGCATGCGCGCCATGGTCAGCTCCTTGTCATTGACGGCGACGCCTTCCGGCAGGTTGGGCACCTGTGACAGCGGCCGAATCTCATCGGGATAAAAAATCGTCTCGATCACGAGGCATTCATCCAGCACGCGGATGGCAGCGAGGCTGCTTTTGGAGCGGATGGCGATTTTGGCGATGCCGATTTTGCCCGACAGCCGCATAGCCTCCAGCAGCAGGCGGTATGCATTGGACCCTGCCTGATCGGGAGAGAGATAATACGTCTTCTGGAAATAAATCGGATCAATATCCGTCAAATTCACAAAGTCAAGAATCGTAATACTCTTGCTGTTTGCATCGGTGAGCTGCTCGAGCTCTTCTTTTTCAAAAAGAACAAAGCGTCCCTTCTCATACTCATAGCCCTTGCTGATGTCCTCCCACGCTACTTCCTCCTCGCACACGGGGCATTTGCGAACATAGGACAGCGGGCTGCCGCAGACTTTATGTAAATATTTCATCGAAATATCTTTATCTTCTGTGGCGGAGAACATTTTGACAGGGACATGGACCAATCCGAAGCTGATGGCACCCTTCCAGACGGTATGCATGTGGCGGCACAACCTTTCTATCCTTGATATCGCTTCTGTATAAACTATTTATAGTTTGCCCTAAAAAGTACCTTCTTATGACGCTACGGCCTGCATAATACCGGGGGGATGGAGGCATATTGAGAAGGGATTCCTGGCAGAAAAGGAGCATGCATAACCATGAAGCAGCACGAAAGACAAGGCAAGGAAAGCGGCGGACTGCCGGATCAGCACAGCTCACTCTTCAATGAGGACGCACTGGAGCCTGTAAACGGCGAGATGCTGGATTGGGAGGAGCTGACCGGCGAGGACCGGGGCTTGTCCCGGGAATCGACGATGTTTGATGTGGACCGGATGATCAACGAAGGGCTCGGCGGCGGATACGTGACAGAGGATGACAACGGGGAGATCGGAGAGACGACCACGGATACGATGAATACGGTGGACGAGACTCCCCGCTATGGAGAGGAGGAATAGAGGATGGAGATGCAGCGCGCTGTTCATATTTTTGAATCACCGGATACGATTAAGGTTCATCTTGCCGGCCAGCCGGTGTGGATCGAGGAACTGGACCATGCCAACGGCATGGCGACGGTGCAGGTGGGCTCCCGCCCGGCCAACACGATGACGGTCAGTGTAGACCGCCTGCAGGAGGGCGAGTGAGGCTTTATTAGAGAGTCCTGTGAAAAAGAACCGGAAGTAAATGAAACAGTAGTTGTATCACAGTTCCTTACGGACATGCTGAGCGATAGTGCATGCTAGTATAATCCTCAAAGGAGTCTTCATATGCAAACAAAAAAGCCGCTAAATTTAGCGGCTTTAAATCAAAGAGTTTGTCTATCTTAGATAGACAAACTGAAAGTCATACTTGAGTAGTTAACTCGCTATTTAGGATCTTTACTTTTAGGGGAACATGTTTATGGTTGGTATTCTACTCTCCAAAGCTTGTTCCTGGAAACAAGGTGTATCGTTCTAAATACTGGGTCGATTTCGGTACGATCATCACCGATTTAATTTTGTTAGTTCCCTCAAATGTGAATTTCCATTTCTCTACTTTGACATTGTAATCATCTTCTGCGGTGACTCGTTGCACAATACGCACAGTTAAAGTATTTTCACTGCGGTCTACAGGTTGCATTTCGATAATGCTGGCCATATTGTAGTTTCCAATAGGGAAGCTTTCATTGTAAATATCTGTTCTGAATCCCGGCGCGTTTAATGCAAGTACATCTTCCTTCCGTCGATCATCGTAGGCCATAATCCAATTAAATGCTAGATCACGCTCATTTACATACGATACGCTGCCGGTTTCCGTTTTGAAGTTCGGATCAGAATTGACATACACGGTTTTACTCTTATTATCCCATTGAATATTTGCTCCAAGGCCTTCAGATATTGTACGAAGTGGTACATAGACTGTTCCATCAATAATTTTCGGTGCTGTTGTGCTTTGAGTGATATTGCCATGAACAAAGACTTTAGGTACTACTGTTGAAGCATAAGCACCTGCGCAAAATACGGTTGTGAGCAGGATTCCAGCAAGTCCTATTTTGACAATGCGTTTCATTAGTTCTCCTCCAAGCTGTATTTAGATGTTAATACATGTAATTAATAATAGGGCGAAATGGAAGAAAAATCAAAAAAAGTACATACAATATGCAGTATTTATCCTTTTATACAGAGTCACAGGAGCCGGGGAGTCCCGGCTCCTTTTTGCGTCCTGCGCTTTGCTTCCCTTGCGGGTGCTTGTTGGGACCGATATAATTAAGGACATGTTGGAGCTGACGATTAGCATTCACGTATGGGGTGAATACAAATGACAGAAACATTTAATTACGAGTCTTCCGGGCTGGAGGATACGGAGCGGCTGGCCGCTTGGCTGGCTGGCATGGTACAGCCTGGTACGGTCATTGGCCTGGACGGGGATCTTGGGGCGGGTAAAACGGCCTTTTCCCAGTGCTTCGCCCGCGCGCTAGGCGTGAGTGGTGTGGTAAACAGTCCGACCTTTACCATCATTAAAGAGTACGAGGGGCGATTGCCGCTCTACCATATGGATGTGTATCGTTTATCCCTGGAGGAAGCGGATGAGCTGGGGCTGGACGATTATTTTTACGGCGATGGTGTGTGCCTGGTGGAATGGAGCTCGCTCATCACAGAGCTGCTGCCACAGGAGCATCTGCATATTCACCTGGAGCACCGGGGCGACTCGGCCCGCCTTATTACGCTGACCGGCCAGGGTGACATCACGGACGGCTGGTGCCGCGACTTGAAACAGAACGGGGTTAGATAGCGATGAGCAGGAATCAAAGCAAGCCGCGACAGCGGCTTTTGGCGTTGGATACGTCCACAGCCTCGCTGGCTGCAGCTGTGCTGGAGGATCAGGAGCTGCTGGGCGAAATTCATGAAAGTGTAGAACGAAATCATTCGGTTCATATGCATCCGGTGCTGGAGCGTGTTCTTCAGCAATCAGGGATTACCGTTGCTGATTTGGACGGCATAGCGGTCGGTGTGGGTCCAGGATCTTATACCGGCGTGCGCATGGCGGTGACTGCGGCCAAGACCCTGGCCTGGGCGAACGACATCCCGATTGTGGGGATATCCAGCCTGCACGCACTGGCATGGGGCGGTTTGGAGCAGGCGCTGAAGAGGCACGACGAAGCGGGGTCTGGCCGGCATTGGGTCATTCCTGTGATGGATGCCCGCAGAGGCCAGGCCTATACGGCGTTATTTGAAGGAAGCACGGGTGCTGCACCGGAGCGGCTTGCACCGGATGCCATCCGGCTTATGCAATCTTGGGTGGAGGAGTTAAGTGAACGGCTGGTCACGCTGGAAAAGGACTCTTTGCCTGCGGGAATCTGGTTTACTGGAGACACCGGGGTTCACGCCGATGCAGCATCCAGACTGGCTGAGGTTTATGGAGGACCGGTAAGGGTTCTCCCCTATGAGCTGGAAGGCCAGTGGGCGGGTCTGCTGGGAGCAGAGCGGCTGCTGCGAGGAGAGCGGGACGAGCCGCATACGCTGGTACCGAATTATACACAGCTGTCTGAGGCAGAAAGCAATCTGCTGCGCAAGCGGTGAAGGGAGGCCAGCATCAGATGAAGCAACAGGAGCACCCGGAGCGGGAGGCGGGGCTGACATTCAGGCGTATGACCCTGGACGATATCCCCAGCGTGATGGAGGTCGAGCAGGATGCCTTCAGCCTTCCGTGGACCGAAGAAGCGTTTCAAAATGAGATGACGATGAACCATTTTGCCCATTATATGGTCATGGAATATGAAGGCCAGCTGATCGGCTATGCGGGGATGTGGACGATCGTCGACGAGGCCCATATTACGAATGTTGCCCTGCTGGGGGACTACCGGGGCCGAAAATGGGGCGAGCGTCTGCTGGACGAGCTGATGAAGACGGCGGCTTTTATGGGGATGGAGCGCATGACGCTGGAGGTACGGGTAAGCAATGAGGTGGCCCGGAATCTGTATGTCAAAAAAGGCTTTGCCCCCGCCGGCATCCGCAAAGGCTATTATTCCGACAATCAGGAGGACGCCCTCATTATGTGGGCAGAGCTTGATGCTTACCGGGCACAGGCTCAGGAGGAAGGAAGCGAAGATATATCATGATAGAGCAAGAGCATAAGCAAACACATTCGGCAGCTTCAGACGTCTCCAGCCTCATTCTGGCGATTGAGACCAGCTGTGACGAAACCTCGGTTGCGGTTGTGCGTGACGGACATGAGGTGCTGTCTAACGTGATCGCGAGCCAGATCGAAACCCATCAAAGCTTTGGGGGTGTTGTGCCCGAGGTCGCATCGCGCAAGCATGTGGAGAACATTACTTTGAGCATCCAGGAGGCTGTTCAGCTGGCAGGTGTGAAGCTGCAAGAGCTTTCTTGTATTGCAGTCACCCAGGGACCGGGACTGGTTGGAGCGCTGCTCGTGGGCGTCGTGGCTGCCAAAAGCCTGGCGCTTGCCCTTAACAAGCCGCTCATCGGAACGCATCACATTGCCGGGCATATTTATGCCAACCGGATTGTCTCTCCGCTGGAGTACCCGTGCATGGCGCTCGTTGTGTCGGGAGGACATACGGAGCTGGTCGATCTGCAGGAGGAGGGAGACTTCCGCCTGATCGGACGCACCCGGGATGATGCAGTTGGAGAGGCGTATGACAAGGTAGCGCGTGCACTGGGCTTTCCTTATCCGGGAGGGCCGCATGTAGACAAGCTGGCGCTTGAAGCCAGCGAGGCGGTAGAGCTGCCGCGGGTATGGCTGGAGCCAGACTCCTATGATTTCAGCTTCAGCGGCTTGAAATCGGCGGTGCTGAATGCTGTTAACCAGAGCAAAATGCGCGGTGAAGACGTGCAGACCGCAGCCATTGCGAAGGGCTTCCAGGATTCAGTGACGGAAGTGCTGGTGGAAAAAGCGATCCGTGCCGTCAAGGAATTCGGCAGCCAGCAGCTGCTGCTTTGCGGCGGGGTCGCGGCCAACCGCGGTCTGCGGCAGCGCCTGAGCGCCCGCTGTGAGCAGGAGGGTATCCCGCTTCTCATCCCTCCGCACGTGTACTGCACGGATAACGCGGCTATGATCGCCGCCGCAGCTCACCTCAAGTGGAAGCAGGGAGCCGTCAGCGGGCTGGATCTAAAAGCGGATCCCCAGCTTAAGCTGGAGGAGTGGTAGTCGCTGTTATGTCCTGATAGCCATAGTGAGATGGATCTCACTATGGCTATTAATGATATGCGCCGTATGGGCATCATCTTGAATCAATGCAGCCGGATGCGAAATATGGTCATTCATGTCGGTTCTGGCAGTTACTTTTATATAAATTTTTCTCAAATTTTTAAAGGATAACAGATTTTTATGAAGAATATACAAACTGACTTTCACCTAGTAGGAACTCCCTGTTTACTTGCTTAGTTGAAAGCGTATCCTTTTTATAGTGCTTGACAATTCACACACTACCTGAGCGTAAATTTAGAATCATGATTATATTTTGCAGGGATCGTGGGGGAATAAGCCATGCTTCATAAAATCAGGAGCTCATTATATTGGAAATTGATTCTCATCATAACCTCAGTCATCTCTATTATTGTTACTGCGATTGGTACGTTTAGCTATTATAAGAGCTCTCAAGCTATTGATTCCGATGTACAACGCTTCAGTAGCCAAATTTTGAAGCAGGCTAATTTGAATATGGAAAGATACCTTAGTGATAATGAGCAGTTCTTTCGAGCGATGTCAGGGAGCGCTGATTTTATGCAGTGGACAAAGACAGCGTTAGGTGATCGATTCCAACTTTACAACCTGATGAAATCCTTGGAGGAGAGAACGATCAGCCCTTACATTCATTATCATCCAGAGCTTTTATCCGTTGTATTGTACCAAGAGGGTGGAAATGAAAGTGTATACCGAAGCAGTCATGCTCAAGATATTGTACTCGCCTACCACTATTCATTTAGCCAAATGCCTTGGATTAAGAATATTGCAACCCTTGGCTCACCCTACAAGCATGTGGAGCTCAGGCTGGATTATAGAGACCGGTCGAATCAACAGCTTCAATTGCCTGTACTAACCTATGTCCAGAAATTCCGTTTCTCGGATAAAACAACCTATTTAGCTATGGATATTTCCTTGATGTCATTACAGGCTATTCTTAACGAAATTCATCTTGGTGATAATGGTTACTCCTTGATCGTAGATGAAGCAGGTCGTATTATAACCTCACCTGAAACTTCTAAGGTGAACACACTAGTGGCGGAGCGGATCAGCCAACCTATGCTGGGCAAGGATGCAGGCTCCTTCTATCTTGAAGAAACTGAACAGATGGTTGTCTTTCAGAGCATTAGCCGAACAAATTGGAAGGTTGTCTCTTTTGTGCCCTATGATGATTTGGCTGTCAGTATTCAGAATATTCGCAACTGGACCATAGCAATGACCCTTACCGCTCTGGTAGTGTCGGCTGTATTGATCTTTATTATTTCCTCTTCCATCACTCGGAGATTAAAGGAACTGCGCCGGACGATGCGGATGACAAAATTAGGTCGATTTGATATTCGCACCCAGGTAACCGGCATTGATGAAATTGGTGAGCTCGGGGAGGCTTACAACCATTTGCTGGAGAGAATCGATACGTCTATTCAAGAGCTGGCGGAAGCTCGTGTCGTCCAGCAACGTGCGATATTATCCGCACTTCAGTCTCAGATCAATGCCCATTTTCTCTATAACGCACTTGAGTCGATTAACTCTATGGCAAATATCGCGGGACACGACGGAATTATGAATACCACCGTTGCTCTTTCGAACATGCTCCGGTACACATCCAACTATAGAGATACGGAAGTAACCCTTGCCGAAGAAATTGCGCATGTGCATGATTATATGCACATTATTACATTGATGTATCAGGATGATATATCCTTTCAGGTGCTTATTGAACCGGAACTACTGGATGCCAAGTGCCTAAAGGCAGTTCTGCAGCCCTTTGTTGAAAATAGCATTAAGCATAGTTACGAGGTGAACGGAGGTAAGCTTGCCATACAAGTACGAGTGAAACTTGTTGAAGAGCGATATATAAGTATTGAGTTGGAGGATGATGGAATTGGTATGACCGCTGAGCGACTTCAAGAGATTCAGCATGCCTTAAAGCAGCTGCATACTGAACAAGAGTTCATAATGCTGACCAGAATTGGTCTGCTAAACGTTCATTATCGGCTAATTACCTTTTATAAAGATGAGCATACGGGGGTTAAGGTAGACAGAGCTTTTAATCAGCGAGGGACTAAGATTACTATCATTTACCCATGGGAACAAAAGGAGGGTTTAATGCATGATTCGTGTACTGATCGTTGATGACGTACCCCTAATTCGTCAAAGTTTATCGGTCTTTGTAGAAGGATTTAATGACATGACCGTCGTCTCCGGAATGGTATCCAATGGCGAACAAGCAGTGGAATGGCTCAAGGAGTCTTACGCCGACCTATGTATTACTGACATAAGGATGCCAGTCATGGATGGGTTGCAACTCATTGAACAGATCAACGCCAAATTTCGCTGGATGGCATGCTTGGTCGTATCCAGTTATGACGACTTTGAATATGCTAAGCAAAGCATAGAGTTAAATGCTCTTGACTATGTACTGAAACCTGTTAAGAAGGAATCAATGAACAAGGCATTGATCAAAGCAACGAACAAAATTCACGAGCTTCGCAATCGGGATGCCGCTCAGTTGTTCCTCAAGCGGCTGCCGCATCACCGGGCCCAGCTGGAGCAATGGCTGGAGCATATTCAGACCCTCCGGATGGACACGTTCCCACTTCTGATCGTAGAAACATTGGATTTACTCGAGCGGTGGGTGGAGGGGAATTATTATCTATTAAACCCTCTCTCCAATTTGTGGCTTCAAACCTTAGTCGAGGAGTTAACGTCCGATAGGTTACAGATGGAGCTGGATGAAGGCAAGGATCTAGGGTTAGGTGATAAGCATCTGGAACTGTCGAGCACGCGATACTACTTCCGGTTATGCGCCGTACGCAGGCTGGAGGAAGGGGCTTATCGGCTGATTGCAAGCATGCGTGGAGTCAGAGATCAACAGTCGGTTAAAGTCGTGAATCAAATTAAAGAATATATTAAAGAGCATTGCGGCGAGTCCATCAATCTTCAAAACCTCGCGGACCATGTGGCGCTGAACAAAACTTATATGTGCAAGCTGTTTAAGGAGGAAACAGAACAGACAATTCATACCTACATTGTGTTAGAACGCATGCAGCTGGCACGTAACTTGTTGCTTGAAGGAGGCAGCAAAGTGTATGAGATCGCCAAACAAGTGGGTTATGAGGATGCAGATTATTTCACACAAATTTTTAAAAAGCATTACGGGCTAAGCCCGCTCGATTACAAGAAAAGGATGAAGTCATGACATCATTACTAAATTTGGAGAACTATCCGGTTCATTGAAAAGTGCCGGATTGTTCTCTTTTTATTTTTACCGGGTAAATTGCAGAACATCATCGGGTAATTTCCGAATATCCTGTCGTAGCGGGCTTATCAAATCTTGGATATCATTAAGTTACATCAAACAACAGTGCACATAGAGAGGAGAAAGACCAACCATGCAAAGCAAGTCGCTACAGATGCTGTCAAAGGAAGAAAAGAAGAAGCAGCCTGGGGCTCGAAGAGTATCAGGGGATGTTTCATTCCTCAGCTTTGTAAAGAAAAACCATGCGCTCTACGTCATGCTAATTCCCGTCATTTTTTATTTTATTGTATTTAAGTACGTCCCGCTACTTGGCTCCGTCATTGCATTCAAGAACTACAATATATTCCAAGGTTTTTTAGGAAGCGAGTGGGTAGGGTTTAAATGGTTTGAGCTTATGTTCAATAATCCGATGTACATTGACTTGTTTAAGAACACTATGATTATAAGCTTCTATCAGATTGTGTTCGCCTTCCCTGCTCCGATTATTCTGGCTTGTCTGCTCAATGAGGTGCGACTAATGGCCTTCAAAAGGGGAGTCCAGACGGTATTGTACTTGCCTCACTTTCTGTCTTGGGCGCTAGTTTACGGACTGGCCTACATGATGTTCTCGACCCAAACCGGTATGGTGAACAATCTGTTTAAGGAAATTGGTGAACCTGTTATCAACTTCCTGCAATCAACCGAGTTGTTCCGTACTGTAGTAGTGGGAACAGGTATATGGAAGGAGATGGGGTGGAGTACGATCATCTTTCTGGCTGCTTTATCCGGAATCAATCCATCACTTTATGAAGCAGCCAAGATTGACGGAGCCGGTCGCTGGAAGCAATTCATATATGTAACTCTCCCGGGGTTAATGCCTGCTATTACAATTCTGCTATTGTTGAAAATCGGGAATGTACTTGATGTAGGATTTGAACAAATTTATATCTTCCTTAACCCGGTGACATTGTCAGTCGGAGAGGTGCTCGATACGTATTCGTACCGACTAGGGATCTTGAACGGGGAATTCAGTCTTACAACCGCAATCGGCTTGTTCAAATCGGTAATTGGATTTATCCTCTTAGTGTCAGCCAATCAGTTAAGTAAGCGAACAACCGGCGAGAGCCTGTATTAAGAGAAGGAGGCGACAACGAATGGAAATACGAAAATCAACAGGCGAGAAGCTGTTTGATACGATGAACATCATTCTGCTGAGCTTGTTAAGCTTAGCTGCCATTATCCCGTTGCTTCATGTGGTGGCCGGCTCCTTCAGCTCAGCCAATGCAATTATCCACTCCCGGGTAACACTGTGGCCGGTCGAGCCAACTTTGGACCATTATAAGCTGGTTACGCAAACTAAGGCTTTCTGGGAGGCGGGCTGGCTCACGATTAGGGTTGTAGTACTGGGTACATTACTGAACATGGTGTTGACCATTATCGGCTCATACCCTTTGTCGAAGCCGTACCTTCGGGGGCGCCGCCCGATTTTGCTGTTCATTGTGTTTACGATGATCTTCCACGCGCCCATGATTCCGATGTATCTGGTCGTTAAAGAGTTTGGTATGCTGAATACAATATGGGCTCTGATCGTTCCTACGGCTATTAGTGCATTCAATATGATGTTGTGCATTACTTTCTTTCGTGGTCTTCCTGAAGAGATGTTTGATGCGGCCAAAGTAGACGGGATGAACGATTATCGCATCGTGTGGAGTATTGTAACACCGCTTTCAAAGCCGATTCTGGTTACTTTGCTGCTCTTCTATGCTGTAGGTCATTGGAACAATTATTTTACACCGCTGTTATATATCAATGACAGGGACATGCAGACGCTGCAGGTATATCTATATAATCTCATCTCTTTAGGCTCCAACAATGATATGGCTAGTGCCGCTGCGGCTGAATCTTCAAACATGCTGCCGCAGGCGCTGGAGATGGCGACGATTGTACTGGCTACATTGCCGATCGTGGTGCTGTATCCATTTCTCCAGAAGCACTTTGTAAAAGGTGCCACATTAGGCTCAGTTAAAGAGTAACGCTATGCAGGCAATAAGCCTTCATATATCAAGGATGTCATATATGATATCCTGTAATGCCAAATAAAACTAAAAATAGGGGGTACAACAATGTCAATCAAGCGAAAATGGCTCGGGATTACTCTAACGCTTGCCTTAGCTGTTTCTACAGCTGGATGCTCTACAGCAAAGACCGAAAATTCAGAAGGCTCAGGGACGAGTACAGAAGTGAAGGGACCTGCAAAAATTTCAATGTTTGCATCAGACGCAGGCCAGCCTGTGCCGGGGGGCGAGTCCATGGACGATCCTACAGTGAAGTATTTGGCTGAGAAGACGAATACGGACCTGAATATTACCTTCATTCCAAACAGTCAATACCGGAATCAATTGAGTGTCAAATTTGCGAGCGGCGAGATCCCTGACATTGTGCAGGGGTGGGGAATAAATGCAGAGCTAGCAGATAACGATCAGCTCTTGCCACTCAATGATCTTATTGAAGAGCATGGACCTAATTTAAAAAAGGTAATTTCACAAGATGCATGGGATGCAGTCACACGGGATGGCAAGATTCTGGCGATTCCCGAAGCTCCGCTGGGTGACAGTCCGGTAGCAAGAGTGCTCTTCGTTCGTAAGGACTGGATGGACAAGGTAGGTATAAAGGAAGCTCCAAAGACAGATGCCGAGTTTCTGGATATGCTTCGCGCATTCCGCGACAAGGATCCGAACGGTAATGGCATACAGGATGAAATACCATTCTCTGCCCGTGAGAATTTCACCTGGTTAGATAATGTGCTGAGCATGTATGGTGTAAACTTGTACGGAGGAACGATCGAAAATAACGAGGTTATCCCGCAGTATGTAAGTAAGAATATGAAGCCGGCGCTTGGCATCGTGAAAAAGATGATGGAAGAGAAGCTTATCGACAGCGAATTCATGTCCAACAAACGAAATGTATGGGAGCAAAAGATTCAAAGTGATCTTGTGGGCGCATGGGTTCATGCTCCAAATCTCGCTTGGGATTGGCAGGAACGCTTGAACAAATCGCTTCCGAATGGCAATCCTGAGGTTATTGCAATTCCTACACCCAAAGCCCCGGGTGTCAAAGAATCAGGCTTTAATAAGAGCCCTCACAATAAAGCGTTCTCAATTACAAAGTCAAGTAAAGACCCTGCTGCTGCAGTGAGACTGTTCGATTGGCTTGTAACTGAGGAAGGTCAAGAGTTCGTTCAATTCGGGGTACCGGGTATAACGGTTACCAAGGATAACGGCAAGATCGATTATAACAAGCAGAAGGATACGGATGACAAAACCGCACTTTGGCGTCCACTCGTCTTCAACATGGTAGGTTTTAACGAGGAAATTCAGCTGGTGTTAAGCGGAGACGAGCAAGCTGTAGCGAAGATCAAGGAGGTATATGAGATTGGGAAGAAGGAAGGCACGACTAATGTGACTGCGGGGGCACCGAGCTTCAAATCCGATCAGCCGGAGATCGGCGATTATGTGACACCGTCTACTATGTTTATTGAAACTGCCGGACGGATTGTTCTGGGCGAAAAGCCTCTTGACTACTTTGACGAATTCGTTAACAACTGGCGTGCACGTGGAGGCGATGAGCTGATCAAGGAAGCGACAGAATGGTATCAGCAAAACGGCAAACAATAAATGGAAAACAATATAACGAGGGGGCCGCGCAAGCGGCTTCCTTTTCAAGCAAACATCTCTACATCTTATAACAAGGATTATACGTAATTCCGATGATGCGAGATCAAATTGGCGGCAAAGGAGGAAACATGGACGCAAAATTGATAGATAACCTATCCGGAGAAGAAGGGAACTATGTGCTACCATTTTTCTGGCAGCAAGGTCAGGAGGAATTAGTATTACGGACAGAGTTGAGAAAAATTCGTGAGAGCGGGATACGGGCCGTATGTGTTGAATCCAGAACACATCCAGATTTTGTTGGATCTGGCTGGTGGAGAGATTTGGAAATCATTATGGAAGAAGCAGAAAATCAAGACATGAAAGTGTGGATATTCGATGACTCACATTTTCCAACCGGTTATGCGGCGGGTCGAATGAAATATGAGTTTCCGCATCTAAGGAACCGATATCTAAGAGTGGATCACATCGATGTGGTGGGATCGATGCCGGGAGCATCACTGTTGGTAGGAGAACATATTCTAGACGGGGAAGAACTGGTGGGAATCGTTGCAGCAGAACGCTTGACTGGAACGGAAGAATTAGGTTCACTGATGAACCTTAATGTTTTTATTCGTGACGGAGTCTTATTTTGGGATGTACCAGAAGGTCACTGGCGAGTGTTCATGCTCAAACTGACAAACGAAGGGGGCCATGAAAGACTACAATATCATCTCAATCCTTTGGAACCTGAAGCCGTTGATGTACTGTTACAAACCGTTTATGAGCCTCATTATGAACGGTTGCGGCATAAGTTTGGAAACACCTTATCTGGTTTTTTTAGTGATGAGCCAAGATTTGGGAATATTAACTCTTTGGAAGCTATCATTGGAAAGACCCCTATGGTACTGCCATGGTGCACGGATATGCTTACGCTGTTACAACAGAAATTGCCGGGTGAGGACTTAATTACCCAACTGCCGCTATTATGGTATAACTCAGGAAGCAGAGCATCATCTTTTCGTTATCATTATATGGATACGCTTACAAGGCGGTATGCTACTTGCTTTACCAAGCGTTTAGCGGATTGGTGTCGAGCAAAGGGTGTGGAATATATCAGCCATGTCATTGAGGATAATAATGCACATGCTAGGCTGGGAGCAGGCGTCGGACATTTCTACAGAGCGCTGTGGGATCAGGATATGTCTGGCGTGGATGTAGTGCTGCAGCAAATTATTCCTGGTATGACCTACGATTTCCGTATCGCTCTTGGAGCAGGTGACGGGGAGTTTTACCACTATGGCTTGGCGAAGATGGCATCCTCTTTGGGCCATCTCGATGCTAAAAAGAAAGGTAGAACCATCTGCGAAATCTTCGGTGCCTACGGATGGGTAGAGGGATTGAAACTGATGAAATGGCTCACCGATCATATGCTTGTCCGGGGAGTCAATCATTTTATCCCGCATGCATTCTCGCCCAAGGCATTCCCGGATGATGATTGTCCGCCGCATTTTTACGCACAAGGGAATAACCCTCAATATCGTTATTTGAAGACGCTCATGGAATATACAAATCGTCTCTCTCATTTATTAAATGGAGGCACGCATATTGCTAGCGCAGCCGTGATGTACCATGCTGAAGCAGAATGGTCTGGAGAAGCTCAGCTGTTTCAGAGACCGGTACGGCAGTTGTTGGAGCGACAGATCGATTGTGATGTCGTACCTGCCGACCTACTTCAAGATAGGATGATCATATCTGACCAGCAGCTTATCATAAACGAAGAACGTTTTCATTATCTTATTATTCCATACGCGGAAGCACTGCCAAGCCAGTTACTCCATTCTTTATATGAAGCGATGCAGGAGGGCCTGACCATCTACTTCGTAGAGAATCTTCCAGTAAGGTCGAGCGACGGAGTAGACGTACACAGCGTGCTTAAGTCTATGGCAGAACATGAGAACCAATATACGGTACCTCTAGAATTGCTCGTAGAACAGATTCAACAGCGCTTCACCTCTTATTTGAAAATGGACAAATTTCAGCCAGATCTGAGGGTATACCTATATCAAAGACAGAATGCTCGGTTCCTCATGATGTTTAATGAACATCCTTACGATGCCATTCATGATCAAGTAAACATCAATTTGAACGGCGTCGTGTATGAATATGATGCATTTGACAACGAGGTCAGAAAATATCCGAGTGATGTAACAGAACATGGGTGCCGTATTCTATTACATCTAGAGCCATACGAGTCTAAAGTTTTCCTTTGGGATGAGTCCTTGGATGATTTGAAATGGAGCTTGTCTCCTAGACCACGGCATGAAACTGCAGTAAATCAAACGATTGTAGCGGAGTGGAAGGTGAGTACAGCGGAAGCGAATCAATACCCTCATTTCAAGCCATATTGCACGTTACCAAAGTTGATTAACCTTGCGGTTCCGGAGCATCTCCCAAGGTTTAGCGGTACCTTTCGATACGAAACGATGATTGCCTTTGAAAACTTCGCGGGTACAGTGGTGCTAGACTTGGGTGCTGCCTATGAAACAGTGGAACTTTGGATCAACGGACATCATGCTGGAATCCGGATCTGTCCTCCCTACCTCTTTGAAGTGACTAGCTTTCTTCAAGCAGGGAGCAACGTAGTAGTCGTAGAAGTGACGAATACACTTGTGAAGCAAGTACGGGATCGCTTCTCCATATATAGGCAGCAAGAGCCTTCCGGACTCATTGGACCTGTAATACTTCGTCATAGCAAAGTTTTAAAAACTTCAGATGTTAATGATTAGGAAAGGCGTGAATTAATGAAGGAGCAACCTAATGTTGTCTATGTATTTAGTGATCAGCACCGCGCGGAGGCAACAGGATATAATGGTAATCCAGATGTCAAGACGCCGAATCTGGATGCACTGGCAAGAGAGTCCGTCAGCCTAGACACTGCCGTAGCTAATGTCCCGTGCTGTAGTCCATATAGGGCGACTTTTTTAACAGGACGCTACCCGCTGACACATGGGGTGTTCGTTAACGATGTTCATCTTAATCATGAAGCGGTGTCCTGTGCCGATGCCTTTAAATGCGCTGGTTACGATACGGCCTATATAGGCAAATGGCATGTCGATGGTCGTGGTCGAAGCAAATATATCGCTGGAGAGGATCGTCAGGGGTTTGATTACTGGAAGGTTCTGGAGTGTACGCACGACTATAATCATTCGCTCTATTATGCGGACACGGATATTAAACAGCAATGGAAGGGCTATGATGCAGAAGCTCAAACACGTGATGCGCAGAACTATATCCGCGCACGGCAGGCTAGCGACAAGCCTTTTTTCCTGGTGCTGTCATGGGGGCCGCCGCACAATCCATATCATACTGCACCACAACAGTTCAGGGAAATGTATGAGCCTGAGAAGCTCATGCTCCGCGACAATGTACCTGCTACAGCCGAACTGGACGCGCGCAGAGATTTGGCCGGTTATTACGCCCATATCTCTGCACTCGACGAATATGTCGGTGATCTGCTGACGACTCTGATGGAAACGGGAAAGGATGAGGATACGATCTTTGTCTACACGTCCGACCATGGGGACATGATTTATTCACAAGGAGATATACGCAAGCAGCGACCGTGGGACGAGTCGATCCGAGTGCCGTTTTTGCTGCGTTATCCATCGGTTTTTTCAAGAGAATGTAAACGAATTAAAGAACCATTCAATAGCCCGGATATTATGCCAACATTGCTGGGTTTAAGTGGAATTGCGATTCCATCAACCGTCGAAGGTATTAATTATGCACCATTCTTGTATGGAACTGAGCCAGCCCCGGCGGAAGCGGCGTTGATTGCTTGTATTCATCCGGCTGGAGAGTACCGCCGTTCCCTAGGTGGCCGCGAGTATCGCGGAATCCGCACGAAGCGGTATACGTACGTGCGAGATCTGAGTGGCCCATGGCTGCTGTACGATAATGCGTTAGACCCATACCAGCTTTATAATTTATGCAGGGTGCCAGAAATGGTCCATTTACAGAAAGAGTTGGATGACCTGCTTATGAGGATGCTGGAGAAGCGTAACGACGAATTTTTACCTGGAGAACATTACATCAATCTCTGGGGTTACGCAACGGACGAATCAGGTACCGTGCCCATTATACCGTAAAGGAAGGAGTATGACAGATACGTTAACACGTTAAATGAATAAAGCATGATTAAGCGAACTGAGGAGGGAATATGATCTATGTCTAACTCTAAAATGCTAAAAAGTATCAAAAGTAAATTGACGGTTATGATGGTGTCGTGTGTGTGCATCAGTTCAGTTCTATCACCCAATGGCTATGTGTATGCTAATACATCTCAAGATTCGAATGGTGCAGAAGAAGTTTCTTCGCAGGTGCTATTTGATGAGAGCTATAATGATGTGCAGGGTAATTTATCAATGGATTGGACAGTGAAAAATGGTGAAGGGTATACCCATGAATATATGGAGTTGTATCGTTCGGAAGGGGACAGCAGTGGTAAAGCACTAAAAAGACAGTTTAGTGAAGATGCAACAGGTATTGTAACAATAGACCTTGAATTTGCAAACAGCAGCACAGATGGCGGTGCAGGTAGAGCTCAATTTAACCTTGCAGCCAAGAGTGCGCAAGGTTCAAGTAACACCGTGTTATCTATGCAGCACCAAGGTAACGAGGTGAAGGTAAAGACCGGAAGCTCATACGAGACACTTAGTACAGTGGTGCTAGAGGAGAAGGCGATGGCCAAGGTCGTTGTGGATACCGTTGAAGATAAAATATATGTGGGGATAAACAGCGGGGAATTAAAAGAATATCCTCTTGTGAATGGTATGGATATGCAACAAGTGGATAGCGCTTACTGGACATTAGCTGATAAAACCAAATATGGTGTAGGTATTAGATTGTACGCAATGAAAGCGTCGGCTGCGGTACCGAATACAGATGAATTCAATATACAAGCGGACTTGGATGAAATTTCAATTGCTAATATGTGGGGGATCGTACAGAATTTTAGCGTACCAATTAAAGGAACAAGGAACACCGTATTTAGTTGGACTTCTGACCATGCATCAGCTACTGTTGACAATACAACAGGAGTTGTAGACATCACTCGCGGAGATTACAATCAGCAAGCTAAATTAACTGTAACAGGAACTCAGAATGGGAAAAGTGCACAAAAAGAATTTAATCTTACCATCCTAGGTGAAGAAGTGACACAAGAACGTGAGACTGATCTGATTTATGTAAACGAAGAAAGGCTAAACCTGGCAAAAAGAGAAATTGAAGCAAATAATCATACGTTTGTAGAGGCTTACAAGACTCTGGTTCTTGAAGCAGATGCAGAGCTGGCAAAGGCAATTGATCCTGTAACGAATAAAACACTTATTCCGGCAAGCGGTGACATTCATGATTATTATACGATTGCGTCATATTTTTGGCCAGATCCTACAAAAGAGGATGGGCTGCCTTGGATTTATAAAGATGGTGAATTCAATCCGACAACTGCAGGCCCTGATACTGATTGGAAACGCTTAAGGGAAATGTTCAAATCTTTGGACACTTTAACCTTGGCGTATTACTTCACAGAGGATCAAACATATATAAATAAGGCCAAAGAAATTGTTCAGGTGTGGTTTATCAATGAAGAAACAAAAGTAAATCCTAATATTAACTATGGTAAAGCTAGACCAGGTACTGAAGATGGAACAAATTTTGCTGTGATCGATTGGACAGATATCGGTAAGGTAATTACAGCAATTCAAATGCTAGAGAAAAACAACTTGTGGAGTGACAGTGATCGGACGGTCATGGGTAAATGGCTGAACGAATATTACACGTGGTTAACAACAAGTGAATTCGGGATCGCGGAAGATAACACGACGAATAATCACGGTTCCAACTATGATTATCAAGTGGTAGGTCTCATGATTTACTTAGGTAAGATAAATGAGGCTGAAGCCAAGATCAGAGAGGCTATGACAAAGCGTGTAGAAGCACAAATTGATCCGGATGGCAGCCAACCGCTTGAATTAAAAAGGACTAAATCCGTTAGCTACACAGTTAACAACCTATGGGCATTAGTAAGACTTGCTGACTTGAGCCGTCGCTTTACAGAGGTCGACTTATGGACCTACGAGACGGAAAAAGGAGTCAATCTGAAAAAAGGATATGATTTCGTAATACCATACATTCTAGGAGAAAAAGAATGGACCTGGAAACAAATCACAGGCGGAGGGGTTGAAGCTTCATTAAAGGACTGGGCGTTACCCATGTTCAGTAGAAGTGAGCTGATGTTAGGGGAAAAAATCCTGCCCAATGAACTGAATGGATATCACGAATTTAGTTACAACGATATCCTTGTTTATGCGCCGTTAGATATTGATGAAAACGGGGCTCCTACCGAAAAGGGCCTGGTTTATTTAAATGAAGAAAGGCTAAACCTGGCAAAAAGAGAAATTGAAGCAAATAATCATACGTTTGTAGAGGCTTACAAGACTCTGGTTCTTGAAGCAGATGCAGAGCTGGCAAAGGCAATTGATCCTGTAACGAATAAAACACTTATTCCGGCAAGCGGTGACATTCATGATTACTACAGTATTTCACCATACCACTGGCCAGACCCCACACAGGAGGATGGACTGCCATGGATTTATAAAGATGGTGTACTTAATCCTATAACTAGAGGTTCGGATACTGATTTTACTCGGTTAAGAGAAATGTTTACATCATTAAATACATTAACATTGGCCTATTATTTCACAGAGGATCAAAAATATATAAATAAGGCCAAAGAAATTGTTCAGGTTTGGTTTATTAATGAAGAAACG
>NZ_JBISEO010000009.1:0-165211 GCF_044383795.1 Paenibacillus sp. JSM ZJ436
GATTGCTCCGCCTTTCCAGATCTCACTATGCAGCGAAATCAACTATCCGGTATTAGCTACCGTTTCCGGTAGTTATCCCAGTCTTGAGGGCAGGTTGCCTACGTGTTACTCACCCGTCCGCCGCTAACTATCAGAGGAGCAAGCTCCTCATCAAGTCCGCTCGACTTGCATGTATTAGGCACGCCGCCAGCGTTCGTCCTGAGCCAGGATCAAACTCTCCATGAAAGTTGAGTTCCATTGCTCATTTCAAAACTGACGAGATTATAAAATCTCATTGTTGATCTCACCCGAAGGCAAGATCGGTTTAACTCACTCGTTGTTCAGTTTTCAAAGATCAATTCTGTTCATTCTTTATCGTCGCATCTCTCAGCGGCGACTTTTATAATATATCACAGTGACCAATGTTTCGTCAAGAACTTTTTTTATTTTGTTATTGACGACATATTCAGCGGTCAACTGTCGATTAAGCCTCTTAAAAGGGGCGAGTTATAATGTAACACATCTCCAAGTTAGTCGTCAACCATTTTATTAAACTATAAGCAGACAAGCCTTGTCCCTCGAAGCATAGAAGGACAAGGCTTGCTAGCCAGGGCTAGATGGCATAGTAGCGGATGTGATCCCAGCCAGGCCGCAGGGACTCCTTCCAGCCTGCTTCCTCGTGGATAATGGAACGATAAGAAAGCTTCCGGATCATAAGAGGCAGATCATCAAGCACCGGCTCCATCGCCGGATGCAGCATCAGCTCCTGAATCGTCCAGGGCAGCTTTCTGCTACGCAGAATTCGCACCAGCGGAGCTGAATAGTCGGCCATTCTAGACAACACTGAGAACTCGCAGGCCAGAAGCACCAGCTCAATCCGCTGTAAAAGCGTCTCTGAGCTTAAAGTGAGCTCTTCATACAATTTACGAACTGGGGTGTTTAAACCGGAAACCTGCTCCCATATTGCAAACTCCGGATGAATATCTCGATCAATCAGTTCTATACAAGCCCAGTAGCGGAGGCTTTCTGTAATGCTTTGGTAAGCATCCAGCATATTCTTATGCCTCAAATGAGTCTTGGTATCCACGTAATGACGCAAGAACCGGGCAAAGCCTATAAATTGCTTCTGTTCTTTCAAGGAGCCGCTAAAGCGCAGGAAATCTCGTCTTAACTGGCTAATCCGACCGTCCGTGTCTTTAATCAGGTCTCCATTCAGGAGGCATCTGATAATCATGCTGTCCTCCCCGTTCATTAGACCCTCCTGCAGCTCCTGCAGGCTGACGCTAATCAACTGAAAGCTCTTATCCAGTCCCTGGATATGCTGAACAGCAGGCTCATCCCATTCCACTTCATATACCACTAGTAGATTCAACTCAAAGTCATGGACAAGCGAACCGCAGAACGCTGAGTCCCGATTTCGGTATGCGACCGCTCCTAAGGCGTTCTCATTAACCGAGTACCTATAATATAAAGAAAAGTTGGCTAATTCCACGATTCCCTCCATACATTCCTTGGCTAAATCAGGCCAATTCAGTTATAATGTAATTCTACAAGCTGATGTGAGTTCCTTCTTTTTGTTATATTTCGTTTTCTATTCCTACTGTGACAGGAGCTATCCTATGATCTTCAAAAGTGCAAAAATAAACGCGTTCCGTACCTGGGGACTTCTGCTGACTATGATTGGCATGGGGCTCATGGTGTTAGGTACTGCGGGAATTGTTTTTTGGGGCCAGGCTGGGAAGATATTCGCCGGCATCGGCTTGGTGCTGGGATTAATCACGATGGTCGGCAGTATGGCCATTTACTTCTGGGCCGGCATGCTGTCCACCAGTGCGGTGCAGGTTCAGTGTCCCGAATGCGGCAAGCTTACCAAAATGCTGGGCAAAACGGACCGCTGCATGTTCTGCCATACGATTTTGACACAGGATCCCGGCATGGCCACAATTACAGCGGACGAGCTGGAAGCCCAGGAGAAATCTTCTACGCAGGGACGCAGCTCAACCTCATCCCAACCACGTTAACGTTATATAAAAAGACTGGCCGCTTATGACAGCGGCCAGTCTTTTTTTTTAATATTTTTATTTATGAATGCTTTTCAGAACCTCCCACGCCTCTGATGACCCCAGCATCCGGCTCCAGGAAGCGATGCCGCCCAGATTATATTGATGCGCCAGCTCTACCCGCGCCTTCAGGGAAATCTGGTCCTCGATCCAGATTTTGTTCAGAGACTGCTCTTCTTGGTACTGTACATAATTCTGACCTGTGAGCTCGTCGTAAACCGGCGTCAGCGCCTTCTCCTCCAAGAGGGATTGTACGGCTTCCATTCCCACCGCCTTCGAGGTCACTTTTCCGCCGCCTTCTACTCCTTCTTCAGTCCATATTCTTGTATATAACGGAATGCCCAGCACCAGCTTGGAAGCCGGTACCTCATCCTCTTCCAATATTCTCGTCACCGTTCTCTCCGCCCAGGGCAGCGAGGACACTGAGCCTGCCTCAGGACTGGCAGCCCAATGCTCGTCATACGACATGACCATCATATAGTCCACAGCATGCGCCAATTCCCTGCGATCCAGGAAAACAGACCACATTTCGCTGGAGGATTTCGGTGTTACATCGATCGATACGATCAAGCCAAGCTCTTTTGCACGGGGATAAAGCTCTCTCATGAACGCAATCAGATTCTGCTTGTCCTTGGTGTATACATTCTCAAAATCAATATTGATTCCATCCAGTCCGTGAGCCTGGCTTAGCCGGATCACTTCCGTAATCAGAGCCGCTCGGGTATCATACGTTGAAAGCACAGCGGTCGTAATATCCGGATTGAAGCTATTGGTCAGCACTCCCCATACTTCCTTATCCAGCTTGTGCGCCCACGTTACATAATCCGGGCTTACCTTGGATGTCACATCTCCCGTTTCGCTCGTAATCTCAAACCAGGTCGGACTGACTACGTTTACGCCGGGCAGCTGCCCCAGCTTGCCCGGATCTGGATTACGGGAATATACCGCTTCCCAGGCCAGGTTAACGGATCTATCTCTCCACTCCAGGTCTGCCCGGGAAGGCTCGTGAATTCTTTTGGGGTAGATCTTATTTCCCTTAGGTTTAACCTGATCTGATGGCACATAGCCGGTATATCCCTGGTCGGTTTGAACCTTCAGCCAGCCCTGCTCTTCCTGGCCCCAGATCCGCAGCCTCTCCCCCGGCGGCATGTCCTGCAAAATCGGCGACTTGATCGACGGGCTCTGCCGCAAGGCAGCAAAAGACTGTTTGCCCGCTGGCACCGCTTCTCCGAGCTCAAGATGGTCTCCCGCCCGGGAGAGCAGCACCGCTCTTGTCCCCGGATGCTCGTAGTATGCCGTGTAATACAGCTCCTTCAGAAGCTTCGCAGGGACGTACAGCTTGCCATCAATACGCTCAACGGCCTGCTTAAAGGAAGCTTCGTTTCCGTTACGCATCCCCTTCAACGTACCTGCAGACAATGACAACACTTCCGAGGACGTCGTAAACACTACCGTTTCCGAGCCTTCATCTTCGTAAATATATGGATCCACATATTCCTGTACTAGGGCCAAAGGCAGCATGAGACCGCTTCCCTGCCCTGAGGCGGAATAACCGGTCAATTCCCCCTGAACCAAAATCGGCTGCCTCAGTCCGCGCCAATCCGGCTCGGTATAGCTGCTATTCGGAAGCTTTTGAAGCATCCACCAGACACCTGCTGCCATCAGGATCAGAAGCATCAAGGTGAAGACTCCCGCCTTTTTCCTGCCGCCTCTGCGCCTTATACGTCTTGCCACTTACGCTCCGCCTTTCTATATGCAATCTTATATACAAAATAAAAAAACGTGAAGAATGGGTCATTCCTCACGTTGCAGATTCACGTTACAGATTAGTGTTGCATTTGCTGACAGCAGGTACACACACCATAAAGCTCCATACGGTGTCCCTTCACCTGAAAGCCGGTGTTCTTCTCCGCCTGGTGCTCTACGTCGGAAAGCGTAGGATAACTGAAATCTTCAATTTTGCCACAGCATTCACAAATCACATGGTAGTGATCTGACACATTGGCATCAAATCGACTGGAATTATCCCCGTAGGTGAGCTCCCGAACCATCCCAGCTTCTATAAACATCTTAAGATTATTGTATACCGTAGCTACACTCATGCTTGGAAATTTCGGTTCCAAGGCACGATAAATGTCATCGGCCGTAGGATGGCACATGGATTCTACCAGATAAGACAAAATCGCGTGGCGCTGCGGCGTGATGCGGACTCCCGTCGCTTTGAGCTGTTCCAATGCATGCTGCACGGACGTTCCCATATGGTCCACCGCCTTTAGTAGATAGTTTAACCTGTAAAACTGTGTAAAAGCTGCAGGTTAACATTATTTTCGGCTATGTTTTTTAATTTGTCAATGTCAATATGGCAAAGGCGTTAAGCTGCCTTCTCCTGATCTTCGCTCATATTCCGGATAGCTTCGGTATACATTGAGATCACTGTTGCCTTCGATTACAATTTGGTGCTCCCCGCTGCCAAGCTGCCCTGTGATGGTCTTCTGTTCGACTTGAAAGGGCGTTATTTCTGAAAAAATCCGTCCGTAGCTCGTTGTGCCCTTGATTTTGTAGTCCCCGGCCAAAGGCAGATGAAGATTCATCTCGCCCACCGCGCTGTATACATCCCAGTTCCCGCCGATCAGCCCTGAGCGAATATCGACCGCACCGTTCAAGGACTCCGCTTTGAGACTTTGCCGGACACCCGCTAAAGTAATGTTGCCGTTCTTCGTTCGAACATCAATATCCTTGCCCAGCCGGTTCGCCGTAATATTGCCCACTTGGGTACTGAGCACGACGCTGCCACTCACATCATAAGCCTGAACTGTGCCGCTGCTTGTCGTCATTTGTACATCTCCGGTCAGATACCGCACGTTCATATTTCCGTTCAGTGTGGAGCCTGTCACATCTCCGTATACCCGGCTGAGAGTAATGGGCCCGTTGCCGCTTTCCAGGGTGATTTTGCGATTCGCTTCGATATTGAGCAGGAAGATACCGCCGTTCATGGTGCGAACCTCCAGATCCAGGCGCCGGTTGACCGGAACCTGAATGTCGAGATTCAGGCGAGGCTGTCTTTTTCCGGATTCTCCATAGGCCTTGCCCTTGGCGCGAATAGAAATGATGCTTCTTCCTTCCACCTCTACCGCCGACTGCTCGGCAATCGCTTCAGCAAGCCCCGGCTCCTCTTGATCCACCCACACCTCGGTCTGCACAATAATATCGTCTGTACTGCCCCGGCGCACCACAATATCCCCGTTCAGATGATCGATACTCAGCCTGGCGGCTTCAATCGTCACGGGAATTTCCAGCTCCGGCTTCACAAAGCGATTGCCTGTTTCATCACTATAATCCACACCGGCCGCCGTTAAATTCAGACTAACCCGATTCCATAAATGCAGGAAATGATCCTGCTGGGATACGATAAAAAAGGAGGCCGCTGCCGCCAAAGACAACAGCACACCCCGGATATCCGGCCGGAAACGCCACCGGCTTCCTTCTCGCCGAAGCTTGAAGTAGGCAAAACGGGCCAAATATTCAATGCCTAGCAGCACAAACAATGCCGGCCACCAGGTTAGCAGCAAAAATACATGGTCCGTGTTGTACCACTCGTCGATAAGCAGCAGGCCGCCAGTGGCGATCAGGAGTAGCGCTGCAGTGTATCTTCCAATTTTTACAGTATGCCTCATCGATTCATTTCACCTTCTTTTCGCAAAAGCTGCTGGCCTTTACAGCCTCTTCTTATGCTTCAGCATTTCCCGAATGCCCATGATGAAGCCCGCCGCCACCAAGGTCAGGGCAGCTATTTCATTACCGTAATCACGGATCCCAGCCTGCAGCCAGGGCGGCCTCTGATGCAGCAGCATCAGTAATGCGCCTCCCGCAACCAGCATCAAACCGAAAGACAAGCCTCCGGCTCCGCGGAATATGTCAAGCTCAGGGCGTTTTGATTTCTGAGTATGCAGAGTGACCTGCTCCTCCGCACGCCGTTTTCGGGATGTTAGATAATCTGCAGTCTGCAGCACATCGTATACATTATAGAAATAACCCGCTGGAACCAGCAGCCCCAGCAGCATGAGCAGCGGAACATTTATTTGCATACCGATGGATGAAAAATAAAGCAGCGCGGAAATATCCAGCATGAGGAGCAGCACAAACAGCAGGCCTTTTCGATACAAGCCCAAATAAATGTGGCCTAATCCTGGAATGATCGCCGCCAAGAGCAGGGCTGGCAGCTTCCTTCTTCTTCGGCTCATAAAGCCAGGTCCGCCGGGAGACAAGCTCCGGGAGCGTCGTTGCTTATGGGTTGGCTGAAGCTGTTGCATCACCGTTCTCTCCTTCCACGAGAGGCTCATCATGATCCGATTGTGTCTTTCTTTGATAGTACCCTAAACGACAGACAGAGTAACTGTCAAAAAACTGGATACGTGTATGAGCACTCTATCCACCGTCTAGATTTACAATTGTTATCCGAAGCTTGTTCCCATCCCATGATAAAAACAGCCAACCCGCTTAAGGGATGGCTGTTTTCAATACTTATTCTGCCGTAACCATAGAAACTCCGCCTAAATCACGGATCTGCTGGGTCAGCTTCACCGGATCAAACCGGCGGTCTGTAAGCACATGCAGCGAAATTTCCACTCCCGGTATAGCCGGCTGCGTGTCGCTGAAGGGTACCGTATTCCGCTCGTTCACGATCAGCTTTTTGATTACAAAGCCCTCGCTGTTCAGCATCGCTGACAGTCCATCAAGCAGTCCGGGTGCATTACTGGCATGGACCGTCACCAGATGAAGCTTGCTGCCCCGTATGTATCGCTGCTCCAGCTTGTTAAACACGACGAGATTCACCAGAATGAGCAGGGTGGAGACGATAGCTGCAAAATAAAAGCCGGCTCCCACGGCCAGGCCGATCGCTCCAACGACCCAGATCGAGGCTGCTGTCGTCAAGCCGGTAATGGATTTCCCGGTAAACAGAATGGTCCCGGCCCCCAAAAAGCCAATCCCTGTAATGACAGCCGTAGCCAGACGGGCAGGGTCAATTCGAACATTTACCTCATCCACAAAATCCGCAAACCCGTATACAGAAAGAAGCATAATCAGGGATGAGCCCATACACACCAAGATGTGCGTACGCAGCCCGGCAGCATGATTTGACCGCTCTCGTTCCCAGCCAATCATTCCACCTAGTATGAGAGCCAGCACTAGTCTAAAAAAAATACTCACATTGTCAATTACCCATGGATTTTCGAGCTCCATGCCATTCCTCCTCGCGTATGTTTGTCATCTGTCAGCCTTCAAGCTTTGTCAGCCACGTTTTCCTCTGACCTGTGCAGATGAAATTCCGTCAGCTCCACGGCAGGTGCTACATCCAAGGTGCCCACCGGCTGAAAGCCTGACTTCTCATACAATCTGACAGCGGGAAAATTCTTGCTTCCGGTGAATACAATCAATAACGGGACCTCTTTATAGGTGCTTAGGACGTGCGTGACCAGGCGGGTGGCGATACCCTCGCGAAAATGATCCGGCGCGACCATCATACGACTAATCGTAAGCTTTTCCTGCTCCAGCTCTACAGCTACAGCACCGATCAAATCACCCTCCGGATCCCTGATGCCATAAAAAATCTCGCCGCAGGCGGCAATAGATGCATACGTATCTCTCAGCGGCGGCAGATCACTCAGTCCGATCGCCTGGGCCTCATAGGGATAGGCCGCATGCTGAAGAGACCAGATTTGCTGCACCGTATCCTCATCGCCTAGCTGTAATGCTTCAATCTCCATCCCTCATACCAGCCCTTCATTAGGCATGCACCTTAATATATAATCCGAAATGATACGAAACATAACAAGCAATCCGGCAAAGGTGTAAAAAAGAGACTGCCGACAGGCAGTCCCTTTGAAATTCATGCGGCGGTTATACGTTCAGCACATCCACCAGCAATTTGTTTACGAGCGCAGGGTTCGCCTTGCCCTTACTTTCCTTCATCACTTGTCCCACCAGGAAGCCGATGGCCTTCTGCTTGCCAGCCTTGTAATCCTCTACAGATTGCGGATGGCTTGCAACCACCTGCTCTACAATGGTCTTAATCGCGCCTTCATCACTAATCTGAACCAGACCCTGCTCCTCTACAATCTGCTGAGGAAGCTTGCCGCTCTCCAGCATGGTCTTGAACACAGTCTTGGCAATTTTGCTGCTAATCGTGCCCTTCTCAATCAATCCAATCATCTCACCCAGCGCTTGCCCGGTAATCGGAACCTGCGAAAGCTCCAGGCTATTAGCATTCAGATATCCCATCAGATCGCCCATAATCCAGTTCGATACTGATTTGGCATCCTGGGTATACTTCAGGCTGTCCTCAAACAAATCCGCCAATGCCTTGGAGGAGGTAATTACAGCTGCATCATAATTCGGCAGTCCATACTCCGCAGCGTAGCGGGCCTTGCGGGCATCCGGCAGCTCCGGAATGGTTGATCTTACAGCTTCCTTCCACTCTTCACTAATGTGTACGCGTACCAGATCCGGGTCCGGGAAATAGCGGTAATCATGGGCTTCCTCCTTACCGCGCATGGAAAGGGTCTTGCCCTGCGCCTCATCCCAGCGGCGTGTTTCCTGGACAATCTTGCCGCCCTCATCCAAAATTTCGGCCTGACGGTATTCCTCATACTCCAGACCGCGCTGCACACCGCGGAAGGAGTTCATGTTCTTCAGCTCAGCCTTTGTGCCGAGCTTCTCTTGACCGTAGGGACGCAGGCTGATATTCGCGTCACAGCGCAGCGAGCCCTCCTCCATCTTCACATCGGAAACCTCACAATACTGCATGATGGAGCGAAGCTTCTCCATGTATGCCTTGGCTTCCTCAGGTGAAGAAATTTCCGGCTCGGAAACGATCTCCACCAGTGGTGTGCCGACACGGTTAAAGTCGACGAGAGAAGCATAGCCGCCATCCACGTGAGTCAGCTTGCCGGCATCCTCCTCCAGATGAAGGCGGGTAATGCCAATCCGCTTGGTCTCTCCGTTCACTTCAATATCCACCCATCCATTCTCTCCGATCGGCTGGTCATACTGGGAAATCTGATACGCCTTTGGAGAATCGGGGTAGAAATAGTTCTTGCGGTCAAATTTGCTGATGTCACCGATGGTGCAATTCAGCGCCATGGCTGCCTTCATTGCATATTCGACAGCCTGTCGATTGAGCACCGGCAGAACGCCGGGATGTCCGAGACAAATCGGACAAGTGTGGGTATTCGGCGGAGCTCCAAATGCTGTGGAGCAGCCGCAGAAAATTTTGGACTTCGTATGAAGCTCGACGTGAACCTCAAGTCCGATTACCGTTTCATACTTGGATGTAGACATCTCTTTGTTCCCTCCTTCTGCCGGTGATTACAGTTCCGGACGCCGTTTATGATGGTCTGTATGTTGTTCAAAAGCGTGTGCTGTACGCAGCACCGTCTGTTCATCAAACGCCTTGCCGATAATCTGCATGCCCACCGGCATCCCGCCTGCAAAGCCGCATGGAACACTGATCGCCGGTACACCCGCCAGGCTGACCGGAATGGTCAGAATATCATTGAGGTACATCGTCAGCGGATCATCCACCTGGGCACCCAGCTTGAATGCCGTTGTCGGGGCTGTCGGTCCAATAATGACATCGTATTTCTCAAACACCTGGTCAAAATCCTGCTTGATCAAGGTCCGTACCTTCTGCGCCTTCAAATAGTACGCGTCATAGTAACCGGAGCTCAGGGCGTAGGTACCCAGCATAATCCGCCGTTTCACCTCATCGCCAAAGCCCTGGCTGCGGGATTCATGATACAAATCGAGCAAATTGCCGCTGTCGGCCCGCTGTCCGTAGCGGACGCCGTCAAAGCGTGCCAGGTTCGAGGAAGCTTCGGAGGAGGCCAGCAAATAATAGGTAGCCACGGCGTACTCTGTATGCGGCAGCGAAACCTCTTCCCATACGGCACCAAGACCTTCCAGCACCTTCAACGCATTCAGTACAGTTTCTTTGACCTCGGCGTCAACACCTTCGCCCAGATACTCTTTCGGTACGGCAATACGGAGGCCGGAAACATCACCGCTTAACGCGCTGATATAATCCGGGATGTCCACCTTGGCTGAGGTCGAATCCATCGGATCATAGCCGGCAATGGATTGCAGCACATATGCAGAATCCTCTACATTCTTGGTCAACGGCCCAATCTGATCCAGGGAAGAAGCAAAGGCTACCAGGCCGAAGCGTGATACCAGGCCATACGTCGGCTTCAAGCCCACGACGCCGCAATAGGAAGCCGGCTGGCGAATAGAGCCTCCAGTATCCGAACCTAGAGTGAAGAATGCCTCTCCTGCCGCAACCGCAGCAGCCGAGCCGCCACTGGAGCCCCCAGGAACTCGCTCCACATTCCACGGATTACGGACAGGATGGAAGCTGGAATTCTCGTTAGATCCACCCATGGCAAATTCGTCCATGTTCAGCTTTCCGATCGTGATGGCATCTGCAGCGTTAAGCTTCGATACAACCGTGGCATTGTATACCGGGTTAAAGTTCGACAGAAACTGGCTGGCACACGTTGTACGAAGCCCTTCGGTTACAATATTATCCTTCAGCCCTGCCGGCAGCCCGAACAGCAGCCCTCTGGCTTCGCCCGAAACCAGCTTGTCATCCAGTAATTTCGCCTGAGCGCGCGCTCCTGCTTCATCCAGCGTAAGGTAAGCCTGTACCTTCTCTTCCCGTTCCCCGATCTGGCGGAACACTTCGTCTACCAGATCGCTGACGGACAGCTCCTTCTCGTGAAGCTTGCTATGTATCTCGTGTAATCTATAATCTAACAAACTCAAGGTCATATCCTCCTCTGCGCTCTATTCCAATACGGCAGGCACTTTAAATTGTCCGTCTTCCTCATCCGGTGCATTCAGCAGCACCTTCTCGATCGGAAGCGACGGCCGGTTCTCATCTTCACGCATAACGTTACGCAGCGGCAGGACATGGGTGGTAGCCTCTACCTGATCCGTGTCCAGCTCTTTCAGCTTCTCGGCATATTGTAAAATGGCGTTCAATTGGCCGGTAAACAGCTCTTCCTCTTGTGGAGTCAGGTTAAGCCTCGCCAGCTTGGCCACATGCTGAACGTCCTTGGTCGTAATACTCATGATTTCACTCCTCTTTCTTCCCTTCTCGCGTTTAAAGGGATAAAGTCGCGGATAACTTTTCTCATTATATTGTAGAAGAAGATACAATTCAATGTTCAGAGCCATGCAAAAAAGAGCCGGCTCTTGGCCGACTCTTCTAAATCCATGCCCGAAGATTCACTTGCTTGATGAAATCAGCCTGAGACATCGTCTCCTTGACCTCTTCCTCTACCTCGGTCTGATCCTGCTCACCGTTCATCACCTGATGAAACAGCTTCTCATTATATGTCGACAGGGCAAAATCGATGAGCGCTTCCCGCTCCACCCGCTCGGCTTCCTGTTTCAACACGACAGCCTCCAGCTCAATATCATCCGCCGGAACAAAAAAATTACGGTTGAGAGAAGGAATCCGAATGACGTAATCAAACGCGTTGTCCGGATTTCGGTCGTACGCAATAATATAGGCGTACTGGCCAACGGGAAGATTCTGCTCAAAGGCGTCTGCGACCACTGTGACTTTTTCCCCTAAACGCAGCATCGTCTACCTCCTGAGATGTCTTTCCTTGCTTATCTTAGTAGTCTACTAAAAATTCATAGCGTTGTCTATGAGAATCCCAAGTAAAAAACATCTGGAAATCTGCGAGGCTCTGCCGGGAATAAGTCCCGGTTCCGCTGCGGCTATGGCCCGTTCTACATCATGAATAATTACGTCCCTCTACCGCGGCGGAGAATGAGAAAATAGTAAACAACCAGTGGGGTCGGCACGTTCAAAATGCCCCAAACGCCCCAGAACCAGGCCATTCTCCCGAGCCCCCGTCTTCTGGCATCCAGAAATAGCGCGGTTCCCTGCGTCAGGAGGAGCAAGGCGATGACCAGGATGGCCCATGGAGGAATGGATTGGATCTCGCGCCACTCACTCATAGGAGCTTCCTTTCCGGCCGGTATAACGACCGGCGAGGAAGGCGGCCCCGACAAGCAGCCCCAGGCCTTGGATCAAGAGCAGCAGCACCGCACTTGCCCATGCCGCCACAAGCACCATGCTGATCACTAGAACAGCCAGCAATATGAAGCTTAACAATTCACGCCGCTCTCTTTGGCCCCTTCTCTCTATAGAAGCAAGCGCCATGGCTTCCAGCTCCGCAAGCGGCGGCACCCCGGTGCGGTCCGCTGCGCGGTCCAAACGCTCCAGCTCCTGATTCCATGCCTTGATCCACTGCTCGTGCTCTTCACCAAGCCGCTCAGACATGTCTCTTCAGCTCCTTTCGCAGTGACTGGATTCCATACGAGGCTCTGGATTTCACCGTGCCAGCCGGAATCCCCAGCATTTCCCCGATCTCATCATAGGAATAGCCATAGTAATGCTTAAGCAAAATGGCAATCCGGTGGTCGTCTGACAGCGTCGATAAGGATTCCAGCATTTCATTCCATGCATCGCCCCCGCTCTCCAGCTGCCATTTCAGCTTGCGGAGGCCCTGCTCCTTCTCTTTCAGAAACCAGGCACGCTCCCGCTTCCTCCGCCTCATCTTGTCCAAATAGATACGCGTTCCAATCGTGATCATCCAGGAGGAAAAAGAAGAGGTTCCATTATAACGGTGCAGGTGCTCCATGCAGCGAAGGACGGTATCCTGCGCAATATCCTCTGCCAGTGTGGAATTCATGGAAATCTTCAGCAGATATTTATGCAGAAAAGAGTAATGCTGCTGAAACAGCTCCGCCATCGCTGCTGGATCCCCCTGCCGGGCCCGTTCAATCACCTCAGCGTCTTGCCTCTTCATCTAGGCATCCTCACCTGCTTCATGTGTCATTTCCTTCTTAATACGATTCTGTCCTGCTAAACGTTCAAGATCCGGGCTTCCCATGGGAGTTCCATTATTTGTCGATACGGCGCAGTTCCAGCCTCACTCTCCAGGGCTGGGGAATACAGCTGTGCCTTAGCAGCTGCAGCCAGGCTGCGGAGCTCTCTCTTCTTGTCTCCTCACAGGAAGTCTTCCCTGCTGCTGCACTCTCATGCCTCTGATCCAGGCTGCCTTCAACCAGCGGCAAAAAATCGGTTTTCATATCCACAGCTCCCTATTCACAGCGTCACATTACAGCGAAAAAAGGCGTATAAAATAAAAGAACGCAAACCGGGAATGACTCCACAGTCTGCGTGCTTCGCGAAAGTTATTATGCAATTGACGTAATTGTAGCAATTTCGCAAAGGCTTGTCCAGCATTAAATGCTCGGATGCTGTCGTTTTTTGAACTAAGCCGCTTCATCTGACATACGGGTTTCGCTCTTTTTCGTAGCCGATGCTGGTTCGAGGACCATGTCCAGGGTACACAATCGTGTCGTCGGGAAATGTGAACAGGGTGTGCTGAATGGAGTTCAGCAGATCGCGCTCCCGTCCGCCCGGCAGATCTGTGCGTCCAACGCCCAGCTTGAACAGCACATCTCCGGAGAAGAGATGCTGCCCGCACAGGAAGCTGACACTGCCCGGCGAGTGTCCCGGCGTATGATGCACGGTGAAGGTGTGCCCGATGAGCGATAGACGCTGGCCCTCATCCAGCCCGTATTCTGCGGGCTCCGTGCTAAGCGGACCTGTGACCTGCGGCCATCTCAGGGACCCGTTGAGCTTGGGCGATTCCAGCCACTCCTGCTCCAGATCATGAAGATATACCGGACAGCCCTTCAGCTTGCGGAGCTCATCGACGCCGCCCATATGGTCAAAGTGAGCATGCGTCAGCAAGATCGCTTCAACCTCAATGTCCTGGATGACTTTCAGCAGCGGTCCCGGATTCATTCCCGGGTCAATAATCACAGCCTGGCGTGGATTCTCACCCGTTAGCATATAAGCATTCGTCTGCAGAGGGCCCAGATTAAAAGAAGTAATATTCAGCATTCTTACCCCTGCGCAATCCCGGCAAGCTGTTGCCGAAGCTCACCGATCACGGCCGCAGCCGATTCATGCTGCTCTCCGTAGGCCTGCTGAATGCTCTTGCGGGTCTGCAGCAGCTTCTCCTGATAATCCGGTGCTTCGCGGTCCGGGTTATCCTGCTTGAATGCAGCCATATGCTTCTGGACATGTGCAGGCCGCGGTCCCCACTGACGGAGTACGTTCCCGCCGGAATCCACTATAAGGACGACGGGAATCGAGCGTCCGCCAAACGTGAGGAACTGATCCATCGTTTCCAGATGCTGCTCCATCACAAGCACCTCGGTGGTCACTTCAGCAGCCTCCAGCGCTCGGAAAATGGCCGGCACATTACGCAACACATCTCCGCACCAGTCTGCTGCCAGTATAAGCACCCGCACATCCTTGCCCTTCAGGCTCTCGAAAAATTCACGATCCTCATCCGAGCTCCATTTAAAGGCATCGTAATTGCTTTGAAAAGCCTCTTTGTTCTTCTCCATGCTGTCCATAAATTGTCTCGGCGTGATGCCGGTGCCCAATTTATGCGCTACATTAACGGCCATGCTGCGCCCTCCCTTTTTTCAGCTTCATCCATTTAATTATAAAGTAAATGATGAGGATTGCCAAAGCGCCAAGCAGGAATTCCCGGATGTACGGAGAGGCCATCTCATGAGCTTGCTCCCACTGATCTCCAAGCAGCATCCCCAAATAGAGAAACAGGGCGGTCCAGGGTATGACTGCCAGGGTGGTGAGGAGGGTAAAGCGTCCGAGGTTCATTTTGGAGATGCCTGCAGGAATCGAAATGGCATGCCGGACCACGGGCACAAAGCGGGCGGTGAAAATGACGCCGGTGCCATATTGGCTGAACCAGTCTTCTGCGTAGTCGATGTGCTTTTTATGGATGAGGAGATATTTGCCGTAGCGCTCCAGAAAAGGCCTTCCCCCATAGCGTCCGATCCAGTAAACGAACAGCTGGGCCAGTACCCCGCCCGCGGTTCCAAACAGCATGGCTCCCGCAAAGCTGATCTGCCCTTCGGACACCAGATACCCGCCGTAAGCCAGTACAATCTCGCTCGGAATTACCTCCAGCATCAGTCCCAGCATTATCCCGAAAACCCCCAAACCTTGAATCCATTCAAACAAACCGGCAATGCCATTCATGATTGCATCCATATTTTATTAATCCCCCTGAGCTAATGTAGTCCCGGATTGTGAAATCCTGTGCGGCTCTGCGGCCGGATATCTCATATGTATTCTCCGGCTTCAAAGGACATGCATCCCGCCCAAATAAGGATCGCCTTGTGTCTTCCGCCCGGCCGGGCACATATCGTGAAGAAAGGAGTGATGCCCATGCATACCCCATACAGCAAGCAGGATGGCATCCGTCCCCCGTCCCCACGGGGTATTCGGCGCGCCTGCAGCAAGGAGCTGTACCGGACCGTCAAGCGGCTGAAAACGTACATTGAGCCCGAGCTTGTCAAGCAGGGAGAAGAATTGTATTACCGGAAGGTCATTGGCAATCTGATCTGGATTCATGAGAATTACAGCAACAAAAAGCTGCTGTGCGACTGGTGGGACACCGAGGTGTCCGCAGAGCTGGCCGAGCTGTGGCAGGTGCCGGAAAAAGCGCTGCAGGGGGCTTTTCGCAGCGCTTTTGGAGGGGCTTGAGCGCGGGAGCTTTGAGTCCGGCAGGAGCGGATGCGAGCCGCTTGCAGGCAATGCCGTGGCGTGGTGCGGTAGTGCGGGGCTCGGCATGAACAGGTGCAGCCGGCACGCTTTAGCGGGGCGGCTAGGAGCGCGGGTCAGGAGAAGCTTGCCCGGCGGAAGGGCGGCTTGTTTCACCGTTAGCGGCAAGCAGAATGATGATGAGCCAGACCAAGCCATAGCTCCAATCGAAATCAACCGCGCTGTGAATCAAGAGCGCAAGCAGCGGGGTCCATTGTGCCGCCTGCCTGCTTACGCTGACTGCCCTGCATAAGGTCCAGAGCAGAAGAGCAATGCCTGCTGCGGAGATCAGGCCCAGATTGAGCAGCCAGTCCAGGTAACCGCTATGAACCTCGGCAGCCGCATAAGACTGGCTCTGGAAGAAGCTGTACGTTCTCCACGTATCCCCGCCCTGCCCGAACCAAGGGGACTGCTGGAACAGCTGCCAGGCATCACGGTACATGAACAGCCGTGATGCCATCGTCCCCCCTTGTGGATCCAGCCGGGTATGGATCTGCGACCCAATTGCCACAGCCGCAACGGCGTATAGCAGCAAGGATGCCAGCAGCGCGAGGTGGGCGCGGGGCGACGCGAGGTGGGCGCGGGACAGCGCGAGGTGGGCGCGAGACAGCGCGAGGTGGGCGCGAGACAGCGCGAGGTGGGCGTGAGACGGCGCGAGGCGGGCGCGGGACAGCGCGGCGCCTGCGGGCTGGCTGCGAAGCAGCCCGCAGGCCAGCCACCGGCCGGCGATGCTCCCGCCGGCCCACAGCCCGGCCAGCCATAGCAGGCCGGGCAGCACCGCAGGAGCCAGCTGCGCCTCGGCCAGCTGGCGATAGAGCAGCGCCGCGCCCGCGAATGGCGCGGCTGCCGCCGCCAGGAGCAGCGCGGCACCGCGCCGCTCCGCGGCAAGACCGGCCGCCGCTGCCATGGCGGCCGCAAGCCAGGCGCCGCGCGACTCCGTCAGGAGCAGCGCGGCGGCGTAGGGCAGAAGCGGCAGCAAGGCAGCCGCTTCACGCCCCGAGCCGGTGCGGCGCTGCAGCGCACCGGGGAGCGCAAACAGGCGCTCCAGCAAAAAGGCGGCCATCACGGCCCCGAACGTGTTCGGGTACTGAAGGAGGCCGCCGAGCCTCGCGCCTGCAGCGCTAATGGCAGGGTCTGCCGTCCGCAGAATAGCGTCCGGCAGCTCCAGCACCCCATACACGGCAAGCAGTGCGCTTCCGCATAGCACAGCTCCCGTACCGTGCCAGGCCAGCCGCAGCCAGCTTCTCCCTCCGTCCGTGCGGCTCAATCGCCAAGCCGTCAGGCCTGCCGCAGCGCACAGACTCCAATGAAGCATTTCACGCTGGGTGCCCTGCACCGAAACCGGGCCGCTGATCAGATGAAAGCCGTATGCAGCTGTCATCATTATGCTGAGCAGCAGCAGCGGCATCACTGCAGGCCGCATAATGACAGCGGAAGGATGATTCCCCATAGCAGCCTGCCCTGCGGCGAGCCCCGCCTCATCTCCAGCGGCCAGCACTTTACTCCCTTCTGCCGCCGGCCTCACCGCCAGCACCGCGCTTGCAGCCAGACAGAAGCCTCCAGTCACAGCAGCCACCCCGTACATCTCATGATCAAAAAACAGCCCCGTCTGCAGACACCCCATCCCCAGCATTGTCAGCAGCAGGATACCCAGCATGCCAGTGACCATACTTACCCCTCCCTTGACGCACTTGATCCTACAAGTGTCGCCGCCATGCCGGGAGATTAACCGCCGTACAGGCGTAAAAAAAAGAGAACTGCCCAAAGGCAGTCCCCCCACTCTTCAACTCAGCTTTCTCGCCTACTCCTGCGGCAGCAAATCCCGACAGGCACGTTCCAGATAAGGCGATGCCTGCAGGAAATCCCGAAAAGCTGTATATTCACTCCACAGCCGTGCACGGTCGCCGGCATTGCCTTTTACAGCGCGGATCAGGATATTTTTCGGGGTATGCTCCATATCAATAAACTCCAGCAGCTGGCTTTTGTAGCCCATCAGATCCAGCAGCTTGGCCCGAATCCCGTCTGTCGCCAGCGCGGAGAAGCGCTCCTTCAAAATCCCATGCGACAGCAGCGGCTCCAGCACCGGGCTTTCGATCTGGCTGAACAGCTCGTGCTGACAGCAAGGGACGGACAGAATGACCGAGGCATCCCACCGAACAGCCTTTTCCAGGGCTGCATCCGTTGCAGTATCACAGGCATGCAGCGTAACCACCATATCGACCTGATCCAATTCGTCATAATCGGCAATGTCCCCGACAAGAAACCGCAAATTCCCGTATTCCATTCTTTTCGCCAGCAAACTGCAGTGTTCGATGACATCCGCCTTCAGATCGAGTCCGACAACATGCAGCGTTCTTCGAGCTTTTACCGCCAAATAGTGATATAGCGCAAAGGTCAGATACGATTTCCCGCAGCCGAAATCCACAATTGTAAGCGCGCGGTCCTGGGGCAAATGAGGGAGGACATCCTCCACCATCTCCAGAAATCGGTTGATCTGCTTGAACTTATCGTATTTTTTGGCAAAGACCTTGCCTTCCTCATTCATGATCCCCAGCTCAATCAAGAAAGGCACCGGCGTCCCTTCCTCCAAAATGTAAGCTTTCTTGCGGTTATGGGCGAGCATCAAATCATTCTTGGACTTGGTCGGCGATTTGGTTAAAATCGAGACCTTGAACTTCTTGGAGATCAGCACCTGATAATCGGCTTCTGCAGTGCAGAACAAGGCCTGGCGGAAAACCTCCTCTACGAGAGAGGTAAGCACGCCGGCAGCTTCGTCCGGCAGTACATTCTGGTGATTGACCTGTGTTGCTGTATAGTAAGCGATCTGATAGTGTAATTGCCCCTTTAGCTCTACAGGCTTTATAGTGACTTTGTTATAGGCGGCTCCTTCACGCTTGCGGAGCTGACTCAAGGTACCGGTAATGAGGGAGGCCTCCTCCATCATCTGTTGGATTAGTTTACGCAGTGCTTCCAAAAGGGTCTTCCCTCTTTCATGTTGGATTGTACAGCCGTTTCGTTCACATCCTCCATCATACCACCTTCGTCAATCCTTCCAAAATCCCATGCCTTTCTAGCTATTTCATAGAAAAAAGCATCCTTGACCCCCATCCGAAATAGTCCGGGAAAGGATCAAGAATGCTTGCTGTATCCATTAAGATGAAAACACAGAGGACAGGAAGGAGTCCATCGTGCGGGCCAGCTCCTGCGGCGCTTCCATCATGCTCATGTGGCCGGCTCCTGAGATTACAGCCTGGGTAACATTGGGATGATCGGTCGTGAACACCCGCTCTTCGGGAATGAGCTCATCCTTCTCACCGGCTACCAGCAGCACAGGTAATGTGGTTGCAGACAGCACGTCACGACGGTCCGGACGCTCCCGCATCGCCAGCGCGGCTCCCACCGCACCCTGTGGAGGGGTTTGATACCCGATCTCCTTGGCCTTCTGGATGGAGCCTGTTTGGATCTCCCGGTTACCCGGAGCAAACAGCCCCGGAATCAGGCTGTCGATAAAATCTGTAATCCCTGCACCTTGAATCGTGCTCACAGCTTTCAGACGCTTTTCCTTCGCTTCATCCGAATCACTGTAGCCGGTGGAGTGAATAAGCCCGAAGCCATTCAGGCGTTCGCTATGACGCTGGGCAAAGGACAATGTAATATATCCGCCCAATGAATGTCCAAGCAGTACGGCCTTTGGCACCTCCAGCTCATCCATCAGCATCAATACATCATCCGCCATTTGTTCTATGGTATACGGCCCCATCGGTGCATCGCTCTTCCCATGACCCCGAAGGTCAGGGACAATGAACCGATAGCCGTGCAAATGAGGCAGCACAGGTTCCCAATAAGAAGAGCTTCCGCAGAAGCCGTGAAGTAAAATGACCGGCTCACCCTGTCCTTGCTCCAGATAACAAATCGTTTTACCGTTACAAATTACTTTTTCCAAGAGAACCCCTTCTTTCTTAGGCTGACGACTCTATAGAGGCATCAGCTAAAGTTCATTCCAGCTATAATATACAGTATTAAACCCGATTCACGCTGGAATGAAACGGCTGGATCAAGGAATAAGCCTAAAGGCCGATGCGGCTGCATCCGCAATCCGGGACGCCATATCCATGACCCTGTGAAGAGAGGTCGACTGTAAGGTCCAATACGGCTTTGGACCCTTTTCATTCACGACTGCAGCGATGCTGTAGTGACCGACGCGGGGTAAAGAAAGGCCTACGGATTCTGCCGGGCTAAGCGGACCTTGGCCTGCGAGAAAGCTGCCGACGGAGGCACGCTGTCCCAGACAAGCATCAATCGCCACGATATCGTATGATGTTCTGGGATGGAGCCAAGCTTCTCCTCGATACTCTGCGCATCACAAGGATCCGGCAGCGTGCCGATGACATGGGGGAAGCCATGCGCCGCCAAGCGGCTTCCTGTCAGTGGACCCAGTGCGTCACCGGTAGAGCGGTCTGTTCCAATACAGACCAAGGTCAGGTGATCTGCAGATACTTCCCTGGCAATCGCAGCAAAAAATAGTGGAAGCTCTTCCCCCGCAAGTCTGGCCTTTCTGGTGTATATCCCCTGCCCCTTAGGCTCTGTTTCCCTGTTCATTCCGTTTTCCTCCTTGCAGCACGAAACGACAGAACGTCCCGTTCTGCCTTATTCTCAACCGATTGTAAACCATTCCGGCGCCACTGGCAAAAAGGATTACCTGCACCTGTCCTCCCATGGTACAATACAAGGAACGCACAGCTGTTAGGATGGAGCCGGAAGATTCATCTCCTGGCGCCTGCAGCATATATGGAAGGAGTGTAAGAAGGTATGAATTTGAATGAGAAGAACCGGGAGAATCTGGAGTTCATGATCGAGCAGATCAAGCTGAAGCTGCGCATGGCTTCAGGGGCGGCCATGCAGCCATCCGCTTTCTCGGAAGAACAATATGAAGATATTCGTGATGTGTACGACATTGTGATGACCAAGAGCAATATGAGTATTTCCGAGGTGGAAGCGATCGTATCCGAGTTGGGACGCCTGCGCGGCCGCTAGCACCGTTTCAGCCTCCTAGGGCCGCACATATTGCGACTACATGGATCGGCACGACGATAAAAGAGGGGCTCTACCAAGCTATCATCAGCTTGATAGAGCCCCCCTTTTCGTACTTAGGCTTTAACGCTGGAGTGTAAATACGGTCTCCACATGCCCGACCTGCTGACCGCCGTCATTCAACAGCTTCCGGGTGTAGGTCTGGCGAAGCTTCTCCAGCATCGGCCGGCTGCCGCTGCCGAGCTGCTCCAGAATGGATTCCGTAATCCACGCCCACTCCTCTTCAGAGCCATCCAGAACCTTCAGCACAATGCCGAGGCGCTCCTTCTTGAGCCCAAAGCAGAATATGCCCTTGAAGCCTCCCTTGGCAATAATATTGTCATCCTCCATCAGCAGTGTATCCAGACGGTTTCTGCCGCCGACCATATAAGGGTGACTTGTCATAGCCGACGTAATTACCTGTACCGCAGCCTGCATGCCGGGATCCGAAATCAGATCCGGACAAGCCAGCTTGACATAAGCAGCCGCCAGGGATTGCAGCGGCAAAGCGAACACGGGAAGACCGCAGCCGTCAATGCCCACCGAGATCTGCTCTACAGTCAGGCCGCTCATGGACGCCATGCTGTTCAGCACCTGCTGCTGCAGCGGATGAGACGGATCTTCATAGCCTTCCATAGGAAACTGCTGCAAGCTGCAGCTTGCCAGCATGCCCAGGTGCTTTCCGGAACAATTATGGTAGAGCCGACGCATCCCGGCCCCGTTCAGGAGCAGCTGGTCCCGGCTCCGCCGGTCCAGCGGATAGCTTGGTGCACAGACCAGCCGTTCTTCTTCAACCCCCAGCTTCATCATGAGGGCGGCGAGCACGGCCTGATGCTCCGGCTCCCCTCGGTGAGAGGAAACGATGACTGCAAGCTCCTGCTCTGTCAGCCCATAATGGGTATGCACACCCGCCATGATGGAAGGAATGAGCTGCAGCGGCTTGGCAGACGAGCGGGTAAAGGCCAGATGGCTCGGATCTCCAGCCCATGCGGCTAATGCTCCGGTGTCGTCCACGACAGCGATATGCCCGCTGTGCAGACATTCCACCACGCCAGCTCGATATTCTGTAATTAATGCGGTTTCCATAGCGGTTCTCTCCTTCAATTCTATCTCATGCCTGCAAGCATTCTGATCGGTATCCTTAGTATGAGCTTCATTAGTATAATACAAAATCTATTCTCCTTCAGCAGGCCGGTTTATTGTTTCATATCAAGGTCGGAGGTTTAAATACGGAATAAGCAAGCCTGCGCAAGCCAATGCACCTAAAAGGAGGCGATACTTATGTGGGGCATCGTAATCAGCATCGTAATGGCTATCATTATCGGCATTATCGGAGACGCCATAGTGGGCCATGATATGCCAGGAGGCATTATTGGTTCCATGATCGCCGGCTTTATCGGCGCTTGGCTTGGACCGGTCATACTGGGTTCATGGGGACCTGTTATTGGCGGATTCGCTATTGTCCCTGCGATTATAGGCACCGCGGTATTCATTTTCATCCTGGGACTGGCATCGAAAATGCTCCGGCGTGCAGCCTAATCACCTTGTTTTAACGTTTACACCCTATACTAATTTAAGGAGTGATTATGATGAATCAACACGAACAGGATTATACAAACCAAGGGAATTCCAATTTCTTTAAAGGGGCATTTATTGGTGCTCTAGTCGGTGCAGCGGCAGCGCTGTTGTTCGCACCGAAGCCGGGCAGCGAAATGCGCGGCGATCTGACTGAGAAGATCAATCTGGTGTCTGACAAGACGAAGGAAGTAGCCGGCGTTGTCGGCACGAAGGCTTCCGAGCTTGCCAAAACCGTAAGCACGAAAGCTACCGATGTCATGTCTACAGTGAATGAGAGCCGCAACAATGTGATGGCCAGCTTCAAGCAGGCTTCCACAGAAGTAGCTGATGAAGCTGCGGCTGCTTCGGAAGAAGTAATGGATAAGGAAATGGAAGCTTCTGCGGAGGTCAGCCAGGAGCTGAAATCCACGAACAACTCTCACTAAGCACATGATTGAGAATGAAATAGCCAGCTGACACAGCTGGCTATTTTTTATCCCAGGACATGCCATACATCTTGTACAGAAAGGGTGGGAAGAGGAATGAGCAAAGCCAATCCATATCCAATGAATGCAGCTACGGGCAGCCGCACACGAAACGACAGCACACGGCGAGAGTCGGTTTCTGAAGAGAAGCCGCAGCAGCATGCATATGAAGTCAATGAGCATCCCTTCGAGCTCCGGCATGAGGTGAAGCGTCTGAATACCCGGCTGGATAAGGTAGCCGATACGCTGGAGCGTGCCGACTTCAAAGATATCATTGAGAATTATATGAATCCCAAGCGGAGACTGATCACGAACTTTACGGCCGGTCTTGCTCGTGGTTTAGGCTTAACTGTCGGTACTGTGGTCGTATTAAGCTTACTCGGTTATCTGCTGAGCCTGTTCGTAGACCTGCCTCTCATCGGTGATTATATTGCCCAGCTTCAAGGATATATTGATCAGGCTAGATAAGAGGACGGTCCCCCAAGGAATCATGCGACTTGAGAGATATCCATATTTTTAAGTAAAGACCGTGTATATAAAATAACCAGCCCAGGGTACTGCACTGGGCTGGTTATTTCTCTTTATTCGCTTTTGCCGCCCGTTTTAGCAGGTGATTTCGGTATTCATAAATTCTTTTTTCGCGATTTGACGTTCAGCAGATCTCCGGTCCAATTCTTTCGCCACATCCAGATGTATAATAGTCCGGTAAATACTAGGGTCAGCACCATAACCGCGGTAAACCCCCAGCCTGCTTTGGTCATGGGTAACCGATCGAAATTCATACCCCAAATCGCCCCGACCACGGTGGCTGGTGTTAGCAGAACCGTGAAGATCGTCAGCGTCTTCATAATCTCGTTGCCGCGGAACCCGGAAACCGCATCGTCAATAGATATCAGAGTTTCAATTTCCCGGTGATAATGCATAAAGAGCTGCTCCATACGCTCTACCCGGTGCAGCAGCTGCAAATAAAACCGATTGTCCTTCACCCGGTCCTCATAGCCTTCTTTCGTAGCCGCGATTAGCTCTTGAAAGGGAATGAACAGGTTGTGCCAGAAGAGCAACTCGAAGCGCAGCGACAATATCTGATCCATTAGATTCCGCGCATTGCGCTTTCGCATAATACTTTCGACCTCTCGCAAGTGGGCTTCAAACCGATCCATCCCGGCATGAAAATAATGAAGAATCGCCCGAGCTAGTATGAACATCCCTTCAATGGGCCGCGAGCATTGCTTCATCATCGCAATTCGGTCCGGTTTCAGCATAAGCTCCCGGGTATGCTGATCCAGATTGAAGGTTATAAAGACGTCGTTATCCAGATAGAAATACAGCTGCTTGTCCTTCTGCTCCTCCGGCTTGTCTTCTTCATCCTGCTTCAAATCCTCCGCCGTTTTGTATAGTATGGAGCCCATCATCACCGGCTCCGAACCATCTGGAAAGCGCACAGACAAATAATTACGATCTTTAAAGGTAGGAGCCAGCTTGCACCACTCCTTCAGGGAGGGATAGCTCTTGATCAAAGGCTCCAGGAGATCATCCTGCCAGTCTGATACTTTAAGATCATACCAGGTCCATTCCTGTGCCAGCTCATGGACATGCTGCCCATCCTGCTCCTTAATTGCTTTCATAAGTTCATTCCCTCCTTCCTATAGTCATCACCATGTTAAAAAGGGTACGCACTTCCGATGTGGAATAGCGTACCCCTTATATCATCTTCCTGACATATATGCAGAAGAGTTTGCCCATATCAGTAAGAAGAATTGGACATGATCTGCTTCAACTTCTCTGTAGCGCGTTTCTGGATACGGGATACACTCATTTGCGAGACGCCCAGCTTCTGGGCGATTGCCCGCTGTGACTGGCCCTCTTGGAATGCGAGCAGCAGTACCTTCTGCTCCTGCTCCTTCAGCTGGCTGAGAGCCTGCTGCAAATCCATACGCTTCTCGACAGAGTCAAAATCATTGACATCGGAGCTAATGAGCTCACCAAGCGTCGCACCCGTTTCCTCTTGAGAGAGCGGAGAATCCAGGGATACATAGTGATAGCACTCCCGGCCGGCAAGCACTTCTACTGTTTCCTCCACAGTAAGGCCCAAATGCTCGGCAATCTCATGCACATCCGGCGAACGCTCCAGCTTGACCATCAGCTCGTCGATGGCCTGCTGCACCAAGGCACCCTTCTCCTTGATCCGGCGAGGCACCTGTATGTACCAGGATTTGTCTCGAAGGAAGTTCTTCATATGGCCGATCATGCTCTTCATCGCGTAGGGCTCAAACGGAATACCCAGGCTGATATCGTATTGCTGAAGCAGCCGGATAAGCGCCATCTGACCCACCTGATACAAGTCTTCGTAGAGATCAGGTCGATTTCTGGCAATCTTGCCGGCTGCCATGCGAACCATCGGCTCATATTTTTGAATAAGGACGGTGGCAATATCGTTATCCTTGGTCTGCTGATATTCCCAAATCAGGCCAATTGCCTCATCCTTGGACTCTGGGGGAGTCACTTTATCATTCATACCGGCTCCTCACTTCTCGCAAGTCGTTTGGTAAGAACAACCTCTGTACCCTTTCCTGCCTGGTTTTTGATGCTCACCTCGTCCATAAGCGCCTCCATAAGATAGAAGCCGAGACCGCCGATCTGAACATCGCTAAGCTCCTTATCATGAAGAGTCTCGGAGCCGCCAACCCGATTATTACTTTCGAAACTCTCCCCTTCGTCTCGAACGGTAATCGACAGGGATCCAGAGGTCACATCAAAAATAACGTCTACCATTCCGCCCTGCTGACCATAGGCATACAGCACGGAGTTGTTGCAGGCTTCTGAAACGGCTACCTTCATATCTTCAATCTCTTCATACGAGAAGCCGATCTTGGAAGCTATGCCGTAAAGGTTCAATCGAACAATATCTACATATTCTGCACTGGCTGGCAGATTCAACGTAATTCGTTGCGCATCAGTATTCATGCTTTTCGATCCTTTCCTATTGGGAGTTCCGCTGAGGGGCAAAAAATTTGGCAATACCTGTCATGTCAAACAGCTTCTGAATCTGCGGAGGAACTTCCTCCACCCCGAAGCTTGCTTCCATGCCATGTCGCGCTTTGAGAATGGACAGCAGAATGCCAATGCCTGTACTATCAATATATGTCATTTCCTTCATGTTCACGACTAAGTCCATTTCCGCGTTACTGACCAAGGGCTCCATGACCAACCGAAAATCCGGTGCAACGGAAAGATCCAGCTCTCCGCTCAAAAACACCGTGCATACCTTGTCATTCATTTGCGTTGTGGCGTTAAACTTATCTTGATTCGTTGTATTCATAGACACTCTCTCCCGACATATGTTTTCTCTACTGATAACCCTTAAAACAGAGGTTTGAAACAAGCAAGCGACCAAAGCACACAATCCAATTACTGGGCAGGATCAGGTTGAGAGTAAAATGAAGTGTATTTTACCGTAAAGGGCTTAAGCGTGGTAGACCCTCCAGTCATCCTCCGGGGCGTGAATCAGACCTTCGTGAGCGGCCTCATGTCCCGTAAACGAATAATGCTTCAGCAAATGCCTCACACTGCTCATCTTCACAGGCTTGCTAATGTACTCATTCATTCCCGCTTCCAGACAGCGGACCTGAATCCCTTCCATGACATTCGCAGTCATCGCAACAATAATTGTGTCCTGCCCCGGGAGACCACTGCTGCGAATGAGGCGTGTCGCTTCCAGCCCGTCCATCACCGGCATCTGCAGATCCATAAATATCATGTCATACGTCTTGCGGGAAGCCAGGAACACCGCTTCTCTTCCGTTCTCCGCCATTTCTGCAGAAAAGCCAAGCTTGTCGATCATACTAACTAAAAGCTTGCGGTTAATCGGATGATCATCTACAACCAGGATACTCGGCTCTTTATCCTTTGCTTTCAGGCGCAGACGCTCCGGCGGCTCGTTCAGTCCATCCTTATCTTCTTCATCCTCATAACACTCTACTTCGATTGTAAAGACGAAGGCAGCTCCGTCTTCTTCACTGGACTCGACATGGATCTCGCCGCCCATAAGCTGCACGAGTGATTTACAAATCGCGAGCCCCAGTCCCGTCCCCCCATATTTTCGGGTCATCGAAGAGTCCAGCTGAGAGAATGGCTTGAACAGGTAGTCCAGCTTCTCGGCAGAAATGCCGATTCCTGTATCCCGCACTGTAAATTCCAGAGTCATACGCTGCCCCGTGCTTTCCTTCAGTGTCGTTTCCAGATAAACTCCGCCTTGATTCGTGAATTTCACGGCGTTCGATACCAGGTTGATCAACACCTGGCGCAGACGCCCCATATCTCCGTAAATCATCCGGGGAATGGACTGCTCCACGAAGCAGTCCAGCTCCAGCTTCTTCTTGGAGGCCTCGGCCGAGAACAAGCCGGCTACCTCTTGAACGCAGGATTTCAGCTCGAACGGATGCGCCTCCAGCTTCATTTTGCCGGATTCCATCTTCGTAAAATCAAGAATGTCGTTAATAATGGACACCAGCGCATCGGCGCTGTTACGAATAATATCTGCATATTCTCTCTGCTCATCCTGCAATTCGCTTTCCATTAACAGGTCAATCATGCCGATGACTCCGTTCATGGGCGTGCGGATCTCGTGGCTCATCATGGCAAGAAACTCGGTTTTGGCCCGGACTGCAATCTCTGCAGCATCCTTCGCCTGCACCAGCTCCTGATTAATACGCTCCAACTCCTGCGTCTTCTGATGAAGCAGCATGGATTGGGTCTTCAGGCGCTGGTTGGACAAATACATGTCCACGAAGCCCTCAATCTTGGACTTTAAGATTTGAGGGATGAAGGGCTTGACCATGTAGTCAATAGCGCCTGCGGAATAACCTGCAAACAGGTGCTCCGCTTCCTTACTGTTCGCAGAGATGAATATAATCGGGATATCTTTCGTTTTATCACGTGCCTTGATCAGCCGAGCTGTTTCAATGCCGTCCATACCGGGCATCTGAACATCCAGAACAATGACAGCAAAATCATACTTCAACAGGCACCGCAGGGCTTCTTCACCTGAGGTCGCTTTGACAAGCTTATAGTGCACACTGTCGAGTACAGCTTCTAGTGCCAGCAAATTTTCAGGGCGGTCATCTACCAGCAGAATATGAATCGGTTCTTGAAACCCCATGGAATCCTCCTATAAAACTATCTATTTAATCTTTCGGTAAATCTTCTCCGTCCGGTCAAGAGCCTTATATGCTTCGCTGAAGCTTGTAAAATGAATCGACTCCTTGGCTCCCAGCACCAGAATACCGAAATGACTTAAGCTCTCGTGAAACAATCCGTGTACATGATCACGGAGCTCGTCGTTAAAATAAATCATTACGTTTCTGCAGAAAATAACATTGAATTCATTAAATGAGCGGTCTGTGGCCAAATTATGCTCGGCGAAAATCATGTTCTTTTTGAGAAACGGGTGGAAAATCACTGAGTTATATTTAGCTGTGTAATATTCAGAGAACGAGCGCGTGCCGCCCGCCTCCAAATAGTTCTTCGTATACTGCTTCATTTTCTTAATATCAAAGACGCCTTCTTTGGCTTGCTGCAGCGATCTGGAGTTCATGTCTGTGGCATAAATCCGCGCCTTGTCATAGAGTCCCTCTTCATGCAGCATGATCGCCATCGAGTACACTTCCTCACCGGTCGAGCAGCCTGCATGCCAGATGCGAATATAAGGGTAAGTTCGCAGCAACGGAATCACCTTCTCGCGGAAGGTGAGAAAAGCCTGCGGATCTCTGAACATTTCCGTCACCGGAATAGAAAGGCTGAAGATCAGCCGTTCAAAGCAGTCCCGCTCGTGAAGCACCTTGTTCTGCAGCGCAGAGATCGTAGTCAGCCCTTCAGCATATACATGATGCCAAATTCTCCGCCTTAGGGAAGGCACCGCATAATTGCGAAAATCATAGCCGTAATATTGATGGATGCCATTCAGCAGCAGCTCCATTTCAATCTGTTCCAGCTCGGTTTCATTCTTCTCTTCCATATTCAGCTTCAAGCTCAATTCCGTTAAATCATCGGATGACATACTTCGCACCGGCTTTCTTTCCTTGCAATTTTTCGATTACTACTAATCTTTACCCACATTTGAAGCTTACGAATACAGCCAGACCCGCATCAATGAAAGAAGCTGCTCGGTCTGAATCGGCTTCTTCATATAATCAGATGCGCCGGCTTCGATACACTTCGCCCGATCCTCCTTCATCGCCTTCGCAGTTAGGGCAATGATCGGAATCTTCTCAAAGCGCGGCTTCTTGCGAAGAATCCGCATAGCCTCATAGCCGTCCATCTCCGGCATCATCATATCCATCAGGATCAGATCATAGTCCGGACCGGCTTCAAGCAGATCAATGGCTTCTCTGCCGTTCTCAGCGAAGGTAACATCCATATTGTAGCCCTCCAGCACACTGGATAAGGCAAAAATGTTGCGGATGTCATCATCGACCAGCATAATCCGCTTGCCGTCAAAGAGCTCTTCTTTATTGTGCAGCTTCTGCAAAATTTTACGCTTGTCCTCCGGCAGATTCGCCTCCACCCGGTGCAGGAAGAGGGTCGTCTCATCCAGCAGCCGCTCTGGTGATTTTACGTCCTTGATAATAATGGACTCGGCGTATTTCCGCAGGCGTGTCTCTTCTTTGGTGTCCAGCTCTTTGCCGGTATAAATAATAATCGGCAGATCGACCAGCTTCTCATCCTCTCTGATCTTGTCCAGAAGCTCAAAGCCATCCATGTCTGTCAGCATCAAGTCCAGCACCATGCAGTCAAACCGCTGCTGCTGCAGCTTCTCCAGGGCCTCTGCCCCCGAAGCTACCGCTGTAATTGTCACATCGTCATGGTCAATCAGCTCGATAATCGACAGGCGCTGAATGTCATCATCCTCGACAATAAGCAGCTGCTTCATGGTCTTCTCGGCATAAGCTTCAATGTGGGAGAAGGCCCCTTCCAGCGCTTCACGCGTGGACGGCTTCTTCAAGTAAGCGATCGCTCCCATCATGAGCCCTTGCTTCACTTCATCAATGACGGAGATCACATGCACCGGAATATGACGGGTTGCGGCCGAGCCCTTCAATTCGCCGAGCACCGACCAGCCGTCCATCACCGGCAGCTGAATATCGAGAATAATCGCATCCGGCTGGTAAGACTGAGCCATCTTCAAGCCAATATCCCCCTGCAGGGCGACCAAGGCCTTAAACCCGCGTCCTCTCGCCATATCGACGAGAATCCTTGCAAACTTGACATCATCCTCCACAATCAGCAGCACTTTATCAGTAGGGCCAATCTGGTCCCGATCGTCCTCAACATTCTCAATGATGCTGCTTGGCCGTACCGCGGAAGGCATCGTATTCCTCGAACGCTCCTCGATCAGCATATCGGATCTCGAAGACTCTTCTGCGGCAGGCGCAGCTTCTTCCTCCGCGGCTGACAGAGCAGTCTGTTCTGGAAGGTAAAGCGTGAAGGTGCTTCCCTCACCTTCCTTGGACTGCACGCCGATGGCGCCGCCCAGAAGCTTAGCCAGCTCGCGGCTGATGGACAGCCCCAGACCCGTTCCCCCATACTTGCGGCTGGTCGTGCCATCTACCTGCTGAAACGCCTCAAAGATGAGTCCTGTCTTATCCTCCGGAATGCCAATCCCTGTATCCTTAACCGAGAAGGCAATATATTTGGCCTTCCGATCCAGGAGAATTGGCAGTTGCTCCGGTTCTGCCGGAGTAATATGGACTTCAATAGATCCCCGGCTCGTAAATTTAAACGCATTGGACAGCAAATTCCGCAAAATCTGCTTCACCCGGTGGCTGTCTGTAATGAGGCTATCCGGCACTTCCTGGGATTGATCGACCAGAAGCGTGACATTTTTCTTATAAGCCACAGCATCAAAGTTCTGATGGACGAAGGCTTCAATCTCTTTCATATGAACAGGCTCGCGGTTGATCTCCATCTTGCCGGCATCCACCTTGGACAAATCCAGAATCTCATCAATCATCTTCAGCAGATCCGAGCCTGACATATAAATCGTCTGCGCATATTCAATCTGCTTGGTGGAGAGGTTGCCATCCTTGTTCTCGGTCAACAGCTGCGAAAGAATAAGCAGGCTGTTCAGCGGGGTACGCAGTTCATGCGACATATTCGCCAAAAATTCCGATTTATACTTGCTTGTCAAGGATAGCTGCTCTGCCTGTTTCTCCAGCTGGCCGCGAGCTTTCTCGATTTCATCGTTCTTCTCCTCGACCTCCTGCACCTGCTCTTCCAGGGCCCGGGTCTTGGCCATCAGCTCGGTATTAAAGTGCTCCAGCTCCTCCTGCTGACGCTGCAGCAGTTCTTCGGATCGCTTCAGAGCTTTCGTCTGTTCCTCCAGGTTCTCATTGGAGCGGCGCAGCTCTTCCTGCTGGGTTTGCAGCTCCTCGGACTGGCTTTGCAGCTCCTCAGTCATCGCCTGGGATTCCCGCAGCAGCTCTTCAACGCGCAGACGGCCTGTAATGTTATTCAGGATAATGCCGAGCGACTGTGTCAGCTGCTGCAGCAGCTGCTTCTGCAGCGGTGTGAAGGAATCAAACGAAGCAATCTCCACAACGCCAAGCACTTCACTCTCGAACATTACCGGATAGACCAGCATGGATGCCGGCTGGGACGAGCCCCACCCGGATTTTACGGACAGATAGTTGTCCGGCAGGACGTTGAGCGTAATTGGCTTCTTGTCCAAGGCTGCCTGACCGACGAGCCCTTCGCCTACCTTGAAGTCCACCTCCGGATTTCCTTCAGCGTCCATCGCATATGAGCCCTTAAGCTCCAGCAGGTTCGGACTGGTATCCACCTGCCGCACATAGAGTGCCCCGTAATGGGCCCCCAGCACCGGTGTAAACTCACTGACAAACCGTTGACCGACCTCGGACAGAGAATGAACCCCTTCCAGGAGCTCTGTAATTCTGGCCATGTTGGAGTTGATCCAGGACTGGTCGTTCTGAGCCTGCTGATAGGTCTGCTCCAGCTTCTGCTTCTCTTCAATATCCTCGGCCATTTCTTTAAATACCTGCGCCACATCGCCAATCTCGTCCTTCGTGGTCACCTCAATGCTTCTAATCTCATGGAGCTTGCCCTCTCCAAAGCTCTTCAGCATCAACGAAACCGTATTAATCCCCCGCGTAATGCTCGGCACAGCCCACAGCATGACACCGAGGCCAATCAATATCCCGGCCACAAGGATAAAGGTCGTTGTCTGGAGCGAGCGCTCATAGGCAGCCTTCGCTCCTGCGATGTCTTCATCAATCTTGTTATCCTCATAGTTTGCCAGCGCATTCAAGCTGCGAAGCATATTCTCCTGCACATCCTGACCGGTGCTGATCCGGTAATCGTTCGCTTCCTCCGCATCCCCCTGAGCCACCAGCTCCAGCGTCCGGTTCTGATAAGCTAAATACGCCGTTGCAGCCTCCTCAATCTCACTGAGAAGCTGCATTTCTTCTGCTGTATTCAGTGTTTCCTTCATCGATGTATAGTAGCCTGCTGCTGTTTCGGTCATCCGCTCCAGCTCGTCAATCCGCTCTGCCGTAGAATCTGTGTCCTCGGACAGCATCAGATTCGTCAGGGCGCGGGCCATATTATTGACCTCACCCCGCATGGAGCTGGAATCGCGCACCTTCTGGTATCGTTCACTATAAATAGCATCCATCTGCTCATTCATAAAGCTCAGCCGGTCAAACATAATGACCGACAGCACAAGCATGATGGCAAGCAGCGATGTAAAGCCAATGACCAGCTTACTTTTAATCTTCATTCACGCTCTTCCTCTCCCTGTTTTAGAGAAACCCAGACCAAGCACTTGTCATCCTCACGCTCTACAGCTGCGCTGTCATTGAAGAACAGCTCCTTCATTTCCGTCTCGCGCCAGCTGTGGCTTCCCCCGAGGTGTGTCTTCAAATATTCCAGTTGCTCCTCATGACTGCCCTCGACAACTTCCATCAGACCGTCCGTGTACATCGCCAGATGTGCGTTGCCTTCATAGTGAAAGCTTCTAGGCTCCATATCCTGAATTCGGTCAAACAGGCCGACAGGACAACAGCCCTGATCTAGGGTCTGAACCGTGCCATCCTCGCCAAAAAAGAGAGCTGGAGGATGACCGGCATTAACATAGTCCACCCGCTTCATTCGAGTGTCTACAACCATATAAATAGCCGTAAAATAATATTGGATCAGCTGATTCTCAATATGCAGCTGGTTAAAGCGGCGGTTCAATTCCTGAATAACCTTCTCCGGCTCGACATAGGTCGTCACCGTATCCCGAAGCACGGAAGCGATAAACATACAGAACAGAGATGACGAGATGCCATGTCCCATCATATCCAGCAGCACAATGCCATACCGACCGTCACCGAGCGAATACCATGCATACAGATCACCAGCCAGCTCGGCGGAAGGCTGATACAGTGCATGCACCTCAAACAGCTGATCCTCAATCGGCAGACTGAGCACTGCATTCTGGACCATAGAGGCGAGCTTCAATTCATCCTGAATCCGCTGCTCCCGCTCCTTATGCCAGTCCTTCTCATGCTTCAGGCGAAGCGCCAGACGGATTCGCGCCATCAGCTCTACCTTATTGATCGGCTTGGTCACGTAATCCCCTGCTCCGGCATCAAGCGCCTCGGCCAGCTTCTTGGAATCGCCAACCGCAGTCACCATAATAATCGGGATGTCTCTTAGATGCTCATATTGCTGTACGATCCGGCAAGCCTCAATGCCATCCATTTCCGGCATCATCATATCAAGCAGAATCAGATCAATATCACTTTTCTTGGGACGAAGGTCCGCCTTGCGGTCTCCAATTCCGAGAATTTCAAGCATATCTATAGCAGAAGATGCCGTCACTAAATCGCGGTACTGCTCTTTTTTCAGAATTTCCCGGATAATAATGACGTTGGTTGGATTGTCGTCTACGATTAATATTCTCATATCCCTCTCCTTAACGTGACTTCATACGCAGAAATCTTCCATCCAGTATACTATAAACGGTGCAGTCGTTGGACACGAAAAAAAGACTTCCAATGCATGGTATATTCAAAACATAGATAAGGAATGAGACAGAATTGTCCCATTCCTTATCTATGTTTAATATCTATGCAGCGTGCTTTACCTTACTCATCCTTCTTGGCGATGACAAGCACTTTGCCTTGATCAAGCTGCTTCTCATAAAAGTCAGCCTCTGCTTCTGTAAAGCCGAGGGATTGAATCTTGGCTCTCAGCTCGTCACCACGGGAGCGAAACAGGTTCGCAATCGTATCGAACGCGCCTTCCTCTTTCATGCCGACCTCGCTGGCGTCGGAAGCTGATGCAATCCGCTCCGTCCGGTCCGAGTCATGAGCCAGAACGAAAATATGCTCCTGTGTATAGCCGCTGCTATGCAGGTTCTGGACTTCCTGTACGGCCTGAGTGCCATTGTCGGTTACTTTAGCGTATGCTTTCTGATTGGTTGATTCCATCATAATAACCTCCTAGATTCACTGCAGATTTAGAAAATACATAAGTCCCGAAATGTATTAACCAATTTATTCGCGGGTGAAACACCTTACTGACGATAATCGACAAATAAATCGACAGCGTGCAACTCCCCAGTATCCATGTCCATAAAAATCTTCAGCGCCTCGTATTCCCATACATATGAAACGCCATCTTCACCTCGGAAATACGGCTCTCCCAATGAAGAGAGCAGGGCATCAGTCGTCATTGCAATGTCTTGGCCATTCACCTGAACCGTGGAAGCGGATGGATGCACCCGAACATAGTCTGTCAGATCCTCATAAAAGCCAATCGTCATATCCGGATAATGATATTCCGTAGACCCCAGTAGAGGCTCCTTCGTGACCTCTAACGGTTCTCCCAGCTTGTCAACAACATCCCCGATGCGGTCCGTAAGCGAAATTCCGTTTAAGGTTACCGCCTCTGGCTCAGCAGGCGCTTGCTCCGGCATAGTGTTCAGCTTTAACTCGGCATGCACGACAGGTGATGTCATTGTCGAAGCGGTCATCGGCGTCAGCCCCACTTCACCGCTTATAGGTGACAGCATTCCCAGCAGCAACAGCACGACATTTAACATGATTCCCTCACCCCTTTGTATTTCCCTGCGAGACGTCAGGCGTCAGGCGCAGTCGCTCTTGATGTTAACGGACTTTCTGGCGGCGGAATTTGTTCCAGATTCCTGCAGCAGCATCCACATAGTTCAGCCATTTGCTTACATTAGAAGTGGAGCCTGATGAAGAGTCACTGTATACAGCGTTGTAAGACTGAACCGTACGCTCAGATGGCGTCACTGCGGAAGAAGAAGGCTGCGGCAGAGAGCCGCTTTTATTCTTGTTCTCTCTGGATTGTCTGAATTTGCTGACAACGCCGGCAGAAACCTCTTTAACTGCGTAAGTTACCTCGCTCAGCGCTTCACCCAGATTTTTCACTGTGTTCATGACTGGATCAATCTGTTTCATCTTATGCTGAACATCGACCGTAATATCATTCGTGTTACGAATGGTTTGCTTCACCTCATAGCTCAACTCATCAATGGTCTTTTGCACTTCCTGCAGCGTTTGCGTCACTTTGTCCAGCGACACCGTTGCAGCTTTCAGCGTTTTGATCAGGAAGAATACTAGGACTGCAAAGGCTACCGCAATAACCGCGATACTAATTTGAGTTAACATGGCACAACCTCACTTTACATTTTTGTTTGTTAGTTAGTTCATAGTTACCCTCTGCCTGGGTTGCCGAAACAATAAAAAGCCCGTACTCTAAAGCCAAATCAGGCATTGATTCAAGGTATTTTGACCCGGTTATAGTTATCTACAAGACACACCGATAAGGTGACATGAAGCTTCAAGTCTTACGCTCATACTATAAAAGAAAGCAAGGTGAGTCAGATGCTCAAATGGTCTGTAATCCTGCTGCTGATCGCAATTGCTGCGGGTGTACTGGGATTCCTCGGTCTCGTGGTAGAAGCGGTAGCCAGCATTGCCAAGGTCATTTTCTTCTTATTCCTGATCCTGTTTGTGGTTTCTCTGATCTTCGGGCGCAAAAGGTCCAGGTAAAGCCGCAGCAGCGTATTCATCCAGCATATGCCCCTTAATCCTATACGGTACAAACGCCAAAAAACTGCTTTCTTGTCTCTTGTGGACAAGAAAGCAGCTTTTTGGCGTGCTCCAGGAGGAGCTATTGGCGGCTAGAACCAGGAAGGCAATGAAAACCAATCGATCTTGAACACCAGGCTCACGCCGTCACCTGTCAGCTCGATATCGCGAACGGTCAGCATCTCGGGCAAATAATCCTTGAGGTTTACGATCAGAGGCTCCAGCTGAAACAAGCCCCCCGGTACCTCTGCACCCCGGATGCGGGTAGCCTGATGCTCCAAGAGCAGCCGGCTTCCGCTGGTCTTTATCGTGAAATCCAGCTGCGCGCCGAAAGGCACCCATCCCCATTTCCCATTCACATCCGCCCGCATGCTGCTGCCCTCCATCGTGAACCTCGCACCGGTAATATCGACGCCAGGATCCTGCTTGTCCAGGTATTTGACCAGATTCTTCTTGCTGAGCTGGCCAATCTCATCGGCGCTTAATGTTAAACGAGGCTCTCTGGTCTCCGCCATCTGCAGCAGCCTGTCTTTGAAATCCACCGTACGGTAGCCCATGTCCAGCCGCTCGGTGGGTGAAATCCACCATAGCGCCCCCGCTAACAAAACCACCACGACAATGAGAAGCGCAAACAGGCGTGCTCCTGTTTTTTTTGATCGGCGTGTCATTCCGGATTCCCTCCTCCCAAGCTCTCAACAGGCCCGGTCTTCCACCTTATTGTAAAACGGCATACAAAAAATAACCAGATTTATGGTTCATTTTACCTGCAAGCAGGTTATTACGATATTGTCGTTAACTAATTTACCGATCTCGAGGAGGAGTCAATCATGAAAAAAACTGTGAGTTTTACTGCTGCTTTGGGCCTGGCCCTGTCGCTGACTGCTGGAGCATCTGCCGCACCGGTCCAAGGCTACACGGATACCGTTACACCGGCAAGCACATCCGGCACGGTAACTACCGCTGAAGGAACGTCCATGGAACCAACCATGACCCTGGCCAATGAGCCGATCATTCAGGCAGATGAAGTGGTTTTGAATCCGACAGAGATTATTAATCTCATGAAGCGTACGTATTTCTACGACATGCCGAACGGCAAGGTCATCGGTGCCTTGGCTCCTCAGATGGTAGATACGACCGGCAACGAGCGCCAAATGCTGTGGACGGGTGAGTGGGTAGAGATTTATACTTGGCTCGGCAAAGCATGGATTCATATGGAAAAAATGTAGTTTGATATAGAACAGGAAAGGATCGGGCGATCGCTGCGATCCTTTTTTTGTTGCCTGCCGCTGGCTGAGGTCGGCTGCCGTCTATCAGGCATCATTCCTGCTCTACGGTTTCTTCCTTCGGCTCTACATGCACATGAATGTGCATAATATTATGCTTTCGTATCATCCGCTCCTCAATCGAGTCGCTGATCTCATGTCCCTCAATAACGCTCAGCAACGGGTCCACCTCAACGACCACATCAACCAGAACATGGTTGCCATGAATACGTGCCTTCATATCGCGGATCCCTTCGACCCCGGGTGTCCGCTCAATCGTGCTGCGGAAATCTGTTAAACGCGTCTCATCAAAGCCGTCTGTCAGGCTGTGCGTGCTATCCTTGAAAATTTCCCAGGCCGTCTTGCAAATAATGAGACCTACTGCAAAGGCGGCTGCCGTATCCATCCACGGCAGTCCGAGCTGCGCGCCGAGTATGCCGACCACCGCTCCAATACTGACTAAGGCATCCGACAAATTGTCCTTGGCCGCCGCCATGAGCGCCTGGCTGTTAATTTGCAGGGATAAGCGCTTATTATAGCGGTACACGCCCAGCATGGCTACAGCGGCTACGCCGGCTACCGCCGCCGCCCATAGATCCGGCGCCTCCTTGACTCCGGCGAACAGGCTACGTACCGCCTCCACCAGTACCTGGATACCGACGATTGCCATAATAAAGGAAGCAACTAGCGCAGCCACCGTTTCTGCCCGGAAATGACCATAGGCATGATCTTCATCCGGCGGCTTGCGGGAGATTCGCAGACCGATCAGCACCGCGGTCGAAGCCATAATATCAGTCAAGTTGTTAATTCCGTCGGCCGTCAGGGCGCTGGAAGCAAACCAGTAGCCGCTGGCCAGCTTGAATGCCGACAGGACCAGATAGGCTGTAATGCTGACCCAGGCGCCGCGTTCCCCTTTTTTAATATCCTCATATGCATCCACAGTTCGCCTTCGCTCCTTCGATTCTTCTCTCCCCCGTGGGAAATCATAGTTCGTGGTGTAACAGATACCATCCTAGCAAAGACCTCTGTTGTGGGTCTAGAGAAACGTTGTAGGGTATACGAAACCTTGTAAGGCGGGTCAAATCTTGTAGCCATATCGAAAATATGTTGCCTTGATTCACAATGTCTACAGCCAAGCCTTTCCAGATGCCGCCAATACATTTATTGTTACCCTTGCTCCGAGATTTAAAAACGAATAAAATGAGGACAAATAGACATTGAGGGGGAGTCCTCCATGACCGAATCTAACGGTCCGAAGAAGATCAGCCTGGCCGATGCCATCCGCCAGAAGCTGGAGCAGAAAAAGCAGGGCGGCTCCGGCAAAGCCGGCGGATTTCAGCAGGATAACGTCCAGAAGATGAAAAGCCAGAACAACAAAAAGCCGAACAATCAGCGCCGCCGCACCGGGGGCTCCTAGAATCCAAAAAAAATCTGGCCGCAGACGGGACATCCCCTCTGCGGCCAGATTGCGTTCACGCTATATCTACACTTCCACCGGATACATGCTCTGGCGCAGTGTTTTGATTTCTTCGCTCTCGAGATATTCATCGTAGCTCATGACGCGGTCAATGATGCCGTTCGGCGTGATCTCAATGATGCGATTCGCAATGGTTTGAATGAACTGATGGTCATGGGATGTGAACAGAATCGTGCCGTCAAAATCAATCAAGCCATTATTGAGCGCCGTGATGGATTCCAGATCCAAGTGGTTCGTCGGCTCGTCAAAGATCAGGACGTTGGCTCCGTTCAGCATCATCTTCGCCAGCATACAGCGAACCTTCTCGCCCCCGGACAGTACACTCGCCTTCTTGAGTGCTTCCTCACCAGAGAACAGCATGCGGCCCAGGAACCCGCGCAGGAAGGTTTCATCCTGATCCTTGGAGTACTGTCTCAGCCACTCTACCAGGTTCAGGTCCACTCCGTCGAAATACGCCGAGTTATCCTTCGGGAAATACGCCTGGGTTGTGGTGACACCCCAGCTGTACTCTCCAGCTTCTGCTTCTGTCTCGCCCATAATCGTCTGGAACAATGTCGTCTTCGGCAGACTGTTCGGTCCGACAAAAGCAATCTTGTCGCCCTTGTTTACTACGAAGCTGACGTTATCCAGCACCTTGTCGCCTTCCACGCTGATGCTCAGGCCATCCACCGTAAGCAGCTGCTTGCCGGCTTCGCGCTCCGGCTTGAAGTTCAGGAATGGATATTTCCGGTTGGACGGACGGAGGTCATCCAGTGTAATTTTATCCAGCTGCTTCTTCCGGGACGTTGCCTGCTTGGACTTGGAGGCATTCGCGGAGAAGCGCTGAATAAACGCTTGAAGCTCCTTGATCTTCTCTTCCTTCTTCTTATTGGATTCGCGCTGCAGCTGAAGTGCCAGCTGGCTCGACTCGTACCAGAAGTCGTAGTTGCCGACGTACATCTGGATTTTGCCGAAGTCGATATCCGCAATATGGGTACATACCTTGTTCAGGAAGTGACGATCGTGAGAAACCACGATGACGGTGCCTTCATAATCCATCAGGAAGTTCTCAAGCCATTGAATGGATTCCAGGTCCAAATGGTTCGTGGGCTCATCCAGCAGCAGGTTATGCGGACGTCCGAACAGGGCCTGCGCCAGCAGGACGCGGACCTTCTCATTACCGCTGAGCTCAGACATGTTCTTGTCATGCAGCTCGCGCTCAATACCGAGACCAATCAGGAGTGCTGCTGCATCCGGCTCGGCATCCCAGCCGTTCAGCTCCGCGAACTCGCCTTCCAGCTCTCCGGCGCGCATGCCGTCTTCCTCGGAGAAGTCAGCCTTGGCATACAGAGCGTCCTTTTCCTTCATAATATGGTACAGCCGCGCATGGCCCATAATGACCGTCTCCAGCACACGGTACTGGTCGTATTCGTAATGGTTCTGCTTCAGAACCGCCATCCGTTCATTCGGCGTCATGTGAACCTCGCCCTGGTTGGCCTCAATCTCCCCGGAAAGAATCTTCAGGAACGTCGATTTGCCGGCGCCGTTGGCCCCGATCAGGCCGTAGCAGTTCCCCGGCGTGAACTTTATATTTACATCTTCAAAGAGTGCTCTTTTGCCATAGCGGAGCGTGACGCCGCTTGTACTGATCATTAAGCATTACCATCCTTTATTCAACTATAGGGTTTTTGCACATTATAGCATAAGAACTCGCTGTACACGAAGCTTTTGATCAAGAAAGCGGGGCAGCCCCAGAAAAAAAGCCCTTTTCCGAGGATTTCACAGGGTGTCCCCCGTTTCTCGAAAAAGAGCGTGCTGCTTATGACTGTGGCTTCTCCTTTGGCGTGATCGACTCCGCCAATCTCCGTTCAGGCTTCACCTTAAAGGTCTCTCCGTATTTAAGCACCCGGATCTGCTCCTCCTGAATTCCCAGCCTGACGCGCTCCGCCTCCATGCGCTCCAGTGCCTCCTGCGCCGTATCATCCGCCAGCTTGAAGGTGCCGTAGTGCATCGGGATCATCGTCTCCGCCTGTACATCGAGAAAGGCCTGCAGCGCTTCTTCCGGATTCACATGCTGGGACGTCATAAACCATTCCGGCTCGTAGGCCCCGATCGGCATTAGCGCAATATGGATGTTATACCGCCTTCCGATATCCTTGAAGCCCGGGAAATAGCCGCTGTCCCCCGCAAAATACAAATTCGGCGGCAGCTTCCGCGTCCCGTCCTCCTGCAGCGGATTGTCCTCCGCAATCTCCTCGCTGTCCAGATTCGGCTCCAGCACAAAGCCGCCCCAATGCGAGGTGTTCGTATCAAATGGCGTCCGGCGCGTCCAGTGCTGGGTCGGCACGAAGGAAATCCTGACGCCCCCATGGGTAAGCGTCTCCCACCAGTGCATTTCAATCACCCGCCGAAAGCCCTTCGCCACCATCTTCCGCCGCAATCCGGCCGGTACGATAATGGTTGTATGTGAGCGGTACAGCTTGCGGATAGAAGCGACATGCAGATGATCGTAATGAGAATGTGATATAAGAATGAGATCCAGCGGCGGAATGTCCGTAATCGGAATTCCGGGCTCACCCAGCCGCTTTGTGAACGCCATGCGCTTTGCCCATACAGGATCGGTAACGATATTCAGCCCCTCGTACTGGATAAAAAAAGTCGCGTGTCCAACCCACGTTACGGAGGTGTCATGCCGGTTGCCATGCAAATAATCAAGGTCCGGCGAGATGTTCGGTATGACGTAGGAGTAATCCTTTTTCTTCTGCCGCCGTTCTTCTCGCCACTGCCTGAACTGCTTCAGCGTTTTGTCCGTGCTGACGTTGTCAATATTGTTGTAACGGGTTCGAGGCATGCTCTCCCTCCTTTCTCCCTGTCTGTTTCTCTATACCGTATTTTACCCCTTTTTGCGAAAAGTGTTCAAATGCCAGTTCAATCGGACGGGTCCTTGTATTTCATCGTATAAATAATCATAAACACAATGGCCGCCGCAACCGCCAAAAGAGGGGCAATAAATATATTAAAATCCTCCACTCTAACCTGCCCCCTTCCTAGCGGGATTGTCCGCGCACATAGTTTGCATTAAACAAGAACAGCCAAAGCAGCAGCACCAGAGACGGAATAAGCACGAGCAGGCCCAGTACGAACGCGCTGATCATAGCTACCGCCATCGTCTCGCTCGTAATGCTCTCATAGATGCTGATTTGGTCATACAGGATATAAGGCAGATGGGAGCGTCCATAGCCGTACCAGGCAAAGCCAAACTGCAGAATGACAAGCATAAAGGATAAGCCGAGGCGCTTCTGTCTATAGACGTGATAAATCGCGGCTGCAAAGCACAGAAAGGAAGCGATAAACATCCAGGCCATGTTCAGCATGTTCTGGAAATGCTCCGGATTCTGCCGGTTAATCTGGAAAAAGGCAAGTAGTGACGCCGCAATCGTTGGACCGCTCCAGAGCAGGGCGTAGCCCCTTACGACCTGAAACGCTGCCCGGTCCTTGGCCCGGTCTGCATAGTAGCATAGAAACATCGCCGAGATGTACAGTACGCTGACCAGTGCAAGCACAATGACAGACCAGGTATACGGGTTCATAAAGAAATTTACCCAGCTGATCCCGACCTTACCCTCATCCACGTGAATAATGCCGCCTTCGGAGATGGCCAGAATCGTAGAGAGCGCTGCGGGAATCAACAGTCCGGTGGCCCCGTATACCCCCATGTACAGCCGGTTATGACCCTTATGGTGCCCATAGGTGCTGTAGGCATAATATGCACCCCGAAGCGCGAGCAGAACGGTGGCGAGGCTTCCCGGCACCAGCAGCGCCGTCCCGTAGTAATAGGCGGCATCGGGGAAGAATCCCACCAGCCCCACCACGAAAAAAATAAGAAATACGTTCGTCACTTCCCATACCGGAGAGAGGTAGCGCTGAATAATATTGTGAATTTTGTTCTCATGGCCGGTCACGACACTGTAAAAGCTGAAAAATCCGGCCCCGAAATCAATGGATGCAATGATCAAATATCCGAACAAAAAGGTCCACAGCACCGTAATGGCCGTCAAGCCGTAGCTCATTGTCCCCTGCCTCCTTCCGGATCCCAGCCCAGCTGCGCAATTTCTTCCTCTGCACTTTTACTGCGGAACAGGCGGCTCAGCACCTTGACTGCCGAAACAGCCAGCACGATGTAAAGCAGAATGAACAGCAGCAGCATCCAGCCTACATTCGGCGAGGTGGTCGCTGCCTCCGCGACCTTCATATAGCCCCGGACAATCCAGGGCTGCCGGCCGACCTCTGCGAGAAACCATCCCAGCCAAATGGCTACCATAGCCGATGGTCCCAGGGCAAAGATGCCAATCAGCAGCCAGGTGGGATAAGGCTTCTTGCCAGGCAGCCTCTTGCGCAGCATGAACAGCAGCGGGATGAGCACAAGCAGCACGCCATTGGTTACTTTCAGGTCAAAGAAATAATGGATCATTAGCGGCGGCCGCTCCTCTTCGGGAAATTCATTCAATCCGATGACCTCTGTATTCGGCCGGTTTCCCGCCAGTATGCTCAGGGCGTACGGGATTTTGAGCGCATATTTGATGTCATTGTTCTCATCCAGTACCCCGCCGTAAATGAGTGGAGCTTCCGTCATCGTGTCAAAATGCCATTCCATCGCAGCCAGCTTTTCCGGCTGAAATTTGGCCAGGAACTTGCCGGAGAAATCGCCGATCAGAATCGTCGTCATGGCAAAGACAAAGGTGGAGATAACGCACAGCTTGAGCGCTTTTTTGAAATAAGGATGGTCTTTGCGCCTCAGCAGGCTGAAGGCTGCGATACTCGCCAGCACAGCGGCGCTGGTTGTGTATGCAGAGGCCAGCACATGAGCCACCTTGCTGGGAGTGGCCGGGTTGAACATGGCGAGGAACGGGTTGACGTTGGTGAACACACCATCCACCAGCTCAAAGCCCTGCGGCTGGTTCATAAACGCATTGAGGCTTGTAATGAACACCGCGGATGCCGATGACCCGATCGCCACGGGGATGAGCAGCAGCAGATGGGTGTACTTGTTCTTGAACCGGTCCCAGGTGTACAGATAAATGCCCAGAAAGATCGCCTCCACAAAAAAAGCAAAGGTCTCCATAAACAAGGGCAGTGCGATCGCCCGGCCAGCCACCTTCATAAACGTCGGCCACAACAGACTCAGCTGCAGACCGATGGCCGTTCCCGTCACGACGCCCACCGCCACGGTAATGACGAAGCCGCGGGCCCACCTTCGCGCCAGCAGGATGTAGTGCTTGTCTCCGGTCCGGATTCCTCTCCACTCCGCCAGCGCCAGCATGACGGGAATGCCCACTCCAATGGTAGCTAACACAATATGTACAAACAGCGTAACGGCCGTCAGAATCCGGCTCATAAGAACAGGGTCAAGCGTAGACATCATCTTCACTCCTTGGTGGTTAGTCACAGTACATCAGCTTTAGCTGAAATAGTGGATGTAGCGGATTAGTGCCTTCACGGTTGCATAGAGCATGATGACTGCTGATACAAAGCACACCGCAGCGAGCTTCTTCTCCTGCCGGATGTTCATCGTTCCTGCACCTCCCTTTGCCTGCGGCCTCCTGCAGTCTGATGTATACAGTTTGACAAGCCCCCCTTCTTTTTATCCGCCAAATTTGTAAAATGTGTGCAAGCTGAAGATTTGATGTGATCTTGTGACGCCAGGTTTTTTCTGCGCCCTAAAAGAGGTACAATATAGAGATGAAGGAAAAGGAGGTACGTCTAATCTCATGAAAATTACATTTATTGAGCCTACCCCCAGTCCAAATTCCATGAAGCTTCATCTTGACGAATCCCTGGAACCGGGAATCCGCAAAACATATACCCTGGATAATGAACGTTCTGCTCCTGCGTGGATCCGGGAGCTGCTGCATATTCAGGGCGTGAAGAGCATCTTCCACACCCTGGACTTTATCGCGCTGGACCGCAAGGGCAGCGCCGATTGGCAGGTAATTCTGAGCGAGGTGCAGGAGAAGTTCGGACAGGAAGGGCTTCAGGCCGGAGGAAGCGAGGAAGCTGCCGGCGCTTTTGGCGAAGCTGAGGTATTCGTCCAATTCTTCCGCGGCATCCCGATGCAGATCCGCGTCAAGAGTGCGCTTCAGGAAGAACGGATCGGCTTGTCGCAGCGCTTTACAGAGGCAGTCACCCAGGTGGCGTCCAACACGATGATCAAGGAGCGCAAGCTGAAGGATTACGGCGTCCGCTATGGCGAGCTGGCCGACATCGCCCGTGAGGTCGAGCAGGAGCTTGAAGCCGCCTTCCCGCAGGAGCGGCTGGATAAGGTCGTGTCACAGGCTATCGCCCATGGCGCCGCCGAAGAGGAGTTTATCGAGCAGCGGCGCAAGCTGAGCGATGAGGAAACGGCCGCCGCCATGAAGGATTCCGACTGGCGCGTCCGCTATGCCGCGCTGGACGTGCTGGAGCCAGAGGAGCGGCATCTGCCGCTTCTGAAGGAGGCGCTGTCTGATTCCAAGATGCAAATCCGGCGCTTGGCGATCGTATATCTGGGCGACTTCCGCACACCGGAAGCCATGGCCTTGCTGCAGCAAGCGATGACCGATGAATCGCCGGCGGTTCGCCGTACAGCAGGCGATACGCTGTCTGACATCGGAGACCCGGCGGCTACACCGGTCATGATTCAGGCGCTGAAGGACAGCAGCAAGCTGGTCCGCTGGCGTGCGGCCCGCTTCCTATATGAAGTGGGCACGGAGGAAGCCTCCGGGGCGCTGACCGAAGCGGCGGAGGATCCGGAGTTTGAGGTCAGCCTGCAGGCAAGGATGGCGCTGGAGCGCATTCAATCCGGTGAAGAGGCTGCCGGAACGGTATGGCAGCAGATGGCGAAACGGACAAAGGATGTCAAATAAAACCATTGCATTACAGATGGAATGTCTTTTATACTTAGACTCTGTTCAAATCTCTGTTGGGATCAGACGGACGGAACTGTCGTGTCTCTCTTGCGAGGCGCGGTGTGCTATCGGCTTGGTAACATGAGGCTGTATTTTCGGCCTGCAGTGTATACTGCAGGCTTTTTTTGCGGCGTTTATCGTCCGCGGACAGGCATTTTTTATCAGAAAGAAGGAGTGTTACGATCATGAGACGCCATAAATTACCTGCGACCTCACTGAAGCCCAGCTTCAAAGCCCGCCACATGACGATGATTGCCCTTGGAGGCTCTATTGGCACAGGGCTGTTTCTCGCAAGCGGCGGTGCTATCGCTTCTGCCGGACCTGGCGGTGCGCTGCTGGCCTACGCCGCTGTAGGCCTGATGGTTTATTTTCTAATGACCAGCTTAGGAGAACTGGCCACCTTCCTGCCGGACGCCGGTGCTTTCAGCACCTATGCCACCCGGTATGTCAGCCCGGCGTTCGGGTTTGCGGTCGGCTGGAACTTCTGGTACAACTGGGCCGTCACCATCGCGGCCGAACTGGCCGCAGCGACGGTCATTATTAAATTCTGGTTTCCGGACAGCCCGTCCTTCATCTGGAGCCTGCTCTTCCTAGGCATTATGTATGGGCTGAATGTGTTGTCGGCCAAAGGGTACGGGGAGTCTGAATATTGGTTCGCCATGATCAAGGTGGTTACCGTCATTATTTTTCTGATTACAGGTGTGATGATGATCTTCGGCATTCTGGGCGGGGAGTCGGTCGGATTTACGAACTTTAATCTTGATGGCGGCGGCTCGATGCACGGAGGGCTCTTCGCACTGATCGGCGTCTTTATGGCGGCAGGCTTCTCCTTCCAGGGAACCGAGCTGATCGGCGTTGCCGCAGGGGAAAGCGAGAACCCGCGGCAGAATGTGCCCCGGGCGATTCGCCAGGTATTCTGGCGCATCCTCATCTTCTATATCTTTGCTATCTTTGTCATCGGTCTGCTGATCCCGTATAGTGATCCCAGCCTGCTGCAATCAGACGTTAACAGCATCAGTGTCAGCCCCTTCACGCTCGTATTCGAGAAAGCTGGCCTGGCCTTTGCTGCCTCTGTCATGAATGCAATTATTTTGAGCTCGGTGCTGTCTGCCGGCAATTCGGGCATGTACGCCTCGACTCGCGTGCTGTATGCCATGGCGAAGCAAGGAATGGCGCCGCGCTGGCTGAGCCGCCTGAACAGCCGGGGGGTGCCCGTGGCTGCGCTCACGGTTACGGCGTCCATCGGCATGCTCGCTTTCCTGGCCTCGTTCTTCGGGGACGGTCAGGTGTATATCTGGCTGCTAAACGCTTCCGGCATGTGCGGCTTTATTAACTGGCTCGCGATCGCGGTAAGCCATTATCGCTTCCGCAAGGCTTATACTGCTCAGGGCCGGGATCTCAACGAGCTGCCCTTCCGGGCGCGCTGGTTCCCGTTTGGACCGCTGTTTGCGTTCCTGCTCTGCATCGTGGCCATTATCGGCCAAGGTGATTTCAGCGGAGATATCAGCTGGTCCACGCTGATTGCCACCTATGTCAGTGTACCGCTGTTCTTCGCCATCTGGTTCGGGTACAAGCTGTTTCGTACCAGCAAGCTCGTGCCGCTTGAAGACTGCGATTTCTCAACGCCTGCCAAGTAAACATTACGGGCAAAAATTAATAAATGGCGGTGCAGGGAGTTTATCCTGGCACCGCCATTTGCTTTGTGGATGATGTTATTTGCGTGGTCGACGATACTTGACACTTGCCTTAAAGACAGCATTATATTAGGTTCACCAGGAGATGTGCACCTTCAGATCATCACTGTCCTCCAGGCCGTCATGATAATAGCGGATCGTGCCGACACCAGCTTTACGCTGCAGCTCCTGCAGCAGAGCAAGCAGGCCGCGCTCCTCGCCATCGTATCGGAAGACGAGCTCCTGTTGATTTTTTCTGACGGCGGCATTCACCTTCGCATGAAGCTGGTCATACGTGCGTATGGCTGCTTTGGGATCATGAAGATCATACTCCAGCGCCTGAATCAATGCACGGTAGGCTGCCGCTTTGGAGGATGGCTTCGAGGCCAGGGCGTTCAGGGTCGTGCTGTATGAGGTACTAGCCGCAGGGTAGGATTTAACCCAGGTATGATCCTTCGCCATCTGGGCATCACTCCGTAAATAATGAGTGTAGGATACCTTTCCCTCCCGGTTCGGGACCGGATCATTCCAAGTCGTATCAAGGTGATACCACTTCCCGTCCAGCTTCACAAGATTCCAGGCGTGCAGCTGGCCCTGGCCGCTTCCCGAGGGATAGGCCGTGCCCTCCACAATCTTGTTCTCGATTCCGGCCGACTTCAGCAGCTTGTAGGTAAGCAGGGAATATCCCTGGCACACCGTACTTCCCGTGCTGAGCCCGTCATATGCCGTATATTTCTTCAGGGATGTGTCATATTTCAGGTTGAGCACTACCCAGTCGTTAATGGCCTTCACCTTCTCATGGCTGCTCATGCCCGGCTTGATGACCGCGGCCAGAATATCCTTCACTCTGCGGTCCACATACCTTGTCTGCTCCGCGGTTTCCCGGTAGGTTAACCGGACTGTGACGTCTGCCGATGAGGAGGTGCCGCGGTAATCGTAGCTGTAGCTTGCAATGGTATAATGAATGTAAGGGTCACTGTCCATCGCTTGATCCAGCGCGTTCTTCAGATGGGCTTTGAGTGACTTGGTCTGTCCCTGATAGACAAAGCGCAGGTAGGCTTCCCGGCTATTCATAGCCGTGAGCAGCTTCTGCCTGATGTCATCGACCGATGTCGTGACCGTCTTATCCGTCGTCGCATGGACATTGCTCACTTCCGCCGATTCTGGCACGGCAGCCACCGTCACCGCCAAGGTCCCGGTCAGCATCAGCTTTGTCAGAAGCGCCCGGTTCCATTTCATGGGTACCCCGCCCTTTCCTTCACCTCGATTGATAAATAACGCTTGTTCTTTCTTCATGATTATTTACAAGCCTGCCAAATCATTCAGCGTTTTTTCATGCCTCTATTGTAGCACAATGCCTGGAGTTACAACGTCCTATTCTTGCCCCAGATCCAGCAGATTTTCGGTCCTTAACCATCAGACAACACAAAGAAACCGCTCTTGGTTAGGATGGAAGTGACTAAGCCTGCCATCTAGACAAGGAGCGGTTTCATGGGCGCCTATGTGGAATAAGAGCAAGGGGTTCGTGCAGATCTAATAGTTCATATGATTCAGGAAATTATCGCTCTTGCCTCTCAGGTCAGCCAGCTTGACCAGCACCTCCGCAGCTTCAGCGCGCGTTACGACCTGATTCGGCAGGAATTTGCCGTCCCGCAGCGGCAGCAGGTTCAGCTTCACGGCGAACAGTGCCGCTCCCGGATGCTTGATTTGTGAGACGTCTGCCGTACCCGCGTCCACATCCGAGGCGCCAAAGGCTTCAGCCAGCTTGTCATACTTCAGCATCTTCATCAGCAGCACAGCGAGCTCATCCCGCGTTAGCTTGCCCTCCACACTAAATGAAGGCGAGGCTTCACGCGGTAGCCAGTCCCGGGACACCATCAAGTATACCGCTTCATAATATTTGGATTCCGGCTGCAGGCTGCCGTACGGAAACGGATCATACATTCCGATGCTAGAACCCTCATAATCCGGGCTCAGCGACCGCGCTGCCATGTCGAACCATTCTCCCGTGGTGATCTGTTGATCCGGATACACCTTGTTCTGCTCATCCGGGACCAGCACGCGGAACTCCAGCAGCTTCTCCAGTGCCTTGTGGGAGGCGTGCCCTTCAATATCTACCGCATTGAAACCTTCTGAAGACTCGCTATTTCCATAGTAATACCCGCCATTGCGCCATTTGCCCGTCACCGCATCGATCATCTTCATCGTGTAAAGCTCATTCTGTCCGTAGCTCGGCGCATATGCCAGCTTTAACGAAAGCGGCTCATGACCGGTCGGGCTGGTGTAGCCTCCATACTGGATAAATTTCAGCATCAGCTGAATTTGTTCCAGATAAGCCTTTCTTGCCTGATCCTGGGTCACGTTAGGCTTGGATGCCACCGGCAGCTCCTTCAGCTCCACATTGGAGCGGAAATGATAGTTACTTACCTTGCCTTCAGCATCAATGCCAACCGTAATGGATTCACCCCAAATTTTTATCTCGCCGGCATATCGGGTAAAGGTTACATAATAATACGCCTGACCCGGGAATGTGCTCTCCATAGCCCTGATCTCGGTCAGCTTGTATTCAGCCGCGGCATTCGGAACGATCTCCATGACCAGGTCCATCGCCTGCTGCTGGGCCTGCGCCTTCGTGAGCTTGGCCGAGGTGGTCTGCGGCTTGGAGTCACCGAGCTCATGATACCGATGTTCATTCATCGAATAAATCTGTCCTGTTGCGGCGTCCACCTCTGCTGACAGATGGGTTCCCATGAATTGAGATGATGGACTGTAGCTTAAGCTCCATACCTGCCTGCCGTTATGATAGCTCTCTCCCAGGGAGCTGCTCTGCAGCTTGTAATCCTTCGGAATGTCAAAATGTTCATTCAAAATTGTGGTCGCGTCGGCCGCTTTCGAAAGCGGCTTCACTGCCGGCTTGAACGGGGCCTTCTTGCTTGTTACCGGTGTTGGCTGCACTGCGGGATCGGTCATCTGCTTGCCTGTATAATCCATGGGCTTGCCGGTAGCGGCGTCAATCGCAGACATGGACTGGTCACCCGGTGCCCAGGCCAGATAATACTCCGGAGTGGTCCGGCTGCGATAATGCTGCATTTTCTCCGGCATGTAGACGAGCTCCAGCCCAAATTGCTTCTCCAGCTGCTCACGCGCTTGCTCGGCTGTAATGCCCGGCTTCGTCACCTTCGGCTTGACAGCGGTATTGTAGCGATTAAAGGAAGTAATGCTGCCTTCTGCATTCACACTGAGACTGAGCATATCCCCGTCTGATGGAATGCCGTTATATGAACCTTTATATTGAAAATAATAATTTACCGGAGAGAACAACGCCTCCATGCCGTAGCCTGGATGGTGAGAAGTAAGCTGCTTGGTATCCACATCCGGAAAATGGCTTTGTATCCACGCCTTGGCTTGTTGTTCTGCCTGCTGCCGGCTTAATGCCGTCTGATTCTCGGAGGTGCTGAACAGCCGCTCGGGTATATGTATAGAAATGACATCCCCCGTAACGGCATTTACAGAGGCATGAAAGCCTGTGCCGTAAGTACCCAGCTGATAGTCAAATTGCAGATCCCAGATCACCACCTCCCCTAATGACTTCTCCTCGCGAAAGCTGGATTGCACCAGCTTGGCCCGGCTTGTCACCGGGAACAGCTTATGGACACGCTGCTCCGCCTGTGCGGATGAAATCTTCGCTCCCTCTGGCAGCTCTGTACTTCCAATCAGGGTCTTTTGACCTGCAGCGGGAAGCTCTCCGGCCGCTTGGGCCAGCCTGGCCTTTACATCCGGATCGATAGCCTCCGCTCCCCATGCTGCCGGAGATATACATAACATGGCGGCCAGAGCACAGGCGGTAGACGTCACGGCCATTGCCTTCTTTGAACGTGTCGATGACTTCAATAGTTTGGCTCCCTTCGATCATATGGCGATCCATATGTTTTTACTAACATTACAGATTATACCATACTAGGAATCTTGCTTCCTTATGACTCTGGTCTTAAAAAGGCCTCCTTTCTTCAGCTAACACAGATTTGAGTCTCATCTTCCTGACGTAAAAAGCAAATCCCCCCTCTCCGGCCTCAGCCGTTAAGGGGGGATTGCTATAGCGTGCTGCTACCGATGCTTCGCCAGTGCAGCACTGAGGCTTTGGGTTTGTGGATATACATCCTGATATAGCTTGAACAGCTCCTCGTACTTCTCCACGACTTCAGGCTGCGGCGTATAACGCACCGCTTCCTGCAGGAACTCTTCAGCGCAGGCCTGCAGGCTCGGAAACCAGCCGCTGCCGTACGCAGCCAGCATCGCCGCTCCCATCGCCGGTCCCTGCTCACTTGCAAGCTTTACGATCTCAGCGTTAAAAATATTGGCCTGCATTTGAAGCCAGACCTCATTCTTCGCTCCACCCCCGATAGAGATGATGGTATTCACGTCCTTGCCCGAGGCTCGCAGCAGCTCTACAGACTCCCGGAGCGAAAAGGTAATCCCCTCCAGCACGGCACGTGTGAAATGGGGAAGCTTATGGCTGACATCCATCCCGATAAAGCTGCCGCGAATCTCTGCATCGGGATGCGGTGTTCGTTCGCCTGCGATATAAGGCGTAAAGAGCAGTCCGCTGCTGCCGGCAGGCACGGCTTCTACACCGCTTAACAGCTCCTGGAAGGAGATGCCGGGCGCGAATGTTTTTTTGAACCAGTCCAGACTGTAGCCGGCCGCGAGTGTAACTCCCATCACATAAAATGCATCCGGCTCGCTATGATTGAAAAAGTGAACCCGGCCCTCCAGATCGACATCCCGCCGCTCCTCAAAGGACAGGATGACGCCCGATGTGCCGATGCTGCACATAGTCTTGCCCTCCTCCAGAATCCCGGCGCCCAGCGCCCCGCAGGCATTGTCGGCTCCCCCGGCATATACAGAGGTGGAGGACAGTAAACCGGACTGCTCTGCGATCTCTGGCAGCAGGGTACCGCAATGCTGAAATGATTCCACCAGAGGCGGGCACAGCTCTTCCGGCAGATTGAAGGCATCCAGAATGTCTTTACTCCAGCTTCTGCCGGCGACATCCAGCATCAGCGTACCGGCTGCATCCGAATAATCCATGGCGTACTGACCTGTGAGCCGGAAACGCACATAATCCTTCGGGAGAAGCAGCTGGACTGCCCGGGCGAATATATCCGGCTCCTGCTCCTGCACCCACAGCAGCTTCGGAAGAGTAAAGCCTTCCAGCGCGCGGTTTCGGGCGATGTCCAGCAGACGGCCCTGAAGCTGCTGCTCGATCCTGCGGCACTGCTGCGTCGTGCGGGTGTCATTCCACAGGATAGCCGGGCGCAGCACGGCGCCTTCCCCGTCAACCAGCACCAGTCCGTGCATCTGTCCTGAGAAGCTCAATCCTTCTACGGATTCCGGTGCGGCCTGTGAGACGTGCATCAGCTTTTTTAAAGAGATCACTGTCGCGTCTACCCAATCCTCCGGCCGCTGCTCGCTGTAGCCGGGCTTCGGCTGGCTAAGTGGATAGCTCTCCGAATGCTCCGCTACCACCTCGCCGCTGCGGTTGACCAGCACGGTCTTCACCGCACTGGTGCCGAGATCTACTCCAATGACGTAACTCATTGCCTAACTCCTCTCCTGACCATCCTTGCATCGTCATTACGATACAAGTCTCTGATTAGTCTGCCAAAATGTACTGGTTCAGGATGCCCTTCAGCATTTCCTGGCGACCGGATTCATTTCTGCGCGGCTTCTCGTTCTGAAGAGCATACTCGGCGAGCGACGCGAGTGTAGCCTTACCCGCCACAACGTCCGCACCGATGCCTTCCTGGAAGCTGCTGTAGCGCTTTTCAATAAAGTCCTCGAACACACGGTCCTCAATCAGCTTTGCTGCCACCTTTAATCCCTTGGCATAGGTGTCCATTCCGGCAATATGGGCCAGGAACAGATCCTCATACTCAAACGACGGACGACGCACCTTCGCATCGAAGTTTACGCCGCCGCGGCCCAGACCGCCATTCATCAGCACCTCGTACAGCGTCAGTGTTGCATCATAAATGTTAACCGGGAATTCATCCGTGTCCCAGCCGATAAGCATATCGCCCTGATTGGCATCCAGCGAGCCCAGCATGCCATTGATGCGCGCTACCCGAAGCTCATGCTCGAACGTATGGCCTGCCAGTGTCGCATGGTTCGCTTCCAGGTTCAGCTTGAAATGCTTCTCCAGACCATACTTCTGCAAGAACGCAATCGTTGTCGCCGCATCAAAATCATACTGGTGCTTCGTCGGCTCCTTCGGCTTCGGCTCAATCAGGAATTGGGCGTCGAAGCCGATTTCCTTCGCGTAGTCCACAGCCATGTGGAACAGGCGGGCCAGGTTGTCCAGCTCCAGGCCCATATCCGTATTCAGCAGCGTCTCATAGCCTTCACGGCCGCCCCAGAATACGTAGTTTTCGGCGCCCAGGCGTTTGCCGACCTCAAGCCCTTTCTTGATCTGTGCCGCTGCGTGAGCATAAACGTCTGCATTGCAGGTTGTGCCCGCCCCATGCATAAAGCGCGGATTGCTGAACATGTTCGCCGTGTTCCACAGCAGCTTCTTGCCGCTTGCCTTCATATGCTCTTCGATGGAATCCACAATCGTGTCAATATTGCTGTAGAACTCACGCAGGCTGCTGCCCTCTGGCGCAATGTCTATATCATGGAAGCAAAAGTAAGGCAGGTTCATCTTATCCAGGAATTCAAAGCCGGCTTCTACGCGAGCCTTGGCCAGATCCAGCCCCTTCAGTCCGTCCCACGGACGTACCGCGGTGTCAGCCCCGAACGGGTCCGAGCCGCCTGCCGTCAAGGTGTGCCAATATGCCATGGAAAAGCGCAGATGCTCCTCCATCGTCTTGCCCGCTACGATCTCTGTTGGATTATAAAATTTAAACGCATATGGATTTGTGGATTTACTGCCTTCAAATTCAATCTTGTTTACTTGGTTAAAATAGGCCATGGATAAGATCCTCCCTTATTCAGCTCAAAGTCGTTACCGCTTTCACCGTTATCCTAGCATAAGGACTCCTACTTTGTCTATTGGTTAAACAAAGTATTTTTTAAAGGGTCATGTGCGGGAGAAGGCGGTTGCTTTTTTGAGGAGATCGCCCTAGACTAGGAGATTATGAAGCATTTCGGAAGAGAAGCGTGAAGGATGGTTTGGACAATGACGAGCATTACAGGTGACCAGGCGCTGGTCAAAAAAATCAACAGGTCGATCGTACTGAACACGATTATGCGGCACGCCCCCCTCTCCCGGGCGAAAGTATCCACGATTACCGGGCTGAACAAGGCCACCGTATCCAATCTGGTTCAGGAGCTGTGTGATCATCATCTGGTAGAGGAGATCGGTCCGGGTGAATCCAGCGGCGGCCGCAAGCCCCGGCTCCTGCTGTTTAGCGGCCGCGCCGGCTCCGCCGTCGGCATTGAGATCCGCTTATCGCAGATGATCGGGGTGCTGACGGATTTGGAAGGAAATATACTCTTTGAACGCGAGGAGCAGCTGGAGCGTCATGATCTCGACTTCGTGCTGAAATCCATGACCACCCTGATTAAAGCACTGATGCACGAAGCTCCGCCTTCTCCCTATGGCGTCGTGGGGGTCGGCGTCGGGGTGCCGGGGATGGTAGACGGCGAGGGCAACATTCTGTTTGCCCCCAACCTGGGCTGGGAAATGGTGCCGCTGCAGCAGCGGCTAGAAGAGGAAATCGGCGTGAGTGTCACGATCGATAACGAGGCCAATGCAGGAGCGCAGGGAGAATTCCGCTTCGGTGCGGGACGGGATGCCGAGCATGTGCTGTATATCAGTGCCGGCAGCGGGATCGGCTCTGGCATCATGATCCATGGAGAGCTGTACAAGGGCGCCAGGGGCTATGCCGGAGAAACCGGTCATATGAGCATTGAGGCAGACGGCATGGCATGCTCCTGCGGCAATCGCGGCTGCTGGGAGCTGTACGCCTCGGAGAAGGCCTATACTCAGGCGTCTCCGCCCCTGCCGTCACACCGCACGCGGCAGCTCGCCGATCTGGCGCACGCGGGAGATAAGGATGTCATCTCCCTGTTTGCCGGCATTGGCCGCTTCCTGGGGATCGGCATTACGAATCTGGTCAACAGCTTCAATCCACAGCGTGTAGTCATTGGCGGCCCGCTCGCTGATGCACGTCCCTGGATTTCTTCCGCACTGGAGGAGGTCGTCGCGCAGAGAACGCTGCCTTACCACCGGGAACGGATGGAGATTACCTTTGCCGAGCTCGGCAGCCGCTCTACCGTAATCGGTGCTGCATATTTAGCCGTATCGCAGTTTCTGGGGCCGGTTCGCGTCAGCACTCTCTGAGCCAGCAGCTAGTTGGCTATGGTGAGCAGGCCAAATGATCCAAAACCGCCTTATTTTGTGGCTGGGAGCTGCAGATAATGTTTCATATTTCCGTTATAATATAGAGATTGAGGCAAGCTTATGCCATCTTAATTTCGCTGTAGTATAGGGAGAGAGCTACGATGACTTATGTCAATACGTCTGAAATCGACGGCGGGCTGTTCTTGACGGTTATGCTGTTCCTGCTCGTCATTGCGCCGCTGTTCAGTCTGGCGATCATGAAGTTTTTTCAAGGGAAAAAGCGGACGGGCTTTATTCTCATGGGTGCCGGTGTCAGCTCCTACGTGGTGTTTACGCTCGTAACCTCATTGATGACCTGAATCACCTGAATTACGGCCTGATGATCAGGCAACCTTCTTACCACCCATAAACGAAAACGAATAAAGACATGGCCACAGGCGGGATTCCCCCGCACAATGCCATGTCTTTATGTTTAGAGCCTGTTACTTAACCTTCTGCCGGTGCCAGCGCCTTGTTCAGCTGGAGCTTGTTCATCCCGAGAATGCGGTGCTCGCCGATGACGGTGAGCGGTACTGCACGTACGCCCATATCCCAAACCTGCTGAGCAAACTCGTCATTCGTCTCGATGTTGCGCTCTTCGAATTCAACCCCCTGCTCGGTCAGATATCCTTTAACCTGCTTGCAATGAGGACAGTTGCTGGATGTGTATACAATTGCGTTTGCCATGTCTGTATCACCTCAGTCAAAGATTTAGTCATCCGTAATCACTACCCGGATCTTCTCCAGTTTAAATCACAACCGCCTGATGTTCCAGGCTTTCGATATATTTCTCGCAGTCCATCGCTGCCATACAGCCGCTGCCGGCTGCCGTAATGGCCTGTCTGTAGCGGGTATCCTGCACATCGCCGCAAGCGAAAATGCCTTGTACGTTCGTCTCCGACGTGCCAGGGTTGGTGACGATGTAGCCGTTCGGATCTGTCGTCAGCTGGCCGTTCAGGAAGCCGGTATTCGGGTGGTGGCCGATCGCTACGAACACACCGCTTGCGTTCAGAACCTCCTCGGCTCCGGTTTCATTGTTGCGAAGCTTGAGACCGGTAACACCATGCTCGCCTGCAACCACCTCCAGCGGAGTACGGTTTAGCGCCCATTGAATCTTCGGATTGGCTCTTGCACGGTCCTGCATAATCTTGGACGCGCGCAGCTCATCGCGGCGGTGAACCAGAGTCACCTTGGAGGCAAAGCGGGTCAGGAAGTTCGCTTCCTCCAGCGCGGAATCGCCGCCGCCAACCACGATAATTTCTTTATTGCGGAAAAAGAAGCCGTCGCAGGTTGCGCAGGTGCTGACACCGCGGCCCACATTCTCCTCTTCTCCCGGAATGCCCAAATACTTTGCGGTAGCGCCTGTAGAAATGATCAGGGTGTCCGCTTCAAGCTCTCCCATTCCTTCCACGTTCAGCTTGAAGGGGCGCTGGCCGGTATCGACGCTGTTGACCCAGCCTGTGCGGAATTCAGCACCGAAGCGCTCCGCCTGCTTGCGCATATTGTCCATCAGCTCCGGCCCTTGAATGCCGTCGATGAAGCCTGGGAAGTTCTCCACCTCGGTCGTGGTCGTCAGCTGACCGCCGGGCTGAGGGCCTTCAATGATGAGCGGGCTCATGTTAGCACGGGCAAGATAAATGGCAGCGGTCAGGCCGGCAGGACCGGTGCCGATAATAATGGATTTATACATATAAGGTTCCCTCCTGTATCTCTAAATCACTTATTTATAATCATTATAAACTGATACTTATTATGATTAATTCCGAAGAATCTGTCAACACCCGAGACCGGTATCAAAAGAAATAATTACCATGGCTCTTCATTCCTCTCCATCTAGCAAACAAGCCTGCCTGTATGATCCCGTTATCAGGATCATACAGGCAGGCTTGTTGGAGAGAAACGGGGCAATCATTCCCATTTTATTTCGCTCGAAGCAGCCGCAGTCCGTTTAGAATCACGAGAATGGTACTGCCTTCATGACCGATCACGCCCAGCGGCAGGGCAACGCCCTGAATAAAGTTGGCAGATATCAGGGTCAGAATGACCGTTACGGCAAAGACCATGTTCTGCTTCACAATGGCTGCGGCGCGGCGTGCGATTTTGACGGTGGAGGCAATTTCCTCAATGTTGTCATTCATCAGCACCGCATCGGATACCTCAAGGGCTGTTCCGCTTCCCGAAATCCCCATGCCGATGCCTACCGTAGCTGTGGCCAGCGCCGGAGCGTCATTGACACCGTCCCCGACCATGACGACATGTCCGTGCTGCTCCCGCAGCGCCCGAACATGCTTGACCTTATCCTCTGGCAGCAGGTCAGAGAAGACCAGATCAACGCCGATCTGGCGCGCGATGGCATCTGCTGTCGCCTTGCGGTCTCCGGTCAGCATCGCGACCCGGATTCCCATGCTCTGCAGCCGCTTGACGGCAGCCGCCGCCTGCGGACGTACCGCATCCTGCAATCCGATCATACCGGCCATCTGTCCGTCACGAAGAATGACTGAGACGGTCTTGCCCTCCTCTTCCAGGCTGCGGCGAAGCTCCCGCCAGTCCGGTTCTCCATTTCGTACCGAGTGAGCATCCAGGGTAAGAGCGTCCCCGTCAAGCACGTCGCTTTTTCCAATTCTCCATGCTGTACCCTGCACGGTACCCTGCATTCCCCAGCCCGTTATGGATTCCGCGTTCTCTACAGGCTGCAGTGCAACCCCCTCCGCAGACGCCTTGGCAACGACCGCTTGGGCCAGCGGATGCTTCGACATGCTCTCTACAGATGCACTGATGCCCAGCAGCTCTTCCCGGCTCATTCCGCTGCCAGCCACGAAATCCGTCACCACCGGTGACCCCATCGTTAAGGTTCCGGTCTTATCAAAGGCAACGACGGATGTCTTGGCCATGTTCTCGATATGCGCTCCTCCTTTGAACAGTACGCCTTTACGGGCCCGGTTCGAGATGGCTGACAGCATAGCTGGCATTATGGACGATACCAATGCACAAGGAGATGCGACAACGAGAAAGACCATGGCTTTATAGAAGGAAGTGTCCCAGTCCCACCCTGCCAGCGGAGCCAGCGCAAGGATACCGGCGGTGACTCCCACGACCACACGGGCATAAATAGCCTCAAACCGCTTGATAAAGCGCTCGGACTGCGGAACCTCATTCTCCGCCTCCTCGACAAGCTTCACAATCTTCGCAAATACAGTAGCTTCAGCAGATTGAGTCACTTCAATATAGAGCACACCTTCGCCATTCAGCGTTCCGGCAAATACTTCGTCTCCCACGCTTTTTTCCAAAGGAACCGATTCCCCGGTAATGGAGGACTGATTGACAGAGGACCCTCCCCGATAAACCTTGCCGTCTGCCGGAATCAGCTCGCCCGGCTTCACCAGAATCAAATCCCCGATCTCCAGCTTGCCGACAGCAACCTCCACCATGCTTCCTCCTTCAAGGCGCAGCGCCGTCTCGGGCTGCAGCTCCATCAGGGAGGAAATGTCCTTACGGCTCCGCTCCATCGTATAGCTCTCCAAGGCTCCGCTCATCGCGAAAATGAAGATCAGCATAGCCCCTTCATTCCAATAGCCAATGGCTGCTGCACCGAGCGCGGCTGCGATCATGAGCAGGTTGACGTCGAGATCCCGCTCCTTGATCAGCGTCTCCACGCCTTCCTTCGCCTTGATCCAGCCGCCCGCTGTATAGGAAATGACATACAGAATGACAGAAATCCATTCCGACCAGGAACTGACCGCCCAGGCTGTGAGCATGAGCACCCCGCTTCCCAGCGCGGCCAGCACCTCGGGATTGCGAAGCAGGCTTGCAAGATCCCATTTGCCGCCGGAATTCGGGCGCTCAGGGCCCTCCTGGCGATGCGCCAGTGATTGTGTACGTGCCCCTCTACTTTGAGTCCATTCCATCTTCATTACCTCCTGTACTTGAGAATGAGATCCATTCTTATTGCCCTGAAAATGACGTATGCTGCCCCGGCTAGGCCGGAGCAGCATACTAATTGAGAATGATAATCATTTTTGACTTAGTACAATTTATTTTCCTAAGTGCAACTTTATAGACTTATATTACCCCGATCCCCCCTCGTTGTAAACTCTCTTCCGCCTAATTTTTAAAATATATTTTTTGCACGCAAAAAAGCGCCGCTGCCTTAAGTTAGGCCCGCGACGCATATATACGCTGTCTTCCTTCCGCAGCCTGCTGTCAAGCCTCATCGGCCGAGGCGGCAGACTGCTGACTGGCTTCCAGGCGATACCCGGTGAGTCTGACGGCCGTCAGCCATTCCGGGTCACAGCATACCTCGTTCATCCCCAGCCGATACACCGCTCTTAAATCGGCCGGCCGGATATCCCCCCCGGCGCGGATGTCCAGCTCCGGCTTGATGCTGCGCATGGTATCTACAATCTCCTCCAGCCGGGAGCACTGCAGCGCCGGACCGCCCCAATCGCTGACGGGCTCCTCCAGCTCTATCATGCGGGCAGGCCCTCCCAGCGGCTGCTGCTCCTGCAGCAGATGAAATCGCGATGCGCTCTCTATATCCATGACGACCAGATCTGCAGAACGCGCAATGCCGGCAGCATCAACAGGCCGCACATCGGGGTGCAGCAAGGCGCCTACCTTACAATGCGCTTCCGGCCACCATGCTCCAAGCGTCTGCCGGCCCACTTCCTCAATGAAATCATATACGGCCAGCCATTCTTCCTCCTGCATCGGCCACAGCGCCAGCAGCGCAAGCTCAAAGGGAATCTCCTCCTGATCACATCGGATCATAGCGCGAAACATGGCCTCCAGCTGCACATCCTGAAGGGCTAACCGTTCCTCCGGAGCTGCAGCCTGCCGGGCATCCCAGGCGAGACTGACGGAGCAAGGCTTGCCGTCTGCGGCCTGAAGCAGTCTGATCCAAGCCTCTGTCCATAAATACACCAAGCGTCCACGCTTGAGCTTTCTTTCCTCCTCGTCCTCCGTGCATGAGAGCCATGCCTCATACACGGCCAGCAGGCTTTCGTCCCGCAGCAGCTCTTCACCCCGGAGCAAGCCAATGCCCTGAGCCCCCCGCTGGAGACCGGCGCAAGCCCTGGCCACGGAGTCCGCGCGGCTCGTCACCCGCAGGCGGCGCTGGCCGTCACTCCAGCCCAGCAGACGCTGCAGTGAAGCTTCATCGCTGGAGGCTGCGCCCAGCCTCTGGGCGAGGATCGACTCTATATCATCAGGCTGAGCCAGCAGCAGTAAAGCCTCCTCATGCGTGACACCCTTGCCGGCTGCCAGCTCTCCCAGCCCGGTCAGATCGAGTCCCTGCCCGGAATTACGCTCCCATTCCTTTCGGGCAAACCGATCATAAAAGCGCTTCCCTTGCTCGGCACCTTGTGTCCGTTTCGCTTCTGTCATGAGACTCTACCCCTTTTCGTGAATGGTATCGTATTCATGCTGCCGCCTCCATACCAGATTATTGTCCCGGGCCCCAAAATATACGGCTTTCCCCCATCTTTCTGAAGATGAACCTGCGCGCAAAAAGACCCATCAAGCGGTTGTTCACCATGCTTGATGGGTCTTGGTCATATTGTGTAATGATAATGTCAGCTTACGCCTGGCTTGCAGCCAGTGCCTGCTCCAGATCATACAAGATATCATCAATGGACTCCGTACCCACGGAAATCCGAAGCAGCTCCGGATTAACGCCTGCCGCCACCTGCTCTTCAGCCGTCAGCTGCTGATGTGTCGTGCTGGCAGGATGAATAATGAGTGACTTGGAATCACCGACGTTCGCCAGGTGAGAGAACAGCTTCACGTTCTCAATGACCTTGCGGCCCGCTTCGGTTCCACCCTTGATGCCGAAGGTCAGGATCGCGCCCTGGCCTTTAGGCAAATATTTCTGAGCCAGGCTGTAGGAAGGATGGCTTGCCAATCCCGCATAGCTGACCCATTCAACCGCATCATGCTGCTCCAGGAATTCAGCAACCTTCTTGGCATTCTCGCTATGACGCTCCATACGCAGATGCAAGGTTTCCAAGCCTTGCAGCAGCATCCAGGAATTGAACGGCGAGATGGACGCACCGATGTCACGCAGCAGCTGTACTCTGGCCTTGATGATGTATGCCAGCGGTCCTACCGCTTCCGTGTACACCACGCCATGATAGCTCGGGTCCGGCTCAGTCAAGCCTTGGAACTTGCCGCTTTCGGCCCAGTTGAATTTGCCGCTGTCCACAATGATCCCGCCAATGGACGTGCCATGGCCGCCAATGAACTTGGTTGCGGAATGAACCACGATGTCTGCGCCATGCTCAATCGGACGGAGCAGATACGGGCTTGGGAATGTGTTGTCCACGATCAGCGGAATACCGTGCTCATGCGCAATCGCTGCAACCGCTTCAATGTCCAGCACGTTGCCCTGCGGATTGCCAATCGTCTCGGCGTACAGTGCCTTCGTGTTCTCATTGATATGCTTGCGGAAATTGTCTGGATTTGAGGAGTCTACGAAATGGACCTTGATGCCCAGCTTCGCAAGCGTCGTCGAGAACAGGTTGTATGTGCCTCCGTACAGACTCGAAGCCGATACGATTTCATCTCCGGCACCGGCAATGTTCAGGATGGAGAAGGTGATCGCCGCCTGTCCGGACGCTGTAGCCAGGGCTCCGGCTCCGCCTTCCAGTGCAGCGATCCGCTGCTCGAATACATCCGTGGTCGGATTCATGATCCGGGTGTAAATATTGCCGAATTCCTTCAATGAAAACAGATTGGCGGCGTGATCACTGTCACGAAAGCCGTAGGACGTGGTCTGATACAGCGGAACTGCCCGCGACATCGTCGTGGGATCAATCTCCTGTCCGGCGTGTACCGCCAGGGTTTCAATAGACAGCTTGCGTTGCTCTGACATTAGGTATTTCCTCCCTTGTTTACAATGAAAATCATGAGTACAGTGAGAATTTCTCCCATTCTCTCATACTTTCCATCATTTGAAAAGAGTCAAATCCTATTATTTTCATCGGAATTAAAAAGCGGTCTTAAAATTTTACAAGCTGATCCACATGTACCGGCAGGCCGGTAGCAATGGCCTTGTTCGCGGCGATCCCGGTCAGAATGGATCTGGCACCGTCAATCTGGTCCGCCGCACGCTGAAACTTATCCTCCGCCGGCTCTCCGAACAGATCATTCAGCAGGACAGGGTCCCCGCCGCCATGGCCGCCTTCCTTCTCTTCAACTTCAACCTCGTACGGTGCGCCGAACATAGGCAGTACGGTGAGCGTCTTGCCCTTTAAGGCGCCCTCAAGCTTCTTGTCGCCGCCCGAGTTCACGTAGGACTGCTCGACAATAGACATTTCAATCCGGCCCTTCGTGCCGTTGATCGCCAGACGGTAGCCTTCCCATGGCTGATAAGCCACGAGAGAATACGTCAGAATCGCTTTGTTGCGATATTGAACGATGACGCCCATCGTGTCTTCGATGTTAATCCCGTCACCGAATACGCTTTGGTCACGCTGATATCCGTCCTCTTCTTCGGCGTCGAGGTACATGGCCTTTAAATGGTCATTGGAATCCAAATGAAGCGCGAACGGATCATCCTTTGCAGCCGGGCTGCCGGTTGCCCGGTTATAGAACTCGGTCACCCCGCGCTCTTCCGCATTTTCTTTACCGTAGAACATAAGGTCGCCAAATGCAAAGACGGTTTGCGGCTGAGAACCGATCCAGAAGTTTACGAGGTCGAAGTGATGTGTAGATTTATGAACCAGCAGTCCTCCGCTGTTGCGCTTGTCCCGGTGCCAGCGGCGGAAGTAATCCGCACCGTGCTGGGTGTTCAGCAGCCATTCGAAATGAACCGAGGTTACTTTACCGATGGTTCCCTCCTGAATGAGCTCACGCACCTTAGTGTGGTGGGGAGCGTAGCGGTAGTTAAAGGTAACGCGGATGTTGCGGCCCGTTCTTTTAGAGGCGTCCACAATTTCCTGGCACTTTTCTTCATCCACTGTCATCGGCTTCTCCGTGATTACATCACAGCCAAGCTCCATGGCGCGGATAATGTAACGATGATGGGTCCGGTCTACGCTGGTCACGATCACATAATCCGGCTTATGCTCCTGAATCATCTGGTCGAACTGATCTGCCGTATACATAGGAATTTCACGATGGTTGTATTTCTCTTTCAGCAGCCGATTGGCATACACCATCCGAGTCTTGTTGCTATCACAAAAAGCGATAAGCTCCGAGCGTTCTTGAAAATGCTCTGCCAGCGCGCCATAAAAAAACTCCGCCCGGCCTCCAGTGCCTACCTGCACATAACGTTTCTTCGTACTCATCATGATCGCCTCCTCTTATATTAGCTTCAGACTATAACAAATAAGCATTTATATCTCCGCATTTTATGCTTTGAAGTCCATAAATGCCGCTTATTTTGCTATAATCTGTGTACAAGGGAGGCGGTATAGATGATGAAAACACCGGTTCAAGGCAGCTATCAGGACCCATCCGGCTGGCTTAGTATCGAGTATGACCGCCGGGTGGGCTATTTCTCCATGGCTACGGATCATATTCATGACCATTATGAGCTGTATTATCTTATTGAAGGGGAACGGATTTATTTCATGAAGGACCGGACCTACCGGATTCGGGCCGGCGATCTGGTATATGTAAACCGGAATGTGCTCCACAAGACGCTGGACAGCGGGCGAGGAGACCACGAGCGAGTCGTATTCTACCTGCAGCCTGACCTTTTTGCCCGCAGCCTGGAACCGCATCTGGTCCGCCTGCTGCTGGAGCCCTTCGAGCGGGACATTCCGATCCTGCGGCTGCCTGCCCTCGGCAGTGATTCTGCAAGGAGCCTGGTGGAGCGCATTGTAGAGGAAATGGAGCATACCCGGCCGGGACGGGAGCTTCTGCTGCGACAGTGGACGGCCGAGCTGCTGCTGCACGCCTGGCGCAATGTCGCAGCAAGCACGGTTACGCCGGCGGATATTGAACCGATGCTGCATCCCACGATGCAGCAGATCGTCCGGGACTTGAATGAACGCTTTGCCGAGCCGCTGCAGCTTACACAGGTTGCCGAGGCTCACGACATCAGCCCGTCCTACCTCAGCCGATTGTTCAAGCAGACGACCGGCTTCACGTTCAGCGACTACATTAATCTGCTTCGCATTCAGGAAGCCCAGCGGCTCCTGCGCGAAAGTCAGCTTCCTATTACGGATATCGCGTGGCAGTCCGGATTCTCGAACTTTTCCCACTTCGGCAAAATGTTCAAGCGCACGGTCAAGCTCTCTCCCCGGGAATACCGCCGGCAGTATCAGCTGCCGGACTTCCGCTGAACCTTCCCCCAGCCGTATCCGGCTTCAGGAGAGGTATCCTCCGGTAACCAGTGCCACCTTCTCCTGAACAGCTCGTCCTGCAGCTTCCATTTTTAGCTCGCTCCCTTCAAGGTGTCGTTGTACGTGTTTCTTACCCTGCAGCGTACAATTTGCACCTCGCCTCAGAAGCGGCTCTCCTCCAGCGCGTCCAGATGCAGGAAAAAAGCGTCCTCCAGCGTCGGCTCCTTCTCCTGATATTCCGGCCCCGGCGCGGTGTGTCCCATTTGGCGAACCGTTATGCCGCCGGGCGACATTTGGAAATGGATCAGCTTGCGCTCCTCGATCCCCTCAAACTGCTCCCGCGACACCTCGGCCTCCCATACGCTCGACGGAACGCACAGCTTCCACGTCCTTACCGGACCGTAATACCGGATGCTTCCAAGGTGCAGCCAGGTCACGTAATCTGCCGCCTCCTCCCACTCGTTCAGCTCGTGAGCCGCCACCACAACGGTTCTCCCCCCTTTGGCATAGCGGGCTAAATAGGTGATGAGGAACTTGCGTTCCTCGGCGTCCATCCCATTCAGCGGCTCATCCAGAAACAGAAAAGCGGGAGACGCGAGCAGCGCCTGAACGACCGCAATCCGCCGCTGGATGCCTTGGGACAGTTTTTTCACCTTCGTTCGCTGGTAAGGCTCCAATCGAAAATCCCGTATGAATCGGTTCACAGCCTCCCGGGAATACACGCCCTTCAGCTCAGCCAGGTAACGCAGCAGCTTCCCGGTCTTCATATCGCCGTACAGCTCGATGTCTGCAGGGACATATCCGATCTGGCTGCGGACCAGCGGCAGATCGTCTGCCGCCTTTCTGCCCTGATACCGAATGTTACCTGCATCCGGAGAGCGCAGCGTCGTCAGCAGCTCCATCAGCGTGGTTTTGCCGGCTCCATTGGCTCCGACAATCAGGTTCAGACCGCGCTGAATCTGGGCCCGCTCCACCTCCAGCCGGTATGTTCCCGCCTTCCGCTCCAGTCCCTCGATGTCAATCATGAACCGCGCCTCCCTTCAAGGAGCTGCGCGGCCTCAGGCTTTGTCTGTAGGCTTTGTACAGCAGCGCACCTCCAAGGATAAGGAGCAGGACCTCCAGAGGCATTTTCAACATCGCCGTCCCGTTATCTATCGTCAGCACGGTCAGTAAAGCAATCCAGACTATATAGGCAAACAGCGCCGCAGCTACAGCATATCCCATCCCCTTGCGGAACAGCATGAACATCGCCGCCCCGCCGGTCAACAGGAGCACGCTCATCCATTCCAGCAGAAACGGCCCCATCCGGAAATAGGAGTATTCCACAGAAGCCGCGCGCAGTCCCAGCAAAAATGTACTGAGAATCCCCAGCCCTGTAATCATGACGGTAACGGACAGCAGCCGGCTGTACAGGACAAGTGATGGGGGGTACGGCGTAATATGCTCTACAGCCCGCATACCGCGGTCCCGGGTCCGGCTGCTGAACAGCATGGAAGACATCAGCAGGAGGGGCGTCACCAGCGGGAAGTAGCCGCCGGGGATGCCGTTCATCCCGCTTGTCGCAGAACGGGGATCGATCAGCAGCACCAGCATACAGAACACAGCGGCGGCCGCAAGCAAAATGGACTTTTGATTCAGGCGCAGCTGATTTAGCAGCAGCTGCTTCAGCGAGGGCGGCTCCACCTCCGCATTAAATGCCAGCTTGATTGTTGCATTATTCATTCTCAGCAGGTCAAATTCGCTTTGCAGCGATGAAATCAATTGCGATGTTTCCTCCGGTGTCGGCGGCGGCTGAATGGCACGGGTTAGCGGCTCTCTCAGCTCGTCCTCCAGACGCTGCAGCTCAGGATCGGTAATGGGAGCCATAGGAATACACCTCGCTTTCTGGTTTTGTTCTTGAATGCTCTTTCCGGGCGTCAGCGCAAGACGGGGAGGCAGGAGGAGCCTGGGCGTCCTGCTCCGGGACAGAAGCGCTGGAACGGGGGGAGGCCATCAGGCTCTTCAGCTTACGTAGGCCGCTATATAAATGCGTCTTGACGGTACTGAGCGGCAGGCCGGTCAACCCCGAGATCTCCTGCAGCTTCATATCGTGAAAGAAACGAAGTGAGATGACATTTTGCTGTACCTCAGGAAGTGCCGCAAGGGAAGCGGCAATCTCCCTGGAGGTTTCCTGCCGCTCCAGCAGCTCCTGAGCCCCTGCCGTTTCATCTGCGGCATCCGGCAGCTCCTCTGCAGGCAGCTTCTCGGAGCGGTACGCTGCGCTTTTCCAATAATCTCTACACAGATTGAGCACCACCCGGTACAGCCAGGCCTTGACGTGCTCCAGCGCCCCGTGGCGGCGCAAATGGCGAATCAGGCGCACAAACGTTTCCTGAACCATATCCTGTGCTTTTTCGCGGTCGCCCAGCTGGCCGGAGGCATAGCTGAGCAGCGGCCCGTGATAACGGGACACCAGCAGCTCAAACGCCTCCTGATCCCCCTCAGCCATCCGCTCGGTCAGCTTCTGGTCACTAATCAAGCTCTTCCCCCCTCTCATGCACCGACATCATCTCATCCCATTTCTCATTCCATTGTTTATAAGACACCGGAGCCTCCGGCTGGTAATATGCTTCTTCTCTGCCCGGCAGCCTCAAGCCGCTGCGGTAGAACTCATTCAGCAGGCTCTTCAGCTGCTCTGTTCTGCCGTCTTGAATCGCTTTCGCCGCCTGCGCGGCCAGCTTGTTACCCAGCCGATTCGGATCGGTGCTCTCATCCCCTTCATGAAGCAGGGTCTGCACGGATCTTGCCCAGCCGTATGAATGCTTCAGCTCCGCGTCACTCAAGCCTTTTTCCTCTTTGTAATAAAGATACCAGAACAAGCTGCTGATCAAATGACGGACGTCCTGCTCTTGCTCCAGCCCTTCCTCTCTCAGTCCTGCCTGATTCCCGAACAATATCGTATTCATCCATTCCCCGGGAAGGCTTTCTATATCATATTGATAATAATACTTCGCAGAAATGATCAAATCACCTTTCAGATCGCCGCCGACATAAAAGGGGTGGTCTGTATATATAATCTGAACCCGCCTGGTGCGCAGGTCCTTCACCCACGTCTCAAAGTAGGCATATCGGGTCTCCAAATACTGCAGCAGCCCTTCCGCATAAAACCGATCGTACGGCGTCGTAATTATCGTCACCGGAACCTTGTCGCTAGGTAGCTCCAGCAGATCGCGGCTTCCATACAGTTCCACGCCCCGCGTCTCTTCTCCCTCAAATCGCTGATACCCCGGCTTACGCTCGGTCTCCAGAATACTGGCATATACAGGACAAGCATACCCCTCCAGGGTGAGCGACATTTGTGCGGGAGGCAAAATCAGCGGCCGGTACACAATGGCCTGATTATAATCTACGGAGTTCAAGCCGTTCTTAAAATAAATAGGCTGATCCCCCGGCAGCGGGTACCAGGCTGCATTGGAAGGAAGGTTCACCTCGCAGCCTACGCTGAACAAGGAGCGGTTATAGGGCGGCTGCTGCACATAATCTCTCGGCTTGCCGGTATAGCTCACCGTAGCCTGCAGCTTCCCCGAGCCCCCCTCCGGCAGCAGGATGTCCAGATGATCCCCTTGACGGTAATATTCAGCCTTGCGGTTCTCGATGCTGACATCGACGACCTGAAAGCTGCGATGCAGCGTTAGCGGAAACACCTGCCGGCTCTCCCCGCTGGATGGCGGGATGCTGAGCACTGCAGTCAGCTGAAGTGAGTCATCCTGCTGTCTTTGCAGATGTATATCATATTTTGTGATTTCATACTCCGGATGAAAGTCCGGCTTGTAATTGTCTGGATTACTTGCTGAGAGCAAAGTAGGGTCTGCCAGAAGCTGCTCATACACCTCATAACGCTCCTGCCACAAGGCAAGGAATGGCCGGAATGCCGAGGTCGCCAGCAGTATGGACGCCACCGTCAACAAGGCCCAGCCGGCCAGATAACGCGTCGGACGTTTCCGGTTCAGCAGCAGCAGGCTGAATGACAGCAGTAGCAAGGTAAAGGCAAGCACAAAGAGCCAGGACGCATTCAGCTCCTTCCGATACAGGGCAATGCCCCACACTTCAGAAGACATATTCATGCTGTTTAGGAAAAATTGATTGAGATGAAATGTGGACAGGAACTCCAGTCCATTCTGTCCAATCAGAAAGATATCCATGAAAAAAGTCCCAAACATCCAGGCGCAAAAGCCGATGAGATAGACGACCCGATTGCCGACCCACACCGCCAGCAGCATAGACAGCGCCAGGGTAACCAGATAAGAAATTTCGGACTGTATCATGAAATGCAGAAAATATCTGCCTGCGATGTCTGCTGCAACTCCTTGTGTCCTCGATACATAATAAAGGACTGCATTCGCCGGCAAGGTATAGAGCAGGAGGTACAGCTGGCCCACGGCATATTTGGCCGACAGCATCAGCGAGAAGGATACCGGCAGGCTCCGGTTCCACTCGAAGGAAGGCTTGCGGACATCCCGGCGAATCATAAGAATGCCGAGCAGCATAACCACACCCAGCGACAGCGTGTGGGCGATTGCATATCGTTCATACAGCTGCCTGAATACTCCCTGGTACTGCGAGAACGGAAGCTGATCCATATAGAGCAGAAACAGCAGTCCAAGGATTAACGGGAGCAGCAGGAACAAGGGATTGCCCAGTAACAGCCGGAGCTCCAGCTGGCACTGCCGTAGCCATTTATACATGACGTTCCCTCCGCAGCAATGAAATATAACCTTCCTCCAGCTCTGGCTCTACCATGACGCTGCCGGCGAAAGGCCGCCTTGCATGAATCATGCGGCAGATCATATGCTCCCCATCCTGCCGGCTCGACAGAATCAGAGAAGGATCTGCAGCTTCATACTCACCATGGCTCATACGGGCTTCCCACAAAAAGCCACGCCCGCATGCCTGCAGCTCTGCGAGGCTGCCTGCCATAATGAGAGAGCCTTCATGGAGCACGGCCACCTCATGACAGTTGCTCTGAATGTCCGCCACGATATGTGTGGAGAGCAGCACCGTCCGGTTCAGGCTATAGCGTGTCAGCATGTTCCTAAAGCGGACACGCTCCCGCGGATCCAGGCCGGATGTCGGCTCGTCCACAATCAGTACATCCGGTGAGCCGAGCAATGCCTGGGCAATGCCGATCCGCTGGCGCATGCCTCCGGAGTAGGTCCGCATTTTTTGATCGCTGTGGTTGTTCAGGTTCACCACCTCCAGCAGGCGCGATACTTCTGCTGTGCGCTCCTTTCGGCTCTTGAGCCCTTTCATAGACGCAATATAATCCAGATAATCTCTTCCCGTCATCTGCGGATATACCTGAAAATTTTGCGGCAAATACCCAATGGACTGCCGGATTTCCTCCGGCCGGCTCAGCGGGATACCGCGTATCGTCACCTGCCCGGAGGTAGGAGATGCCAGGCCTGCCAAGATCCGCATCAGCGTGGATTTCCCGGCACCGTTAGGTCCCAGCAGACCGGTCATGCCTGTCCCGAAGACAGCCGATATGTCCAGCAGCGCCCAGGCGCCGCGGCGATAGGTTTTGGAGACGTGTTCAATGCTAATCATAGAATTTCCTTTCTCATGTGCCCGGTATGATCACGAGTTTACAGCGGTGCTGGACTCTTACAGTTATAACGATACAACCCGGGATAAAGTTTAAGGTACAGCGAAATACACGAATTGTAGCCCGAGAGCTTTTTTTATTTTTAAACTGTAACATCCATGAATCGTTTTAAAAATATGGGAAAGGGTAAGTAACACATGCCAATGAGCAAATTTAAATGAAGAGGTGACCTTAGTATGTTCTTTCACAAAAAAGTGCTGCAAAATCCAGCCACGCCGGAGCGCCCTGATCCGTTGTTTGCCAAGAAGCTGCAGGAAATACTAGGCGGCCAATTCGGTGAAATTTCCGTGGCCATGCAATATTTGTTCCAGGGCTGGAACACGCGCGGCCATGACAAGTACAAAGACCTCATTATGGACACGGCGACCGAGGAAATCGGTCATGTGGAGATGATTGCAACGATGATCGCCCGCCTGCTTGATGACGCACCCGTCAAAGATCAGGAGGAGGCTGCGAAGAACCCTGTCATTGAATCGATTCTGGGTGGAATGAATCCTCAGCATGCGATCGTCTCCGGTCTTGGAGCCATGCCGGTCAACAGTGTAGGTGTGCCGTGGAATGCCGGCTATATTGTAGCGAGCGGCAACCTGCTCGCCGATTTCCGGGCGAATCTGAATGCCGAATCCCAAGGGCGCCTGCAGGTCGCCAGGCTCTACGAAATGACCGATGACCGCGGCATTAAGGACATGCTGTCCTTCCTGCTCACCCGGGATACGATGCACCAGAATCAGTGGCTGGCCGCCATTCGGGAGCTGGAGGCGAAGGAAGGGGTCATCGTTCCAAGCACGGCACCGCCAGAGCTGGAGAAGCAGAACATGTCCCACGTACTCTATAACTTCTCAGAAGGCGAAGAGAGCAGCCTCGGCAGCTGGGCATCCGGACAAGCCCCGGACGGCGCCGAATTCCAGTACTCTGCCGAGCCCGGTCCGTTTACAGAAGAGCAGAAATTAAAGCCGGCTCCGCCGTATACGCATAATACCTTGCCGGGTGTTACAGAATAATAGAACTCACATAAATGAGGCTGTCCCAAAAACTCCAGGAGCTTGCGGGATGGCCTCGTTTGTTGTGAACGGCTTCGGAATCTGTAGAAGAAGGCGGCCATCGATCACAATAAAGACATGGCGGTGCTGAACTAATCTCCCAGTCACCGCCATGTCTTTATTTTTTTGCTTCCTATTCCAATGAATTGCCTCGTTTAACCAAAATCTACTCGGGGACTGCCTCTTTTATAGTAATCTCAGCGAATTGGGTTAAGCACAAAACAGCGTGTCCAGCCGTTGTCCACCCTGTTAAGGCTCAGCGGTGCTGCTCATACTGATTCCGCTTGCTTACAGCCTGGATATATTGAAGCTCCTGCGGACTCAGCTCTTCGGCCTGAGCCGCCAGCAGGTTATCACGCAGCTGTTGGGCGGAGCTTGCACCGGGAATGGTACAGGCAGTTGCCGGATGAGCAAGCGCATAGCGAATGCCTGTCTGAGACAGCTCACGCCCTGGCTGCAGTCCTTCCCGAAGCTGCTTTACGGTTTCAAGCAGCTCTTCCCGGCTATAGTCCAAATACCCTTTGGCCGCCTTTTCCTCGTAACGCTCGGACAGCACCCCTTTGGCAACCGGACCTCTTGCAATCAGCGAAATTCCGTGCTCGGCCAGCAGCGGCAGGATTTCCTCCTCCGGGCGGCGGTCGAGAATACTATACTGCATCATGACACTGACAATGCCAGACCGCTTCACATACTCCCGAATGACATTAGGGCGGATTGAAGAAATGCCATACTCTCGGATCCAGCCCTGCTGCTTCAGCTCTTCAAACGCCTCAATAGTCTCCTCAATGCGATCGTCCATCGTGCCCCCGTGGAGCTGATACAGATCAATATAGTCTGTCCCGAGACGGCGCAGGCTATCCTTCACCGCCGTCTGGATGTAGTCTTTGGAAGGATCCCAGGTCCAGCCCTCTTGTCCGGAAATCCTGCGGTTGCCTACCTTGGTCGCCAGCACAACCTGGTCTCTGCGGCCCTTGATCGCTTTGCCCACAAGCTCCTCATTGATGCCTCCATCATACAGATCGGCGGTGTCGAGCAGCGTGACCCCTTGCTCCAATGCTTCATGCACAAGGGCGACCACCTTTTGTTCCTCCTTACCCAGGGACATGCAGCCCAGTCCAATCTCTCCAACGACCAGCTCTGATTTACCGATTGTATTTGCTCTCATCCACTGACCTCCTCCTTCAATACTTTTCCCGTTTTGCATGGCTTCAAGATTCATTACATTCCTCACCCTAGTATATCACTCCATGCCTTACAGACTGTAACAGCGATTGGCATATCTACGAATACATAAGCAGTCCTGGTGCAATAATAGCCGACAATTGGGGTAATGATTACAGATCACCATTATGTACTTTTGAAGGAGGGCTATGAGATGAAGCATTCGCTAAAAGAAGTGTCACAGTGGCTGGATTCCCATAAACAGCAGGAGCTGACCATTGAAAAGCGGGAGCTGGACGATGTCGATCAGATCAGGTTAACTGTAGATTCTGTGGAGCTCTTGGACGGCAACAATTGCAGCATTGATGACTATTTGGCCTGTCAGGCTCTGCTGCTCCGCGGTAACGGAGTCATTGTGACCGACGTCGAGGAGGCTCCCCTGCCAGGCGGCTCCTTCTCGATTCCCTTGGAAAGCCTGCGCGAGGCGGAGGTTCAGGAACGGCAGATCGTGCTTGAAAATGAACGGGGGACGTACACGATTACAGTGTAGCTTTTTTGATAAATACTGTTTCTGCAAGCAGAACTGGGACTTGAGTAAGCCATACTGCTTCATCTGACAGCCGTAACGGGCAGATGCCGAATATCTGCAGTTACGGCTGCTGTCTGTGACTTCGTAGCTGTACAAAAGCTGTACAAAACAGTGCCCTTATGTGCAACGAAATGCTGATCAGAAGGGCCTTCGAGCATTATTCTCAATATACCACTACCACACTCTGCTATAAAAATGGTAAACTGAATGAAGATCATTTCATGTGCGACCGGATTCATGCTGGAACTTCAGGTAAGATTTCTGGTATAAGGGGCAGGATAGACATATATTCTCCGATGGGAGACCGCCTCTGTTCCGTCATAATCCTTAAGGTTTAAATATATAAGATGAGCTATTGATTTAAGATCGCCTGAATGGACACAGAGACCGTGAACAACCAGGCTGCCCTATATAACTTTTTAGTTTGGATGCAAGCCGTGCGGTTATTCACGCTAAGCTGCTGCCATCCTGTCCTGAAGTCATGCCCAGCGCTTGCTATGGCGTCTTATGCGCGCCCGTATTTTGATGCTCATTTTTTCCGAGTCTCGGATTACATATTGTTAAATATGAAGGAAATCCACGCCACCGACTATCGATAGAGAGGAATATTACCACATTATGTCCAAACCATTATTGAATGATAAAATACAAAGTCCGCCTGCCCGCAAATCGAAGCCATCGAAGCCATCCTCCCCGCCTGTACGTGTATTCGCACTCGGAGGATTAGGCGAAATCGGCAAAAATATGTATGCGGTCGAATTCCGCAATGAAATCGTGATCATTGATGCCGGACTGAAGTTCCCGGATGCTGAAATGAGCGGAGTCGATTACATTATTCCCGATATCCGCTATCTGATTGAGAATAAGAGCAAGATCAAGGGCCTGTTCCTGACTCATGGACATGAAGACCATATCGGAGCCATTCCTTATGTGCTGCGCCAGATTCAGATGCCTATTTATGGAGGACCGCTGACGATCGGTCTCGTTCGCGCGAAGCTCGAAGAGCACCGTCTGCTGGATCAAAGCGATCTGCGGGTGTTTCATGAGAATGATAAATACAGCTTCAAGCACCTCGCCGTGCATTTCTTCCGCACGACACACAGTATTCCGGATGCATTCGGCGTCGTCATTGAAACTCCGTACGGACCTATTGTCCATACCGGAGACTTCAAGTTCGACTTTACTCCAGAGGACAAGCCGGCCGACATTCATAAGATTATGAGCCTTGGCCGCCGAGGGGTACTTGCGCTTCTCGCGGACAGCACAAACAGTGAGCGTGAGGGCTTCACTCCATCCGAACGAACCGTAGGGCTGTCCATCCTGAAGCAGTTCCAGGAAAGCCCCGGTCGGATTCTGTTCGCGACCTTCGCCTCCAATGTCCACCGTCTGCAGCAGGTCGTAGAGGCCGCTATACAGACGAACCGAAAGCTCGCCATCGTGGGACGAAGCATGGAGAAGGTGTTTACGATCGGCCAGGAGCTGGGCTATATCCGAATCCCGGACGGCATGCTGATCGATGTGAAAACGGTCAACCGTTACCGTGACCATCAGGTCGCGATTATTTGTACAGGTAGCCAGGGCGAGCCCAACGCAGCTCTCACCCGAATTGCTTCAGGATCACACCGCTCGATTCAGATTCATCCCGATGATACGGTAATCTTCTCCTCCTCGCCCATTCCGGGGAATACGCAAAATGTAAACCGGAGCATCGATCTGCTCATGCGCGCTGGCGCTGAAGTAAGATATGGCTCGATTCTGGACATCCATACGTCCGGCCACGGCTGCCGCGAGGATCTCAAGCTGATGCTCAGCAGCCTGCGTCCGAAATATTTCGTGCCGATTCACGGAGAATACCGGATGCTGCTCAATCATCGCCAGCTGGCGAAGGATGTGGGCGTTCCCGAGAATCATGTTTACTTGCTGAACATCGGCAACACTCTTTCCTTGTTCCGCAACGGGGCTCGTAAAGGCCGCAACATCCCATCCGGAGATGTCTACATTAACAACGGAGAGCTTCGCACGCACGAGAAGGAGCTGCTGGAGGAGCGCGTGCAGCTTGCTCACGACGGTGTCGTCATTGCTGCCATGACCCTGAACCGTGAAACGCGGAAGCTCATTGCCGGTCCCGAGCTGATCACCCGCGGATTCGTTTACATGCAGGACTCGAAGCCGCTGCTGCGCCGGGCTGAAGCCATGCTGCGCAAGCATCTTAACAAGGCTGGAGAGCAGCGGGAGTATGATGAGTCTGCATGGGAGCAGATGACAACATCGACCCTCAATCGTTATTTCAAGCGCGAGCTTGGACGGAGCCCTTACATCATGCCTTCCATTATGGAGATTTAAGCGCCAGGCTTGGCAACAATTGAGCAGCGATGCTGATCTGACGCAGAATATCAATGAGGCTGTTCCCAAAGTGGATTCTTGTTTAACGAGGCAGCTCCCTTGAGTGAAATAGGAAAGCAAAAAATAAAGACATGGTAGAGTCAGGGAAGTTATCCCGTCACCGCCATGTCTTTATTTTGTTCTATGGCCCGCCTTCTTCCAAGAATGATGGGCGATCACGTATTAATCCGCCAGCTCCAGTCCCTTAGTCTCCCGGCCCCAGACCAGGACAGCCGCCGCCCCGATCAGAATGGTTACAAAGAACAGCAGAAAGATGCTGGAGATGCTGGTGCCGTTCTCTTTCAATACACCGACGAGCAGCGGTGCAATGACACCGCCAATACGTCCGAAGGACGTCGCCAGGCCTACGCCGGTGGAGCGTATTCTCGTGGGATAGAGCTCCGGGCTGTACGCATATAGTCCGCCCCAGGCGCCCAGATTGAAGAAGGACAAGCAGATGCCGGCAGCAAGAAGCATTCCTACAGAGGTGGCATAGCCGAACCACATTGCGCTTAAGGCTGTGAACACGAGATAGGTGACGAGTACAAATTTGCGGCCAAACTTCTCAATCAAGTAAGCAGCTGTGAAATATCCTGGCAGTTGAGCGAGTGTCATGATCAGCACATACTGAAAGCTTTTCACCAGACTGAAGCCTTTATCCACCATCACGGTAGGCAGCCACAGGAACATGCCGTAATAAGAAAAGACGACTGTAAACCACAGCACCCACAGCATCAGTGTGGTCTTCCGGTGCTCGCTCGACCAAACAGAGGAAATACGCTCTGACAGGCTCAGCCTCCGCGCCGCCTTCTGTTTCACATACCGCGGAGAATCCTCAATCGCCCGCCGGAGATACAGCGCATAGAAAGCGGGAAGCGCTCCAATGACAAAAGCCATCCGCCACCCGTAATCCGGGATAATAAAATAAGCGATCAGCGCAGACAGAATCCAGCCTGCCGCCCAAAAGCTTTCCAGAAGCACTACCGATCTCCCCCGGTCCTCTACCGGCATGCTCTCCGAAACGAGCGTTGCTGCCACCGGAAGCTCACCGCCCAATCCAATGCCCGCAACAAAGCGAAGGATACACAGGACCGCGAAGCCGGTCGCCAGCGCCGATAAGCCGCTGGCAGCCGAGAAGATGATCAGGGTCCAGAGCAGCAGATTTTTCCGTCCGTACCGGTCTGCCAGCATCCCGGCCAGCAAGGCGCCGAACACCATGCCGATGGAGGTGCTGCTGGCCAGCAGCCCCACCTCCTGAGAGCCCAGGCTCCATTCCTTCGCCAGCGCAGCGACCACGAAGGAGATCATGCCGACATCCATGGCATCAAACATCCAGCTGATTCCGGCACTGAACAGCAGCTTACGCTGCTTCGGATTTTTCAATAGCTGAGTACGATTCATTATATGACCCTCCTTGCTTCTATTGGTAGCTTGTTACGAAAGCCGCTCTCCCATGCATTCCTCCTCCTAGAGTGATGAACTCTTTAAATCGCGGCAGCATTATAGACTGCGGGCAGCATCACCCGGACCGTTGTGCCCTGCTCTGGCTTGCTCCTGACCTCAACCGTTCCCCGGTGCTCTTCAATCATCTTCTTGCTGATCATAAACCCGAGCCCCGTTCCCTTCTCCTTCGTCGTGTAGAACGGCTCTCCCAGACGGGACAAAATATCCTCCGGCATGCCGCTCCCCTCATCGGTAATGTCGATCAACAGTTCACCTTCCAGGCTGCGGGTAGAGATCGTGATCATCCCCCCGCCCGGCATCGCCTCAACTGCGTTCTTGATAAAATTAATAAATACCTGCTTCATTTGGTTCTCATCGCACTCTACATCCATGTCCTGATCCCGAAAATCCGTTTGAATCTCGACGTTATTCAGTATGGCCTGCGTATTCAGTAACGTAATCACCTGGCTGAGTAGCACCCGAATGTTCCTTCGCTCGAACTTGATGCCCTGGGGCTTAGCCAGGATGAGCAGTTCTCCAAGGATCAGCTCGATACGTTCGATCTCGGAAGAAATAATTTCATAATACTGCTCCTTACTTCCAAAGCCGCTGCGCAGCAGCTGGATAAAGCCCTTGATCGAGGTCATGGGGTTGCGGATCTCATGTGCAATACCGGCAGCCAGCTGTCCCGCGATGGAAAGCTTGTCCGACTGAATCATCATCGACTCCGCATAATCACTCGCTCTCTTCTGCTCCGTGAGGTCCTGGATATGTACGACATAGCCAGCCGGGAACTCCTCGTCATTCATTATGGCAGACCACGACACAGACACCCAGATAATATGGCCCTGCTTATGCAGCAGCCGAATTTCAGTTTCGAAGCTTCCCTGGCCTTTTTGACTCCATTCCGCCCTGTTTACTGGGTTAATAAAAGCATCCTCTGGATGAAATATGTCCCCATAAGGACGATTCATCAACTCCTCGGGTTCATAGCCCAGCATAGCGCAAGCAGAGCCATTCATATATTGTATGCGGCCATCCGACTTGAGAAATGCACTACCGATCGGCGAGCTTTCCATTGCATGCAGCAGCATCCTATTCCATAGACGTTCATCATCTGCCATAGCCCGACGCTCCTCCATTCTTGCGTTGTACAATCATTCTACATAAATTCGAGGCAGCGTGGTGTTTTTCCTTCTATGTTGGTGAATTCAACCAGTTCCTATCTGATGCTGTCATATTTTCAAAGATGCTGTCACATCCCCTGCGGCGGCAGGCGGAGGAGAGCTACGTCTAGAGACCGATTTGAAAAAAATGGGTTTATTTTACCTTGAACAACCTGGGGATTTCGTTTATTGTGGAGGAAGAACGCACGGGCAGCATGCTGTATCAACAAGCACCACCGTTAAAAGGAGTCTGCGAGTATGGATACAAAACAACATATTTGGATCGTGCTTACAGGCACGGGAACCTGGTTAAGCCGGATTATACAATGCTTTACAAACGCCCCGCTCAACCATGCATCCATTTCATTTGACGGCCAGCTGCAGGAGGTTTATAGCTTCGGCCGGAAGAATGTCAGCAATCCATTCAGCGGCGGACTGGTCCGCGAGAATCTGCGGGCCCCTTTCTTCTACGCCTCCCATTGCGCGATTTATCGGATGGAAGTCAGCCATGATAAGTATAAGCTTATGGTTCATCAGGTTCAGCAGATGATGAACGATCGGGATCGCTATAAATACGATCTGCTGGGCATGATGGGGATGCTGTTCCGGGTCCGCATTGACCGGGCGGATGCGTATTTCTGCTCTTATTTTGTAGCCAGCATTCTGGAGCAGGCAGGCCTGCATCCTGTAGGTAAGCCGCCTCAACTGGTTACTCCCTGTGATTTCTCCCACTCCGAGCAGCTGGAGGAGATCTATCAGGGATCGCTGGACCACTATCTGAACCGTTTCCCGGTAGAATCACTGCCATACCCTGCACCGGCTTATATCTCCTCTGAGCCTGGAGAGCCGGCCAAGCGCCTGCAAGTAGGCGCCGGTTGAAGATGATTGGAGGACTGAGCCCAGTCCTTCCCCCTTAATCAATACCCAAATGAGAGCGCTTGAAACAGTCCGGCTCAATCACCCTTGGAATTGACAGCACGTACCTTTCTCACGTCTAAGTGTATGTACACATGAAACCGCTCCTTTTTAAATGGTGGCCTTGTCACTTCCATTTAACCAAAGAGCGGTTTCTTTTTATTACCTGTTTGTTGGGATCCCTTGAGCGAGGGAGGAACGTTTCGTACGCGGAGCCTCTCACAACAACAAACGAGGCCATCTTCGCAAGATCCTAGATCTTGTGAGACAGCCTCCATCATATCATTTCGGGGTGCCGTAATCCCCTGGCTACGCCGAGGGGGTTTGAGTCTCCGGAAGCACCTTCATTGCAGACTGCTGCTCCGCCTCCAGGCGGGCTGCTTCCAGGCGGGCTGCTTCCCGCTTTCTTTTACGTCTGCGAACCAGAAACATAACAAGCAGGAGTAGCGGCACAGCAATAACAAAAATATACAAGGATACATTCTCCACCATATTCTCGGCTTTTCTCCCGTAATAATAGAACAGGATTCCGACGACGTAGAATTTAGTCGCTCTTCCCAGAGCGGCGTACGCCATCAGGCGCCACAGTGGAAAATTCAAGCATCCGGACAAGATCGTAAACACTTTAAAGGGAATGGGCGTAAAGGAGCCTACCAGAATGGCCGCTTCCCCACTTTTCTGAAAACGATCCGTAGCTGCGTCAATCCATTCTTTCTTCAAAATCTTGTAAAGCACCGATTTACCGAGCAGCTTGCCGATGAGATAGCCGACGGGCGTTCCCAGCAGACAGCCGATAAAGCCGGCCGTAGCCAGCCACAAGGCTGAGGATGGATGAAGTATACTAAGGGATACCTGCAGAAAAAACGCGGGAACCGGAAATATAACCGCATCAAGGAAGGAATGAATAAATAACCCCCATGGACCAAACTTCATCAAAAAATCCATTACGTCCTGAAACATAACTCAACCCCTAAACATTTTCTGCCTTACCAGACCCTTACTCATTGAGTATATCACATTCCCCCCTGCGAAAAACCGGAAAACCGTTCGGATTTAAGATTAATTGTCGAATTTATTAGCAAAAAGGACTGTCCCTCAAGATCCTAAGATCTAAAGAGACAGCCCTTGTCTGTCCGGCCGCCTAAAAGCGAGCAGGTTGATTAACGCTGTGTGCGATGTGCCGAATGGCGCGTCGGCCCAACAAATTCATTCAGCTGAAATCCGTTGGCAATCGCTTCCGTTACGAATGCTTTGGCGCGTGCAATGGAATCGGCCATGGAATGTCCATGAGCCAGATTCGCCGTTACCGCAGCGGAGGAGGTGCAGCCTGCACCGTGTGTGTATGCCGTCTCTATGGCTGGCGACTGGAACCACTGATATTCCTTGCCGTCATACAGCAGGTCCATCGCTTTGCCCTCTACAATCCGGCCTCTGTCCTTGATCAGCACATGCTTCGCGCCCTTGTCATGAATGATGGCCGCGGCTTCCTGCATCTGCTCTACCGTCCGAATCGGACCGGATTTAGCGAGCTGGGAGGCTTCGAACAGATTCGGCGTGACGAGATCTGCCCGGGGAAGGAGAAACTCAATCATGGCTTCCGTATTCTCTGGCTGCAGAACCTCGTCGGTACCTTTACATACCATAACCGGGTCAATGACGACCGAGGTCAGGCTGTACTGATCTATATATTTCGACACCAGCTCAATCATATCCACCGAGCCCAGCATGCCGGTCTTCATTGCGTCAAAGCCGATGCCTTCAATGACGGTCTTCAGCTGTGTCTCCAGAATGTGCAGATCCACCGGAAATACCTGATGATTCCACGTTCCCGGCTCCATGCACACGATGGTGGTCAGAGCCGTCATACCGTAGACGTCGAATTCCTGAAAGGTCTTGAGATCGGCCTGGATTCCGGCGCCGCCGCTAGTATCCGAGCCTGCGACCGTGAGTGCTTTCTTTACTGTCATGATGAACCATATCCCTTCCTGTATACAAAAATGATTTCTCTATTATACGGGACAGGGTGAATTCTTACAATTACTGCTGTTCGGTCAAAATCACAGGCCCGTTCTTGGTGATGGCGATTGTGTGCTCATATTGTGCCGAAAGCTTGCCATCCGCCGTCCGGGCTGTCCAGCCGTCCTCGTCAATCTTGACGTTGAAGGTGCCGATATTGAGCATTGGCTCGATCGTAATAACCATGCCTTCCTTCAGGCGCGGTCCCCGGTGCGGAGGTCCATAATGCGGAACCTGCGGCTCCTCGTGCATTTGCTGGCCGATCGCATGGCCGACAAAATGACGGACAACCGACAGGTTCTCCCCTTCGGCATATTGCTGAATCGCGTGTGAGATATCGCCGATGCGGTTGCCGACCACCGCCTGCTCAATGCCCAGATACAGTGATTTGCGAGTGACCTCCAGCAAATGTGCAGCTTCCTGTGAAATAGTGCCTACCGGATAAGACCAGGCGGAATCCGCAAGCCAGCCGTCCAGACGAACGACCATATCAATAGTGACAATATCTCCGTCGTTCAGCGGCTCCTCCTTAGGAAAGCCGTGGCAGATGACATCGTTCACCGATGCACAGGTTGCATAAGGATAGCCATGGTAGCCTTTTTGCTCCGGGTGAGCCCCGTTCTGCTCCAGGAATTTCTCAACGAAACGGTCAATCTCTGCCGTCGTAACCCCTGGCTTGATCATCGCCCCGATCTGACGGTGGCACTCCGCCAGCAGCTCGCCGGCTTTCTTCATCTTTGCAATTTCTTCTTCGGTTTTGATAATAATCATGATAGCGCTCCTTTATTCACTCATCCAGCATACCCGTAATCATTTTATTCTACTCTTGGCAGGCTGCGAACACAAGATGAGGCCCATTCAGCAACAACGAAGGCTTATTCATGCATCAGCTCTTTTTTCTCCGCGTCGGTCATTTCCGATTTGTCCTTGGAGAGGAACCAGCCGAGAACCGCAATCAGAATCAGAACGCCCCAGAAGATCAGCTTCCAGCCCGTGCTTTTCGGAAAGTTCTTGTCAATGATGCCAATCTCGGGGTGAGCCAGCGTGTAGATGGCCAGCTTGATGCCGACCCAGCCCACGATCAGAAACGCGGCCGTTTCAAGACCCGGCTTCCGAACCAGCAAATTGACGAATTTGGAAGCTGCAAACCGCATAATAATCAAACCGATGATTCCGCCGGTCAAGATCACCAGGAACTGCCCTCCGTCCATTCCGCCAATCGCCGGAAGTCCGGTCGCCGGAAGCGTCAATGCCAGCGCTACAGCCGCCAGAATCGCATCGACGGCAAACGCGATGTCCGCCAGCTCCACTTTAAGCACCGTAACCCAGAAATTCTCCTCTTTGTTGGCTGCCTTCTGTTCGTGGACCTTCTTTTTGACAAATAGCTGCTTCACGATGTGGTTAATGCTGATATACAGCAGGTAGACGGCGCCCAGTGCCTGGACATACCAGACATCCGCCAGATAAGAAATAATGAATAAGGAAACAAACCGAAACACAAACGCACCTGCCAGGCCGTAAAACAGCGCCTTCTTGCGCTTCTCCTCCGGCAAATGCTTGACCATGATCGACATGACGAGCGCATTATCCGCCGCCAGAATGCCCTCCAGGCCAATCAACACCAGCAATACCCATCCATACTCTAATAACAATCCCGTGTCCACATCCATCGTTCCCTTCCGGTTAGTGATCCGTATTGTTCAGGGTACCTTATGACGATATAAAAAATACCCTTACCCCGAAAAATCCGGCGGTAAAGGTATTTACCCACAAATAGATGAAGGGAAAAAGACCTTTACCGATGAATATCGGCAAAGGTCTCGCTTACAGCGTAATGCTGCCAATAAAGCCGGAGACACCGGAAGTGTCACGGAATGACGACTTTATTGCTAGAGCTACTCCCCTTTACGAATTACAAGCATTATAGCATGGCTCCATGGAGGAGCAAAGAGATATTTTTCCTATTACTTATTTGAACTTTGGAAGCCAGTCGCCATGAGCTTCGATCAGATCGTCACACAGTGCCGTGATGTCGTCCATCGACAGCTCTGCTGCCGTATGCGGATCCAGCATTGCAGCATGGTAGATATGCTCCTTACGTCCAGTCAACGCCGCTTCAATCGTCAGCAGCTGTGTATTGATGTTTGTGCGGTTCAGCGCAGCCAGCTGCGGCGGCAAATCGCCTACGTAGGTCGGCGTTACGCCGGAAGCATCCACCAGGCACGGAACCTCGACACAGGCTTCCTTCGGCAGGTTTGTAATCAGGCCGGTGTTCATGACGTTGCCGCCGATTTTGAACGGAACATTCGTTTCGATCGCTTCCATAATGAACGATGCATACTCATAGGAACGCTCGTGCTCGATGCTTTCGCTCGCGAACAGCTTCTCGCGCATATCCTTCCAGCCGTTGATCTGGTCCACACAGCGGCGCGGATACTCGTCAAGCGGAATGTTGAATCTTTCGATCAGCTCCGGGTAATTGCGCTTGATGAAGTATGGATGGTATTCTGCGTTATGCTCGGAGGATTCTGTTACATAATATCCAAACTTCTGCATCAGCTCGAAGCGGACCATATCCTCATGCTTTTCCTTCTGCTTCTCGGCAGCGCGGCGCTTGATCTCCGGATACAGGTCAACTCCGTCCTTCTTAACCTCCAGCAGCCAGGCCATATGGTTGATGCCGGCAATTTTGGATTGAACACCGGTAGCGTCCATATCCAGCGCTTTAAACAGACGGGACACACAGACCTGAACACTATGGCACAGACCTACGGTGTTTACACCGCCAGCAGTGTTCATTACGCTTGTCAGCACGGACATAGGATTGGTGTAGTTCAGGAACAGGGCGTCCGGGCATACCTCCTGGATATCACGGGCGAAATCCAGCATCACCGGGATGGTGCGCAGGTTCCGGAAAATTCCGCCAATGCCCAGCGTATCTGCAATCGTTTGACGCAGGCCGTATTTCTTCGGAATCTCAAAGTCTGTAATCGTACAAGGATCATAGCCGCCAACCTGGATGGCATTAATGACGTACTTGGCACCGCTGAGTGCTTGCTTGCGGTCCAGGTAAGCCTTGACGGTGCAAGTGCTTCCCAGGGTGTTCTTAATGCTCTCAAGCAGACGCTCCGAGTCGCGAAGACGCTCCTCGTCGATATCATACAGAGCCAGCTCGAAGCCCTGCAGTGCAGGGGTTGTCAGAACGTCACCCAGAATATTCTTAACGAACACGGTGCTGCCCGCACCGATAAAAGTAATTTTTGACATGCTTGGTTCCTCCTGTGACAGCGCTTTTATTTGCTTTAACTATACTGCGAAAGGCGGTCACTTCACCATGGCGCAAACTCTGTTCTGCATGTCATAATCCCACTTTCAACGGTGCTCTGTCCCTTAAGACTTTCCTTTGTTTACCGCCAGTCCGATGATCATCACAATGAGTGCCAGCAATGCAATCAGCTGATCCAAAGTCATACCGTCCGCCTCCTTGTTTCCTAAGGATGGCTCTTCCAGACGGCTCTTCTCTCCCTGGTTCTTTTACAGCCCAGTCGTTTCCCCATTAGCAATCTATGAGGCCCTGACCTGAAATATGACTAATCCAGATAATTTATACAAAAAAAGCCCCCTCCCTGCTTGGCAAAATAGCGGCGGTAAAGCCAGCCCAGCATATGGAGGAAGCCTCTTATTTATAATGCTTAACCCGTCACGATATCCAGCACCAGTGCCGGAGCCTTTCCCTCTGCTGCAATCGTAATACTGGCGTAGAGCTTCTGAATCACGTCGTCCACCTGCTCCGTGTTCGCATGGATGGTGACCAGTGACTCGCCCTGCTTCACCGTATCTCCGATCTTCTTGTTCAGCATCAGGCCTACCGCCAAGTCAATCTCAGATTCCTTGGTTGCACGTCCCGCTCCCAGCAGCATCGCTGCCGTGCCGATTTCGTCAGCCACCATCTCTGTCACCTTGCCGGATGCTCTCGCCGGCACCTCGATGTGGAATGGGGCCTGCGGCAGCCGCTCCGGATGATCAACAACGGAGGCATCTCCACCCTGATTGGCTATGAATTCCTTAAACTTCTGCAGTGCTTTGCCGTTACTTATAGCCTCTCGCAGCCTCTCCTCCGCTTCCTCCAGAGAGGACGCCTTGCCAGCCAAAAACACCATTTGCCGGCCTAGAGCGAGACACAGCTCCTCCAGATCCTTCGGTCCCTGACCGCGCAGCGTATCTATCGCCTCCTGCACCTCCAGGGCATTACCGATTGCCTGGCCCAGCGGCTGGCTCATATCCGAGATCACTGCCATCGTCTTGCGCCCGACACGGTTTCCGATGCGTACCATAGCCTGAGCAAGCTCGCGGGCATCCTCCGGAGTCTTCATAAATGCGCCTGCACCGGTCTTCACATCCAGCACAATGGCGTCAGAGCCTGCTGCGATCTTCTTGCTCATAATCGAGCTGGCAATCAACGGAATGGAGTTGACCGTAGCCGTTACATCGCGCAGCGCATACAGCTTCTTGTCCGCCGGCGTCAAATTGCCGGTCTGTCCAATGACCGCAATCTTCTGACGATTGACCAGATCTACAAACTGCTCCTTGCTGATCTCGACGTCGAAGCCTGCAATGGATTCCAGCTTATCAATCGTGCCGCCGGTATGTCCCAGACCGCGACCGGACATTTTGGCAACCGGAACATCCAGAGCGGCCACGAGCGGAGCCAGCACGAGAGTCGTCGTATCGCCGACACCGCCTGTGGAGTGCTTATCTACCTTGATCCCTTCAATGGCAGAGAGATCAATCGTCTCGCCCGAATTCACCATTGCCATGGTCAGGTCAGCCCGCTCCTGCTCACTCATATCCTGAAAATAAATGGCCATAGCCAGCGCACTGGCCTGGTAATCCGGAATCTTTCCTTGCGTATACCCCTCAATAAAAAACTGAATCTCTTCAGAGGTCAGCTCCTTGCCGTCACGCTTCCTGGCGATTATATCAACCATTCTCATCGCGTACACTCCTCACCGCTTGATGTCTGGGGGTTAAACGGTCACGGCTGTGTCCAGCGCAACCTCCATCATGTCATTGAAGGTGGACTGGCGCTCTTCAGCACTGGTCTCCTCACCTGTCAGCAGATGATCACTGACCGTCAGAATGGTCAGCGCCTGCACGCCTTTACGCGCAGCGATCGTATAGAGCGCTGTCGTTTCCATTTCTACTGCAAGCACGCCATGATCCATCAGCTTCTGGACAGCGCTTTTGTCCTCACGATAAAAGATATCCGATGTGAAGACATTCCCTACACGAAGCTGCAGCCCCTTCTCAATACCCCGGTCGTAGGCAGACTTCAGCAGCGGGAAGCTCGCAATCGGAGAATAGTCATAGCCTTGAAAATGATGCCGGTTCATACCGGAATCGGTGCAAGCCGCTTGGGCGAGAATGACGTCACGGACCCGGACATCCTCCTGCATCGCACCGCAGGTACCGACGCGGAACAGGTTCTTGACGCCGTATTCAGAGATCAGCTCATTCACATAGATGCCGATGGATGGCACTCCCATACCGGTCCCCTGAACCGATACACGCTTGCCTTTATAGGTTCCTGTAAAGCCGAGCATGCCGCGAACCTCGTTATAACAGATAACATCCTCCAGATAGGTCTTGGCAATAAACTGGGCCCGCAGGGGATCTCCCGGCAGCAGAATAGATTCTGCAATGTCGCCCGGTTTCGCTCCAATATGAGTACTCATAGCTCCTTCTCCTTCCTTATTCCATATCCTTGGCACTAAATGCACCTGGCAGCAGACGCTCCATCGTCCACTCCTCTGTATTACCGTGCAGGTTGCTCAAATAGATGACCGTATCCGGGTCACAAAACTCTGCTAGCACCTGACGGCATGCGCCGCAGGGAGACACGGGGCCTTCTGTATCCGCTACGACGGCAATGGCCTCAATCTTCTGATGGCCTTCGGAAACCATCTTGAATATGGCGGTCCGTTCAGCACAGTTCGTTAAGCCGTAGGCTGCGTTTTCTACATTACAGCCCTGGTATACCTTTCCGCCGGCCAGCACGGCTGCACCAACACGAAATTGAGAATACGGCACATAAGCCTGCTTGCGGGCCTCCAATGCTTGCCGAATCAGCTCTTCTCGGTTCATTCTTTCCCCTCCTTCACAGCATTACAGCAGGATTAATAATTGCCTTCTGACTGCTCGCCTTCCATAATCTTAACGCCGGAGCTGGCGCCGATCCGCGTTGCCCCTGCCTGAATCATGGCCTGCATATCAGCCAGGCTCCGAACGCCGCCGGAGGCCTTCACACCGACTCGGTCCCCAACCGTTCTGCGCATCAAAGACACATCCTCTACGGTTGCGCCTCCGGTAGAGAAGCCCGTGGAGGTCTTGACGAAATCAGCACCTCCTTGCACGGCCAGCTCACACGCCATGACCTTTTCTTCTTCACTCAGCAGGCAGGTTTCAATAATGACCTTCACCAGCGCCCGGCCTGCAGCCGCATTGACGACGGACTGAATATCCTGAAGCACCAGCTCCTTGTGGCCCGACTTCAGAGCGCCGATATTGAGCACCATATCCACCTCGGCTGCCCCTTCTTCAATCGCTGTCGCAGTCTCAAAAGCCTTAACTGCGGAGGTCGACGACCCGAGCGGAAATCCGACGACGGTGCATACCTTGACCTCACTACCCTTCAACTCCGCCGCTGCCACCTTGACCCAGGCCGGATTCACGCAGACAGAAGCAAAGCCGTATTGCTTCGCCTCCTCTGCCAGTTTCACAATGTCTGCTTGAACGGTATCCGCCTTCAATGCGGTATGATCAATCATGCTGGCCAAATTCATGGGGAACCCACTCCTTATCTATTCTTAAAGTTTCACTTGTCTCCAAAATTCGCGAAAATCATAACATACTCCCCGGTCTATGTACAACTTGCTCCAGAGGAACGGCTGCCCTTACTTTCTCCCGTAGTCTGCTTTGATTTCGCCCCACTCCCGGGTCTGCCATTTCAGCACTTTATTGCTGTACGTATGCGTCCTCAGCCAGGCTTCCGCGCGGTCGATCAGCTCCCAGATTTCCGTGGTGGAGGAATCGCGCGGCAGGGTGGAGGACACCTTCTTCTGCTTGACCCACTTCAGCGCATTCGCGGAATCGCTGTAGATACTCCGGCTGTCCCCCAGCTGATGAAGATAGGCCAGCGCGTGGACGATGGCCAGGAACTCCCCCAGATTGTTCGTCCCCTTCGCAATGGGTCCCTTGGAGAAGATGATGCTGCCCGTCCGGGTGTCCACTCCTTTGTACTCCACCGGTCCCGGATTCCCACGGGTGCCCACATCCACCGAGATGCTGTCATAGTCAATGTCCAGGCTGCCAGGCTGCGAGCCTTCGGTCCCCTTTTTCCCGGATTCGGCTGCTTTCTTCTTCGGTGCACTGCCGGACTGTCCCCAATAGCCCTTCCATCCGGCAGCATAAGCCTGCTCTGCTTCAGCGCGGGTGGCGAACGCCTTGTACTTCGCCCCCGCCGAATGATTCACCTGCTGCTGACATTCAGCCCAGCTGGTATAAATACCGGGCCTCGCTCCCACCCAGACAACATAAAATTTCCCCTTCGCCACGTTACTTCATCCTCTCCACTCTTGCCGCAACGCTCCTTCTTAGAAGCGCCGGCCTTCCGTTAGCTTGACCCAGAAGCCGCCTTTAAAATTCTTGGGCTCGTGGGAAATAATAAACGCATGCGGAGACAGCTTCTTGAGGGTATCCATCAGCCGCCGCTCATTGCTGCGCTTCACCAGCACCTGCAGCACCAGACGCTTGCCCTCCTTGCCGTCCGCCGTCCAGGAGGTGACCCCATAGCCCTTGTCCCGCAGCTCAGCGGCCAGATCCAGCTCCAGCGAATCCACAATGACCTGAACGACCAGATATCCCAGCGCCAGGTACTCCTCGATCCGGCTGCCCAAATATACCCCGAGACCGAAGCCGAGACAGTACGCCGCCATATTAAATGGGTTGTCCAGGTTCTGCAGAACCAGATTCAGACCCATCAGATAGACGAACACCTCCGCCATCGACAGGAAGGAGGCGAGCGCTCTGCGGTTTTTGATCATCAAAATCAGACGAAGCGTAAAAATAGACACATACACGACATTAATTCCGATGATGGAAGCGATCAGCCCAATAGATATCGTCATGTAATACCATCATCTCCTTTTTTATTTTGCTTTTTGCTATGCCGAATGGTCAGCCTACAGCCTTTAGTGTGGACGGGAGCATACCATTTCAGTCATCCACAAGCGGACGAAGACCATGCTCTTCATTACCCCGTGCAGGAAGGTTGTTGACCCTCAATCCCCCGGCTTCTTCCGCTTCTCGGGGGCCTGATCCTTATATAAGGTAAACGGATTGCTGAAGATCAGGCGCGACAAGATCAACGACACCTGCCGTGGCGATTCCTTCATGCCTTCATGAAGCCAGTGCTGGATCACCCCGAGCTGCGCGGAGATTGCATAAGCCGACAAGTATTCCATGGGTACAATCAGCTCCTCCCGATCTTCTGCCAGCCGGGACAGAACACTCTGAGCCATGGTGCGCTGCATAATCTCCTTCAGCTTGACATGAAACGCCGGATTACCGCCGGGACCCAGCAGCAGCGCTACAAACTCTCCATTCTCCTGCAAATATTTGAACAGCTCCTCTACCAGCGGCAGCGGCTTGTTCATATAGTCGAAATTCGGCAGCTCTTCCTTCGTAATCCGCTTCTTCTTCTCGCTGCGGATTTTGAGCACTCCGTTCAGAATCTCCTCCTCGCTTTGCTGAAGCAAATCATACTTGTCCCGATAATGGAGGTAAAACGTACCCCGGTTAATATCTGCCCTTGTCGTCAGATCCAGCACCGTGATTTCATCGAACGTTTTCTCTTTCATTAAAGAAGTCAGGGCGTCACGAAGCGCTTTCTTCGTCTTCACAATTCTCCGATCCAGTCCAGGCTCTTTCATAGCTCCCCCTTATGTCAACATTTTAATATACTCTAAGGCCCCTTTATTAGACAAAAGAGGGTGTCGTGTCCATAACATGACAGATGCACTGATATTGTCGGTTGCATTGCAATATGGGTATATTATAATAGACTCCACGATCAATAATAAACAGTTTGTTTATTATTTTTTGTCAAAGAGTACGTTATTAAAGGACTGGAGGAAGTATCATGGAAGACACCCATAAACAGACACCGGCGATTCCAAGGTCTGTTTATCTGATCATTGGTATTTTGCTGGCAGGCGCCTTTGTCTCCCTGCTGAGCAATACGCTGCTAAATATCGCCCTGCCGTCGATCATGAATTATTTCGAGCTGTCCAGCCCGTCTACGGTACAGTGGCTGACGACCGGATATATGCTGGTCAATGGCATTATGATCCCTACCACCGCTTTTCTCATCCAGCGGTTCTCGGTCCGGGGATTGTTCCTGACCGCCATGACCCTGTTCACGCTCGGGACGATGCTGGGCGGCTTTGCCCCCAGCTTTGGCATTCTGCTCACGGGACGAATGATTCAGGCCTCCGGCTCGGCCATTATGATGCCCCTGCTCATGAACGTCATGCTCACCAGCTTCCCCGTGGAAAAACGCGGCGGTGCCATGGGCATGTTCGGGCTCGTGATGATCTTTGCCCCGGCCATCGGCCCCACGCTATCCGGCTTTATTATCGAGCGCTATGACCGCTGGGATATGCTGTTCCACCTGATCTGGCCGATTGCACTGCTCGTGCTTCTGTTCGGCTTCATCAAGCTGCGGGACCATAAAGAGAGTGTGGCTATTCACCTGGATTCCCTCTCCATCGCTTTATCCAGCATTGGCTTTGGCGGCATTCTATACGGCTTCAGTACAGCCGGCAACACCGATCTGGGCGGCTGGGACAATGGGGTTGTGTATTATACGCTTGCTGCCGGCTTCATCGGCCTGCTTCTATTTATTGTCCGCCAGTTCAGGCTGGAGAAGCCGATGCTGGATTTTCGGGTTTATCAATATCCGATGTTTGCCTTGTCCTCGGTCATTTCCATTATGATGAATATGGCGATGTTCTCGGCGATGCTGCTGATGCCCATCTATTTGCAAACCATTCGCCATATTTCGCCGCTGGATTCCGGCCTGCTGCTTCTGCCGGGCGCCATCGTCATGGGGATTATGTCTCCCATTACCGGCAAGCTGTTTGATAAATTTGGAGCGAAGCTGCTCGTCTTTACCGGCCTTGCGATCTCGGTGATTACCAGCTACATGTTCAGCCAACTGACGCTGTCCACGGCGTACTCTACGCTGATCGTCATTTATACCCTGCGGATGTTCGGGATGTCGATGGTTATGATGCCCATTATGACAAACGGGCTGAATCAGTTGCCGATGCGCTATACGCCTCACGGCACGGCAATGAACAGCACCCTCTCCCAGGTGTCCGGAGCCATCGGCACCTCGCTGCTCGTCACGATCATGACGACCCGCACGAAATCGTACGTAGAGAGCATGGTTTCTGAGGCGGCAGCCGGTCTTCCGGCTCAGCCTACCGGAGAACAGCTGCAGCAGCTTGCTGCCGAGGTAACGCCTCAAGCGACGGTTCACGGCATTAACGATTCTTTTATGGTTTCCGTCGTGCTGCTTCTTGCCGCGCTGCTGCTGTCGCTCTTTATTAAGCGGACATCCCCGTCCAAGGACAAGAATCCCGAGACCGCGCCCGCAGCCCGCACACCGCAAGTCAAACGGGCCTGATCTCTGCTTACCCCGCATTCATAAATAGAAGCTGCTCCTTGAAGATCTTCATCTTCAGGGGCAGCTTCTTTATTAGATTTATCTTAGAAAAAGCAAGGAGCGCAACAGCCCACAATCAGCACCAGGTTACGTCTTGTCAGGGTTACAATGCCTGGTCGTCCACGCTGTTCAGCCAAGCCTCAATCTGATCCACTACCGATGCCACACAGCCATCCTCAAATGGCGATCTCAGGCCCGCGTACTTGACCAGCTCCACGAAGGAGCGGCTTCCGCCCACTTGACACAGCTTCAAATAATCAGCCCAAGCGGCTTCATAGTTCTCATGCAGGCGCACCCAGAACTGGAATGCACAGATTTGTGCCAGCGTGTAGTCGATATAGTAAAACGGCGTTCTGAAAATATGGCTCTGCTTATGCCAGAAGCCGCCCTGCTCCAGATAAGCATTTCCGGCATAGTTCCGGTGCGGCATATATTTACGCTCGATCTCGCGCCAAGCCGACTTGCGCTCTGCCGGGCTAGCCTCCGGGTTAAGATATACATAGTGCTGGAATTCATCCACAGCCACACCATAAGGAAGGAACAGCAGCCCGTCCGCCAGATGGTTGAATTTATATTTGTCACTGTCTTCCTGAAAGAACAGCTCCATCCATGGCCAGGTGAAGAACTCCATGCTCATGGAATGAATCTCACAGGCTTCATAGGTCGGGAAATTATATTCCGGCACCTGGAAACTGCGGCTTTCGTACACCTGGAAGGCGTGCCCGGCTTCGTGGGTCAGCACGTCAATGTCACCGGAGGTGCCATTAAAATTGGAGAAAATAAACGGGGCACGGTGCTCCGGAATGTACGTACAGTAGCCTCCGCCCTGCTTTCCTTTTTTGCTGACGAGATCCATCAGGTTGTTATCAATCATAAAATTAAAAAATTCATTCATTTCCGGCGACAGCTCGCTGTACATCTTCTTTCCGTTCTCGACAATCCATTCCGCATCACCCTTCGGCGCTGCATTACCGGATTTAAAGCTGAAGCCCTCATCATAGAAGAGCAGCTCCTCCACACCAATCCGGCGTGACTGCCGCTCTCTTAGCCGGGTAGCGATCGGTACAATATATTCCTGCACCTGCTTGCGGAAGTTATCCACCATCTCGGCATTATAATCCGTCCGTGCCATACGGGCATAGCCCATCTCCACAAAATTTTGAAAGCCAAGCTTCTTGGCCATCTTGTCCCGTACCTTCACCAGCTCGTCATAAATGCGGTCAAATTCCGCTTCATGCTCCGCCATAAATTGGTAACGAGCCTCGAACGCGGATTGGCGCATCTCGCGGTCTGTAGACAGCTCATAAGGTGTCAGCTGAGACAGCGTCAGTTCCTCGCCGTTGAACGGAATTTTGGCCGAAGCGATCAGCTGGGCATATTCGGTGGACAGCTTGTTCTCCAGCTGCAAATCCTGAATGATGTCAGGACTGAAGGTTTGCAGCGACAGCTCAGCCAGGGCGAACAGCTGCCGGCCCCACTTCTGCTCCAGCTGCTCCCGGAACCGGGATTTCGTCAGCGAACGATAGTAATCGGTTATGTACTCCTGATAAACCGGCTCTGTTTCATCCATGTAATCCTGCTCTTGCTTGTAAAACTCATCATTGGTATCTACAGAATGGCGAATGCTGACCAGGGTGCTCTGGGTTTCCACATGCTGGCGAAGCCTGTTGATCTCAGCCATCGCTTGATCCTGCTCTTCAAACGTTGCAGCCCCGTCAAACTGCTGCAGCAGTTCTTTAAACCGCTGTTCAATTACCTTGATGTCCGGGCGTTCATACGGATACTCCGTAAATTTCATGAAATAACCCAACCTTTCTGCTCTTAAAGTAGCTTCATTATACTAAATTTACAGGGAGTTAAATACCATAAATTTTCAGGTATATTCATACAGGACGGTCAAGGCCGCTGAAAAATAAAACACAGACCAAAAAACCGCCCCTCGTCAGAGTCCAGGCGGCAGTGCCCTTCTCTTGTCCGAGAAACGGTTTATGGTGTTAAATATTTATGCAGCTATGGCTGAGTAGCCGAATTCTACAATGATCTTACCAGTGGCCGCCGTAGCGAATCGGTCCCCGCCAAGCGAAAGGATTCTTCTGGCGGTGCTTCCGCTCGTCATCCTCGGATGACCGCCCTTTGCGGCCTTCAGCCGCAGCGGTGTCCGGAAAGCGCTCGGAAAGCAGGCTGCGGTAATGCGCAAGCCGCTCAGCATGCTCCGGCTCCGGCGCAAGATCCTGCATCTCGTACGGATCACTCTCCAGATGGAACAGCTGCTCTTTGGCATCTTGGGCGTAGTATACATACTTCCATTTCCCATCCGTACTCATATACAATCCGCCTTCATCCTGGATGTAACCAAGCAGGACTCTTTCCCCGTTCGGGTCCTCCATCGCTTCGATCAGAGAGCGTCCAGCCCGTTGATCCCGATCCGTCTCCACACTGCAGCCTGCCAGCTGGGTCAGAGTCGGATACAGATCGGCCAGCATGACCGGACGGTCGCAGACACTGCCCGGTCCAAGCGGAAGCTTGACGTCGCCGCCTGGCTTGATGATCAGCGGAACCCGCGCGGAAGGGTCGTAGAAGCAGGACTTGTGGAACAAGCCATGGTCTCCCAGCATTTCGCCGTGGTCGGAGGCAAAGACGATGATCGTATTATCCCACAGTCCTTGCTGCTTCAGCTCTCCGAACAAACGTCCCAGCTCGTAGTCAATATGCGTAATCATCGCATAATAATGCTTGCGTGCAGCCAGAATGACCTCATCATTCAGCCGGTCCAGCTTGCGGGACAAACGGCGGTGGTGCACCCATTCTGGCTCACCTTCTCCGGTCCATGCTCCCGCCAGCGGCTTCGATATCGGCAGATCCCGGTACAGCGACACAAACTGCTCCGGCGGATCGAACGGCGGATGCGGCGCTTCAAAGCTGGTCCACATGAAGAAGGGCGATTCTCCGTCCCGCTGTCTCAGAAAATCAATGGATTCCGAAACCGTCCAGTGCGTGGACGTATGCTGAATCGGAACAGCGCTGAATACAGGATAGACCTCATTGCCTCCGAGTCCATGTCCCCGGTACATGCCTTTATATTCCGTGCGCTCCAGATCATTGACATAATCCTCCGGAAGGAGGCGCATGCGTTCAAATCCATTGCGGTTGCGCGGAGGATAGAAATGCATTTTGCCGGCCGCATGGGTCTGGTATCCTACCGAGGTCAGACGCCCCGGCAGCGTATGCTCCCGCTCCTCGGGAATACGGAATTCTCCGTTCGTATCCACCCCGTGCTCGTAGGCTGCTTTCCCTGTCATGATCGTCGTGCGGGAAGGAATACACAGCGGACAGTCACTATAAGCCCGGGAGAAGCGCACACCTTCGTCAGCAAGCTGATCCAGATGCGGCGTCATGACCGGATGTGCAGACTTCTCAATACCGAGGCAGTCCGCCCGCTGCTGATCCGTCGTAATCAGTAAAATATTCGGCTTCCTGCTCATCTTGGCTCAGACTCCTTCCTCCAGGCTGTCATCGCGGTCCAGCATTGCACCCTGACTGCGCAGTACGGCTTGAAGCTCCTCAATATTAACCTCGCTCGGAGCAATGCTGTGCTTGACCGACAGTCCTGCCGCAGCGCCCGCAGCTTGTCCTGTTGCCATACAGCTTGGCGTCAGGCGGGTCGTGGCCAGAGTTTCATGCGTTGTCGAGATACAGCGTCCGGCGACGAGCAGGTTGTTGATCTTTTGAGGCAGCAGACAGCGGTAAGGAATGTCATACGCTCCGTCTCCCTCGACCCAGGCTGCTTCCACGCCTTTGCCTGTCGGGTCATGAATGTCAATCGGGTACCCGCTGCGCGCGATGCAGTCCGGGAATGGCTTACCCTGCAGCACATCCTGCACCTGCAGCGCGTACTGGCCGTCAATACGGCGCGTTTCCCGAATCCCGATCTGGGTGCCTACAGAGGACAGGGAAGCGTTCTGGAAGCCCGGCAGACAATTTCTCATGAAATCGGATACCATTTTGACCTGCTTGCGGCCCAGCACCTCGGCTTCTGTCAGATCCTGAACATTGGTTCCGTCCAGACCTTGTACGCGGGTCGTATTTACCAGTACCTCGTCGGGTCCCGGACCGGTAAAGAAGAGCACCTGATCCCGGTTGATCGGCAGGTCAGCTTCCTTCCAGTGCTTGTAGTAGCCCAGCACTCCCGATAATGGCAGCTCCTCTAACTCGTCAAACGGAGTCTTTTTGTAGAATTCGTCCGGATGGTCGATCATGTACTGCTTGACCTCATCCAGATCGACGCCGCGCATCCGGAATTTCATCGTCATCGGCTGGGTCTGCTTATCGCCTTCCCGGCCCTGCAGGCACGGTGCCCCGGACAGGAACGCCAGATCCGCATCTCCCGTCGTATCTACAAACTGCTTGGCATAGATGTTGAAGCGCCCGGACTTGGTCGTCACCTCAATGGACTCGATCACGTCATCCACGGTATGAACCTCATCCATAAAGCTGTGCAGCAGGACGGTAACGCCTGCTTCACGGAGCATATCAAACATAAGAATCTTATAATATTCCGGATCATATGGAGTAATCGTATTTACAAAGCCAACGGTGTCCCGAACATGGCCCGGGGAAGCGCCCGCTGCCTGCAGCCGGTCTACAATTTCCTGAGCGATGCCGCCAATGACCTGCTTGCCCTCTGTCGTGTGGAACGTCATCCACGGATAGACCAGTGCAATCGTGGACATGCCGCCGAGAAAGCCGTACCTTTCAATCAGAATCGTCTTGGCTCCGCTGCGGCCGGCAGCCAGCGCTGCGTTAATGCCTGCGGGACCTCCGCCGCAGACGACAATATCTGCATCCATTCTTTGAAGCTTCGTATGTTTCATGGTGTTGTCGCTCCTTCCGATTGATCTGAGTCTCATTATAGGCAGGGAACGCACTTTAATATAGTTTCATTTTTGTTTAAGATAAGAAGAATGACTGTACATAAGGAGGCGACTCAACCGGCTATGGGTAGAAGAAAAGCAGCCACACTGGAGGATTTATCCTTGGAGCTTGGCATCTCGGTTCAGACGATTTCCAAGGCCCTGCGGGGACGGCCCGGCATGTCGGAGGAAACGCGGGGGCGGATTTTGCGCGCGGCTTACGTCCGCGGCTATTTGTCGACCGCACAGGCCCGGGAAATGGCAAGGCAGGGCATTGCACCGTATCCATCCATACGCCTTCGCTTTATCTTTGTTCAATCGCACCAGTCCCTGAACTATAACCGGCTGCTGACCGACGGGCTGGAGGAGCGCTTTGGACAGTTTGATCATCAGCTGGAGCGGTATGTGCTGGATGAGGACTGGACCGACCCGCAATTTCAGGAGTGGGTCCAGCAGCACAACATTTTGCATGCCGACGGGCTCCTGATCGCGCCGCGAATCCGCTCTAGCCTGATCGAGAACAAGCTGCTGTCACTGCCGCTCGCCAAGACGCTCATTAACTATCCGAAGCCGCTCTCGCAGGTCGATAGTGTAGTGTGGGATGTGCAGGAGGCGATCTATCAGGCAGTGGACGCTTTATATGCCGGGGGCCACCGCTCTATCCTCTATGTCGGAGATGCACATTCACAGCGGGGGTATGTGCTCCGGCGGCAGGCGTTCGATGAAGCCATGAATGACCGGGGCTTGCCGCTCATGCACACTTCGGCAGAGGCCTTTCTGGACAGCTACCGCCGCTTCCGGCCGACGGCCGTGCTGTGCGGGATTGACGAGGATTGCAGCCGGATTTACGAAGCCCTTACGGGTGCCGGGGTAAGCATCCCGAAGGATTGCTCCATGGCGGCGCTCGTCAATGAGCAGCCTCCCGGCCTTCCCTTGCTCAGCCGTCCGCAGCTGCTCATCAAGGAAACCGGATTTGAGGCCGCAGACCGCATGCTGTGGAGAATTGCGCATCCCCATCAGCCGGTCATGCATTCCCGGATTACCGGCTCCTTTATGGAAGGAAGCACGATTGCCGAGATCTAGGCGTCCCGGGCCCGCTTAAGCCCTTCCCTTCCTCAGGCCTGATCCGGCTTCACTTCAAGCTCTGCCATAGCTCTGCGCTGACGCTTGCGGTACTGATGGGGCGTCACACCGGTCCACTTCTTGAACCGCTGTACAAAATGTGACGCCACCGGCCAACCCACCTGTGTGCCGATGTCTGCGACCGGCAAAGAGCTGCTGCCGAGCAGCTGGCAGGCCTCCTTCATCCTTCTCACCTGAATGTAGTCCGTGATCGTGCTGCCGGTCTCCCGCTTGAAGGTGTGCAGCAGATGGTACTTGGATATATGAAGCTCCTCCGCCAGCACCTCCAGTCGATACGGCTCCGCGTAATGCTGCTCGACCCATTGCAGCACTGCCTCGGAATGGGTCAGGCTCCGCGTAGCGGCAAAGCCTGGCTGCGGCAGCACATCCTGCAGCTGCCCCTGAACCGCCAGCAGCAGCTGCTGCAGGAGCGTCGCAAACCGCTCCATGCGCCCTCGCTCGTGTCCCGGCAGCATAGACGCTGTGCCATAGTACTGCAGCAGCGTCTCGATCGGAGCATGCTGCGGCATGAGGCAGAACACCTGTTTTTGCATCGCTCCCTTCCATAGATGCTGATAGACCTCCATCAGCTGCTCAAAGGGCTCAAAATATCGCTGAAATACCTGCGGCTCGAACTGAATTCTGGAGCGGACATACGGCGTTTCTTCGCCAACATCGGCTTTGACATGATGCAGCTGAAACGGCTGAAAAATATATAGATCGCCAGGCTTCATGGTGTGTACCTGCTGGTCCAGCACCAGCGTCCCGCTTCCCTCATGGATATAGAGCAGCTCCACCCCCTGATGATAATGGAAGTAGCCGCTGTACGAAAGATCGGCCTTTGCCATAATACTGGAGCGAAAAGGCATCGTAATAAAGTCAATGGTCTGAAGTCGGTTGTTTCCCATCATACACTCCCAATACAACAATATAGCTACATTTTAACACAACCAGCATGCACTAAGGGTAACCGTTTTCTTTTATGATAGAGAGAGAATAACGAGGAGGCTGAGTGTATGTGGAAGCAAGCGATTGAAGATGCGGTAGAGAAAACAAGATTAAACATTGAGCGTTTCGGAGATGCCTATCCGCAATGCAGTAAAAATGATGAGTATATGCTATTGCCTAATGCCAACTGGACGAACGGGTTCTGGTCCGGCATTTTGTGGCTGTGCTATGAATACAGCGGAGACGAGGTGTTCCGCACGGCAGCACGCCGGACGGTAGACAGCTTCAAGGAGCGCCTGGATCAGCAGATCAAGATGGATACACATGATATCGGATTCCTGTTCTCCTTGTCCTCGAAGGCACAGTGGATGATTGACAAGGACCCGGCTGCCAAGCAGCTGACTCTTGATGCGGCCGATATGCTGATGAGACGCTGGCGTTCTACAACCGGTGTGCTTCAGGCCTGGGGCCCTGAGGGCGATGCAAGCAATGGCGGACGGATGATCATTGACTGCCTGATGAATCTGCCGATCCTGTACTGGGCGTATGAAATGACGGGCAAGCAGAGCTACCTGGATGTGGCTACTAACCACGCCAACAAAAGCCGCCGTTTCCTGGTTCGCGGTGATGACTCTTCATACCATACCTTCTACTTCGACCAAGAGACCGGTGAAGCGCTCCGCGGAGCTACTCATCAGGGCTATACTAACGGCTCGACCTGGACACGCGGACAGGCATGGGGCATTTACGGCTTTACGCTGTCGTACAAATACACCAAAGACCCGCTCTATCTGGAAACGGCACTGCGCATGACCCGCTTCTTCCTGGACCGCCTGCCGGAGGACAAGGTTGTGTACTGGGATTTCGATGCACCGATTCACGCCGACACGAACCGGGACAGCTCTGCTAACGCCATTGCGGCCTGCGGTATTCATGAAATGCTCAAGCTGCTTGCGGCAGATCATGACGCAAGAGGCTGGCTGCAGAAGGGCTTCGACGATTGCATGAGCGGATTGATGGACCCTGAATATTCCACCATTCAAGAGCCGGAAGCACAAGGCTTTATCAAGCATGGCTCATACAGTGTTCGCAAAGGTAATAATCCGGACGATTTCACCATCTGGGGCGATTATTTCTATCTGGAAGCCCTGATGCGTATGGAACGCGGACATAAAGGCTACTGGTACGAGTAAGCCTTCTGACAATTGAAACAGACCGGCCCGAGAAGATCCTGACGATCTCCTTGGGCCGGTCTGTTTCGTTGTATCATAAAAAGCGGCTCTCTCCGCACCAGCGCCATAGCGGGCGGGAGAGAAAGCCGCTGTAATACGTCTATTTATTCATAGTCGGGAACCTGGTTGCTGACACAGCTTACCTTGTTGATGCGCGCTCCCTCCGGCTTCTGCACCTTACCATGCAGCAAAGGATCGCCGGTTTCCTCCATCCAGGCCATCAGGCGCGAGGACAGGTCTTGATATATGCCGGCATACGCTTCATCCCGGACGACATTGACCCGCTCCACCGGATCAAGGTACAGATCATACAGCTCTACCGGCTCTCTTCGTGTGCTCAGCAGCCCCTGCTCTACCAGGAAGCTCTTGGTCGGGGAATCGTCGATATTCGCCGGCACCAGTCCGTCATGCTCATCAAACCAGCGGATCAGCTTGTACCGGTCGGTCCGGATACACCGCATCGGCTCATAGGCAGCATGGAAGGTGACCTCCGCAAAAATCTCCTCCCGAACCTTGTCGCGGCTTCCTTCAATGAGCGGCAGCAAGGATACGCCCTGCAGCCTTTCTGGCTGCTCTACGCCCAGCATGTCGCACAGCGTCGGGAACAGATCCACCTGGGATACCAGCGAATCCTCGACATGTCCGGCCCGGATGAGTCCCGGCTTCTTCATCATTAGCGCGACCCCGATTCCTGTATCGTACAGGCTGCATTTCATGTGCGGGAAGGCGAGGCCGTGATCGGTTGTAAAGATCAGCAGTGTGCTGTCCTCCTGCCCCGATGCCTTCAGCGCCTCCATCACAATGCCGACACAGCGATCCATCAGCTTGGCAGAGCTGATATAATTCGCCATATCCTCGCGGTTCTGAGCCGTATCCGGGAACGGGTGCGGAGGCAGCACATAGTTCGGATTCACCTCCGGGTCTCTCTCCGGGAACTCCCGGTGAGTGTTAAACAGCCCCAGCGACAGGAAGAACGGCCGCTCCCGATCTTCACGAATATAAGCTGCGGCCCGCTCGGCACATCTTACGTCCTCATGCTCCTGCTCCGGTGCAGCCTCAGGCTCAAGCAGGTGCTCATATCCGAGGATCGCTTTGTCCGGCGCTTCATGCTGAACGCCGCACAAGGCGGTCTCATATCCCTGGTCCGACAGGAACGAAACCAGGTGCTCCTTGTAATCATTCAGCAGAAAGCCCCGGTGCGTCAGTCCCAGCATACCGTTGGAATGCGGAGCCATGCCTGTCAGCAGCGCAGCCCGGCTCGGTGAGCAGGTAGGTGCAGCACAGAAGGCCTGGCGGAACAAGGTTCCTCCGCGCGCCAGCTCCATCAGGTTCGGCGTCGGAACGGCGTAGCCGTATGGCTGAATGTATCTTCCAGTATCGTGCGTATGCAAGTATATGATGTTCATCTCACGAACTCCTTTTGTATGTTTATATAAAAACAGACGGAGGGAAGGGACCCGGCGCAGTTGCTGCCGCCTTGATCCCTCCCCTGTCTTTTATTCCGTCACGGATACCGTGACTTTCGCCTCGGCTCCTTTATACATTGCTACCAGCTCGGTGCTGCCCGCACTCAAGCCCTCAATGACAGCTTCAGCGCCGCGGGATTGCAGCAGCCGTGCCAGGCTTGCGTCATCGCTGTACCAGATGACTTCCTCCGGATCGCTCACCGGCTGCCCCGATGGATCCAGCACCTGTGCATGGACGGTCAACTGCTCGAATGAATCCAGTGCAATGCTAGAGGTACTGATCTGTACAGTGTACGGTGCCGTGCTCGGTCCCGGATAATGATAGCCCTTGGAAGCGCCGTACAGCTGGCTGTTGAAATCCGTACTGTCGCCTTTCCAGTTCGCATTCGAGCCATTCACCAGCTGCGGGTCCGTGCCTTGAATTCCTGCGGAGTATTCCTCAGTCTGATAAGCATTCACCTGACCGCCGTTCAGCGTGTACAGGTCTCCTCCCCGGCTGTCGCCGATGATGGAGTTGTACAGATCTACCTGGTTGGTCGGGCCCTCCAGGGAAATCTCGGACTGCGCATTGTTGTACAGGGTGCTGTAGTACATTTCAGCTTTGCCGACTGCGCTGCCGACCCACAGCCCGATGGAGTCACTGTTACCGCCGCGCTTGTAGGAATAACCGCCGATCGCTCTCATAAATACCGCTTTATCGGCAGACCAGATCCGGTAATTCCGCTTGTTGCCGAACGCAACCGTATCAATAAACACCGGGTTGATCGACTTGTCATCCCAGCCGCCGTCCGTGCTGTCAAACGCCTTGCTGCGTACATAGGTCAGGTTGTATACCTGTCGCTCCGCACTAAAGCCATCTCCATTCCAGTAATTACTGCTGCCATTCTCATGCCAGCTGTTGCTGCTCACGACATCCTGGAACACGATATCATGGTCAAAAATATATTCCGATTCCGGTGAGTTGCCAATTCTGAAGCCCATCGGGAAGTTGCCGGATGTGAAGTTAGCCTGACCGCCGGCATCTGCCGTTACGCCAATAACACTGGCCAAATAGTTGCCGTTACGGAATCGAACCGCACTTTTCGTGTAATTCGTATATGTGCCGCCCTTGATCATAATATCATGGGAGCCCGCGTCCGGATTGGAACGGGTTGCCCGGCCCCACAAGTACACACCGTCGCTCATATTATGCATATCCACATCCACGACGCGGATGCCGGTATGCTGTCCATTCGCATAGATACCATAATAGTAATTTTCGATGACAATGTCCTCGATCTGCCAGTAGCTGACGCCCAGCGGCACATCAATCAGCGAACGGTTGACTTGATTTTGCAGCGACCAGTCTCCCTGGAATACAGGCACCCCGGCACCGGTATCGACACCCTGAAGCTTCTTCCAGTTCTCTCGGTCCGTACCGCCACGAGTCAGGGTCACGGTTTGCGGAACGGTGTAGGTGCCGCTGCCGATATACAGCGTGTTGGCATCCCCGGTAGCATCCCAGGCTGCCTGAAGGCCGCCGACCTGATCTCCGGCCAAGGCATTCGCCCAGCTGCTGCCATCCTTCGTACCTGCGCCCTGCGGCGTCACGTACCGGTCTACCGCCGCCGGAGCCGGTACTGTAACCGCCGTGCCTACCGTGTCCGCCAGCAAGGTGGCGTCGCCGAAAGCGACCGTATTCTTGTAGTTATCTGCAATGCCGTTCCAGACGAGCTGCGCTTCCCTTGCACCGCCGTTATCGTCGTCATTGACGGCAAGATCAAATCCGAAATCAAGGCCCGCCTCTGCCGTCAGGCCGAGATTCAGCCAAGGAATGGCCAGCTCGACCGCGTACCCGCCAGGAATCGCAGCGGAGGCATGCTGCACGCCGATCCGCTCATTCAATCGCTCGAAGAGCGCATCATCGTTGTACCCTTTACGGAAATGCCAATCATTCACATCATAGGTCGAGCCGTGATTGTGGTCACCGTCGATGAACACCTCGACAGAGTCATTCTCGTAGGAATCCTCGGAATCACTGTAGAGCTGATCATCAAACACCTTCACGCCAACGTATAAGTATTTGTCATCCCAGAGCGTCCCGAAATTTACCGTATTGCCGCTGGTGCCCAAAACGGCTTTGCGTGCCGTACGGTCCAGATTCCAGACGCTTTCATCCAGCACGCCATCGACCGCGATCGGCTGAAGCGTACGCTTCAGCTCCAGCGGAAGCTCTTCCTCCAGCTCCTGCACGGTTACCGCTGCGGTAGCCTCCAGATTGTTAAAGGAAGCACGGATCGTTGTTGTGCCTGCAGCGACAGCCGTCACGTTACCGGCGCTGTCTACGGCTGCTATTGCAGCATCATCACTGCTCCAGCATACCGCTGCGTCGTTCATCGGCTGTCCGCCCTGATCCAGCACCGTCGAGCTCAGCTTGCGGACCTCATCCACGAGCAGCACTGGGCTGTCAGGCTGAACGTCGATGGACACGGCCGTTCTCAGGTCGCTGACCAGAACGTCATCCACGCTATAGCTGGACTTGCTGTAGCCGCCAATGGCAATCTTGCCCTTGGTGAGCGAGCTGTCCGTCGCCGAAAGCAGCGGCGTCCCGTCTACATAGCCTGTGAGCTGGTTTCCGTCTACAGCAAGCTTGACGGTATACAGCGTGTTCAGATCGAGCACGACAGGCGCCGAATCCAGCAGTGTCGCGTTACCGTTCAGCTTTTTGACAAGAGAGAGTGTGTCGCTCCCTGTATCCAGCCGAAGCAGATAATGGTTATTTTCTCCCCCGTATCTGGCATACACGCCAATACTGTTGCTGTCCGAGGAGCTTTGAAGCTTCGCCTCTACCGCGTACTGGCTCCAGTCCGAGCTGCCTGCTACCGCATACTTGCGCGTAGAGCTGCCAGACTGATATACATACCGGAGCATTTTGTTTCCATTGTCGGTATGCAGGGCAAAACCAGAAGGAAGGTTCCAATCTGAGGTATTCCCGTCCTCAAAATCATTAAACAGCAAAGGGGGATTTCCCTGAGCCTCTACTGCAGTATTTGTAGTTCCAATCCAGGATAATGACAGACAGATCACAAGCATAATCGAAATCGTTTTCATAAATGATGAATTCATTTTGGCATCTCCTCCAGAAGTTTAATCTTGAATCAGGATGCTTCGATTTTCGAAAATACGACGCATTGTGTCGCACCTCTTGCCCCTTTCCTTTGAAACGTTAGCTTCACCGTGGGCTGTAGCTGAGTCACGGCGATCAATTCACTGCAGGCGATCACCTCCCGTCCGGCTAAAATGGCGAGCTCCAGCTCGATGGTTCCTTCCTCGGCATGCGTCGGATCCGCAACACACACTTCAATACGTTCTTCGCTTTCCTTCACCATGACACTAGCACGCTGGTCACAAGTGATCGGTCCCGCCGATTTCACCCCGTCCTCCCAGAAGAAGGCGGCGAACCTGCCTTGCCCCGGCTCAGCTACCGCGTGGACCTCGCGGGTGCAGGCCAAGATGTGGATGCCTGGTTCGGCGGCATAGCGGGCTGTTTCCTGTGGGCTAGCCCCAGGCAGCAGCATATAGGCATAGCCCTCATCCTGTGCCGTCGCATCGTGCTCAAACCAGGCTGTGAGATAATGTCTGGTAACCAATTCCGCCGAGCCCTTGTTATCCAGCTCTCTCCAGCTGCCGCTCCGGGCTTCTCTCAGCACCTGCAGGAGGCCGGCATCCGGGAATACGTAGCCTATATCGGCTCCAGGAACACTGCCGGACAGATGCATCCACGCTGGGCTTGACGCCAAGGTGTCGCCGGATTCCTTCACGCCCTCCTGTCCGTCGATCAGAAGCACGTTACTGCCCTCTTGATTCAGCATCCGGTTGTCCACGATCGTTTCGGTCGCCCCGGCTGCTCCTTCCAGCACCGTTCCCAGACAAGCGTAGACTTCTCCGAACAGAAACCAGGATTTCCGGGCCCGGAATTCGTCCGGCTCTACGAGCTCCATACCGACCAGACCGCTGTCCTGTCCGCATTGCACGCCGCCGGCAAACTGTCCCAGCAGCGGACGGTTCAGCCCGAAGCCGTCCTGCCTTGGCACCGTGCTCACGGTCGTCCCCGGCAGCCGGTGCGGATTCACCGTAGGCCAGAAGCCATCAGCGTATACCCGTAAATCGGAGTTATACAGATACGTCATGCCATGGGCAGTGTACCAGCCCTTTAAGTTCTCACCATTGATCGATTCATAGCTGCCGATCCGCTCGGAGAACATACTCACGCCCAAGGCATGGCCCGGTGCTCTCGATACGGCCCGGTCCATACTGGCAAACACCTTGCAGAAGACCTTCTCTTCGGCCGGCTCAATACTTTCGTCTTGAAGCACCTCCCGAGCTAGAGAAGCCGCGGCAGGTCCCAGGCCGGTATCCCCCCAGCCCTCGGAGAGTGCTAGCAGCCATTGCTTGGCCTGGCTACGCAGCCAGGCGGCAGGCTCCGGTGAAGCGGCTTTAGCCAGCTGCAGCGACGCCACGGCCACCGCCTGAACATTGGCGTGGCTTCCCGGAGTCTGGCGCGACAGCTCCCTGCCCCGAACCATCTCCATCATGAGCCCTCGGAAGATAAAGGGAGCGAAGGAATGCTGGACCCAGCCGGCCATCTCATCCGCTTGTTCTTTGGAGATGGTCCACTGCGAGCCCTGCAGCACAAAGGTCAGCTCTGCAAGCTCCTTCAGCAGCGATTTGCCATACCCGCCGGTATACGGAAATTTCTTATGCTGAATGAATGATCCGTCCGGGTAGAAGCCGTCCCCTGCGGAAACGGTTCCAAAAACTGGCGAAAGCGCATCTCTTGCCGCAGCAATCCCTTCTGCATCTTCATGCAGCAAGGAATAGAATAGAAAGGCGCGGGATTTCCACACCCGATTCGCGCCGGTAGAGAGATAAGGCTCCGGCAGATCGGCCGTCCGCATCATCAGCGGATTCGGCACAAACCGGTGCACGGGACGAAGATATTGAACCATTCTCTCCGGCGTCAGCCGCTCCTTCATCAGGCAGAGGATATTGACCAGAAGCAGCGGCGAGCCAATCTCCCAGTACCACCAATTGCCGTAAGTCGGTACCTGCTCGTTGTAGCGGTGCTCATACATCCATTCCAGGCCTTGCAGTATCGACTGCTCTAAAGCGCTGTCTTGATAAAGCGACGAACCGGCGGTTTCCAGTGCCAGTGTCATTTCGTAAAGCCGGGAGTAATTATGGTGCAGATCGGCCGCATTGATGAGCTTCGGCAGATCGCTCCACAGTGTTTCCCCGTGGTCAGGTGTCATTGACTGTACAAAGCGGGTCACCGCCTGGCTCTGCTTATCTCCGTCATTCCCGCGGGCCGGGGAGCGGCCTGACTCTGCAGCCGCTCCGCCAACCAGCAGAAATCTCCACCGTTCCAGCAGCATATCAAACATCGGCAGTCTCCTGGGATTCTTCCGTCAGCTTGATCGCCTCTCCATACAGCATGAACAGGACTCCGTACGCATACAGCGTCTCGGTGTAAGGAACCTGCAGATAGCCTTCCTTCTCCTGACAATCGGTGCCGCCGGAGGCGGATTGCGGAATTCCTTCTTCCGACACATGCTGCGCCAAGGTCTCTGTGGTCTGCCGGCCCCAGGCCTCAAATTTATTTTCCAAAATGCCAAGTCTGACGCCCTTCAGCGCAGCGTAGCCGAACAATGCGGTTGCAGTTGCTTCCGGATAGGCCTCCTCCAGCTCCGGCAGGGTGCGGAGCATCCCGTCCTTCAGGCGAAGCTGATAGCCCTTCTCCATCAGACGCTGGAACACCTCCACATAGCGGCCTTCCGCGCTGTCTACTCCTTGATTCTCAATTAATTCAATCAGGCTCGCAGCAGCCCAGCCGTTGCCTCTGCCCCAGAATTCACCCAGCGGCTTCTGTTCCAGACAGTGATAGCCGTGATAGAACAGCCCCGCCTCCGGATCAAACTGGGAACGGATATGAATATCAAACTGCTCTTTCCCTGCTGCCAGCAGCTTCTCGTTCCGGCTCCAGGCACCATAGCGGAGCATGAACAGGCCAGCCATAAACAGGGAATCGATCCACAGCTGATTTTTGTAGTCCTCAAGGCCGCCCTCGCTCCATACGTGAGCAAGCCCCCCATTGGTCGTCTTGAGCGAAACGTTCAGGCACCAGTCGGCATATTCCTCGCAGATGGCTGCATATTTAGCATCCCCGGTTTCCTTCAGCAGGAGCAGGGCTACGTTCGCCGGAATGACCGTATTCACCGAGCCCGTCTTGCGCTGCTCAACGTTCCGGTCGTACCACTCACTCAGAAAAGACAGATATTTCTTCTCGCCGGTTGCTTCATACGCCTTGATGATCCCGAACAGGCAGACACCGGAGTTCCACTCCCAGAAATCCATTCTGAGGCGCCATACGTCCGATTCAATGCCCTCTACGCGATGCAGCAAACGTTCCAGTAATTGAGATTGTTCCATAGTATTCATGTGTAATTTGCTCCCTTCTCCTGTTCATTCTTTGGATCGATCCGCTTCTTGCTTTTCTCCAGAAATCTTGCTCATGGTTCATAGATTTCCTTATTTTTTCGACCGCCGGTACTGCTGGTTCAGCTCCTCTATGACCTTGCTGCCCCCGGCATCCATCCATTTCTGCACAGCCTTCTGGTAGCCTTCGGCATCCAGATCGCCCATCACATATTTCGCCATCATGTCATATCGCATATCATCCAGCTGCTGTCCCTTCTTTGTGTAGGTATTGGAATCAAACGGCTGCGCCGGATTGTACACGGCATACTCCTCATTGGCAGCCTTTAGCTCCTCCACCTTCTCCTGCACGGGATGCAGTCCTCCCGCCGGCAGCAAATTCATCGCTACCTTTAGCTGCAGATGCTTGTAATCCAGAATCTCACTCTGCATCAGCTCGGTGTCCAGCATGACGGCCTTGCCGTCCTCCACCTTATAGTGCCTGCCCTCGATTCCGTACTCCAGCAGGTTCTGCATTGGTGCATCATTCATCTGGTCCAGGAATTGCAGAATGCGATGAAATTGCTCCTCTGTCTGGACGGAGCGCTTGGGAATCATATAGACCCCGAGATATCCGCTGCCGGCCCGCGCTCTCTTCCCGTATCTGGCTTCCAATGTGGAGAATACGCCCAGCTCTGCGCCCGGCTCTGTCTTGCCGGCAGCCGACCAGGCCGCCGGATTGTTGAGAGAGCTGAACATGGCTCCTCCCTCGCCGGCAAGAAACATATCATTCGCTTTGGCTCCGGCAAGGACGGCAAAGTTAGGATTCATCAGCTCTTCGTCATACAGCCTTTTCATGAAATTAAGAGCGTCCATATATTCTTTGGTCACAAAATCCGGGATGAGCTCTCCGTTCTCGTCCACACCCCAAATATTCGGACTGCCATACCAATTGGCCAGAATGCGGAACATCGACAGAAAGTCTTCTTTCCAGTAAATAAAGCCGTACGTATCATCCTTGCCGTTCTGGTCCGGATCGTTCTCCTTGAACGCCTTCAGCAGCTTGTAGAACTCCTCCGGCGTCCGGGGCTCTGATAATCCAAGCCGCTCCAGCCAGTCTTTCCGGTACGTGACCCCGACCTGTGCCGGCGCAGAGTGCCGGTAAACGGCATACACCTTTCCGTCAATCGCCAGGTTGTCCAGAATCTCTTCATTGGCCTGACTCAGGTTCGGATAGTTCTTGAGCTCGGGGCCAATCTCCCAAAACGCTCCCGCTTTAATAGCATTCAGAAAGCTGGAGGACTTCATGCTCTTTACATACATCAGGTCAGGCAGCTCGCCGGAAACCATGAGCAGATTGCTCTTCTCGTCATAGGTATCCTGCGGCACCCAGGTGATGTCCAGACTACTATTCGTATACTGCTCAATGGCTTGATGAAACGCATTGTCCTTGCCCGGATTCTCGGCATTGAGACCGGGGATCATCAGCTTCATAGGGAAAGGCTCATTCCCGGAGCCGGCTCCGCCTTCCCGGCTGCTTCCCACAGCCGCCTCATTGCTTTCCTCCGAGCAGCCGGACATCAGGCCGGCCATTAGCAGGAGTATCCCTGCCAAGGTCCAAAGCCCTCTCCATGTTCGCCCTAATGTGATCATGTGCTTGCCTCCCTTGAAGGTATCAGGTCTGGTTGCCAGTCGCTAGCATTCCTGCCAGACGACGCATATGACAGAGGGGTCAGCCTGGGTTAACTTGAACGCTCAGCCTCTCATGAGGCCCTCACTGCGACTCACTGCAGCAAGGGTCAGGCCGTAAAGAGCAACGCGCTGCGATCTCTCCTGAATCACTGTCATTACTCTAAATTATAGCGTCAAACTAGTCTCTTCGGGGTGCCCCAGCGCAAAAAAGTGCAGCTGCAGCATTTACCAGCATGAACAAAACCGGGAGAAGCAGTGGCTCATAGGGATCAGGGAGTCTTCCATCACAGCATGTAAACGGTTACGAAGAAGGACATCTTTAAACATTCTATAGTCCTTAATCTATCACCCTGCTCTATAACCGTATATAATCTTTTCCCTGCTCATTTCCATAACTTCAGCCCAAGCCCCCGTTTCAGCCCTCAAACGCCGCCGCGAGTGTCATATCAAGGCAATAATCTCTGTGTAGACAATGATTGCTCGATAAATTCAACAGAATGATTATATACAAAAAGCTCCCGAGACACGGGTCTCAGGAGGCATCGGGATCATGATGCTGCTTTCTGTATTTGCCGGGCGATACGCCCTCCATTTTCTTAAAGTAGCGAATAAAGTTCTGGGCATTGTTGTAACGAAGCCGCTCGGCAATTTCTGTAATCGTCATTTCTGTTTCCTCCAGCCACTGCTTGGCCATCTTCAGCCGATGCTGAGCCAGGTATTCACTGAAGCTGATGCCGGACTCCTTCCGCAGGATGCGCCAAATGTAGCTGGGATGATAGTGGAGCCTTGCTGCACACTCCTCCAGTGTCAGATCGGTGTCGTATTCCTCATGAATGATGCGGATGACCTCATCGGAGATCGACTTGTATTTCTCGCCCCGCCGTTCATCCAGCAGTGTAACTGCTGGGGCAATGACGGTATCCCGGAACCACTCCAGAATATCCTGTCTGCTGTTCAGCTCAAACAGCTGGTCAATGACCGACTTGTTCTCCTGATCCTGCCAACGCAGCGATTCCCCGGTATCCTGCACAATCCGCATAATCTGGGTCAGCAGCCGCACCAGGGACAGCCGGTATTCATCAATTCTCAGCTCTGTCCGGAACAGCTCATTGACCCATTCCTCCAGCAGAGTCACGGCCTGATCGGCATTGGTCTCCTTCACGGCATCCAGCAGCCGGTTCTCCAGCTGCTCCGGATAAGCCAGATTGCCGCCGCCTGAGGTCATGTCCTCAATAAACAGAATGGACTCATAGCCCAGCTTCATCCGGTATTTAAGCGCCTCTACGCTTTCACTATAGGCTAAAGGCAGCTGTTCGAAGTCGCTGTATACCCTGCTGATGCCAATGCTGGCCTTCAGCTTCAAATAATGCTTGATCTCCTTCTGGAACGTCTCCGCCTCGGCATACAGCTCCTGAAGAAACTGCTCCTTCGAGGATTGATTGCTGCCGCGCACCACAATTACGCTATGTCCCGTCACCATGCAGGCATGCAGTCCTTGGGATGGCGCAAGCTCGGTCACTATATTTTTCATAGCGAAGAGCATTAAATCCTTATCCTTCTCCTCGTACAGAGTGCCTTCCAGCGTATCAATCTGAATGGCCAGCACACACTGATGCATGGTGGATTCATCGTATCCGAACATATGAAGCCGTTCTCCAATGTCCTTGCGGGGAATTTCGCCGTGCAGCAGCTTCAGCATAAAAAATTCATTCAGCTGCTCCACCTGCCGGTCCAGCTGCTCCGTCAGGCGGCTCCGGTTCATATCCAGCCGCTGGATCCGCTCGCTAATAATCCGGAACTCATCCCCGCCCCGGGCGAGCGGCTCTGCCGTCGTCCCGGTCATCTGCGCAGACAGATCATACAGACTCCGGATCGGCTGATACATTCGGAAGGAGCCGAAGAAAGAGATCAGCGACGTGAACAACAGAGTCATGACACAGATAACCAGCGTCAGCCAGCCGATCATGCGCGATTCGCTCGTTATATCATCAATCGAAACGATGGATAGATAGGACCAGCCATTATAGCTGGACTCAATAAAGCTAATGGCTGAGCGCTCCTCGCCAACATCACTTTCGGTGTAGCCGGATGTGAGGCCAGTATTCTGAATATCCTGAAAGAAGCCATGGCGCGCCGCATTGTCTCCTATAGCCAGCTCGGTTTCGGACAGCAGCACCCGATCCTGATGGTCCAGAACCATGATGCTCCCGGAGCGCTGGCTCTTGAAAATGTGGCGGTTCACGTCTCCCGACGACGTGCGCACCAGCAGCAGGCCGGACGGGTTGCGGTCATTCAGTGGAATTTTGATGACGAGATTAATATCTCCGGCCTGACTGCCCGTGAAGGGATCGCCGGCCTCACTGATCCAGAAGGACTGTCCCGGACGCTCCAAATAATAGTTCAGCTCATCGTATCCGATCTTGTCGGCCATAGGGCTCAGACCGTCATCACTGACGGCCCAGCCCTCCCGTACACTGATCAGAACCGGGTCCATATATTGAAGCTGGCCGCCGGACAGCGTCGTCAGCTCGTTCATTAAATCGCCAACGATGCCAAACTCATGCGGCGTTAAAGACACGTCAATATGGTCATTCACCAGCGGGGAATTGGCAAACCGCACCGCGGTATGCTCCACAGTCTTCAGCACCTGCTCCACGGTCATCTGCGTCTGCTTTAGGCGCAGCATGTTTCCGTCATTGACCTTGTCCTGAATGTCTGATGATGATTTAAAGTAAGAAAAAATACCAAGAATGGCGACAGGCAGCATGCTCAGCAGCAAAGTAAACGCAATCAATCTCTGCAGATAACCATTCAGCTTCATAAGTAAACACATCCTCAACGAGATCGCACTGATGTATATAGTATAGCGCAGAATCATCATTTGCGCGCCTTGACAGCAAAGAGATGCTGCCGAAGCAGCACCTCTTTGTGAACGCTTTTACTGGCTTTACCCTAGCATAAAAAGGATGTAACAATCAATCCTTATTTGCACAAAGTATCATCCAGGCGCTGCAGGCAGCACGCCTCCAGCAGCTCCCCGGCATCCAGTATTTCAGGCTGCAGCGGCAGCTTACTCCCCATGCCCCTGGCACATACTGCGAGCTTGTAGCCGCTGCCCAGCGCGTCATACGTTCTTAAGGTATAGGGAATCAGGCGGTCTCCGTCCTGAATGTGCAGATGCCCGGCTTCAGGTTGAATCGTAATGTCGCGGGGCGGGTAGGAGAATCCCGTACCCATCGCCTTCAGGCAGCTTTCCTTGCACGTCCAAAGCGTATAGAAGTACTCTCTCGCGTCGGCACCCTTCCGGGCTGACAGCGCCTCTCGCTCCGGGGCTGAGAATACCATGTCTGACACGGAGAGATCTATGTCCTGTACCTCTTCAACATCGATTCCGACCGGAACCCCGCCGATGACACCGACCACCCACTCCCCGGAATGGGAAATGTTAAAGCAGCATTCCGGATCCGCAAGCCAGTATGGCTTGCCATAAGTCGTCCTTGTCAGCTGGCTGCTCTCTGGAAATACGCCCCTGTATGCCGAGATGAGCCAGGCCGACAGCAGCTGGCCGGCGGTGCTTCGAACCTGATCCTCCCGGCGGACAAGCTGGCGAATCCGCCTCTCTTTGTCACGGCTGAGAAGGGACAAGCCGGCTTCCAGCTGAGAGGAAGCGTAGCCGTTCCCCACATGCACTGCATACATCAGCATAACTCCCACCTCTTTTCTCCCTCATTGAAGAGGGTATTGGGCTTGCCTGAAGACCCTGCTGGCCGTTAGTGAAAGCTCATCAATGAGGTCTGCCCCTTCCGCATCCGGAAGGATACAAAATGCTCCAAAGAGGCGATCTGGAAGTAAGCATTCATCTCGTGCAGGCGGCTCATGCTCTGACCTGGCCGCTCACCAAAGGAATGTCCCGGATACACCCTGGTGTCTGGCGGCATAAGCTGCTGAAGCCGTTTGACGCTGTAATACATCTCCACAGGATCACTGCCTTCCGACGAACACATGCCGCAGCCCTCTGTAAAAATTGTATCCCCGGTAAACAGGCTCCCCTCCAGCCAGTAGCATCCCCCGCCCGCCGTATGTCCCGGTGTGAGTAGTCCGGTGATCGAGGTATGCCCTACCTTCAGCTCCTCGCCGTCTTTCAGCCCATGCAGGGAAGGAGCGCTAAAATGATAATAGTCCAGCTCCTTCTGCATCATAAATACGTGCGGAGCATATCGCTGGCACAGCGGCGGTACGAGATGCACATGATCCTTGTGAGAGTGGGTCAGCAAAATCGTACTCAGCTTTGCCTCATAGCGTTCCAGCGCCGCCTCAATAGCTTCCAGCTGCCAGGCAGGGTCTACGACCGCCGCCTGCCTGCTCTTGCGGTCCACGATCAGGTAGCTGTAATTGATATACCTGTCGCTGCATACGCGAAGGATTTCAAGCTGATATGTGTTACGGTTCATCCTTTGCAGCCTCCCCTCGCTTCCCCTCCTGAACCGTTCTAACGGGTGAGCTCCAGATCCACAGAAACGAAAGGGCCCCGCCGCAGGCAGCAGCGCAAATCGTTTCATACAGCCCGATCCAGGTGCCCAGCGCCCCGCCTGACAGGGCTCCGAGCGGAATGACGCCCCAGACGACAAAACGCATTGTAGCGTTCATCCGTCCCAGCATGTCCGGCGCTGTGATCGATTGCCGGAAGCTGATCTGCGCCACATTGTATACCGTTGTCGTCAGCGAGACGATAAACATGGACAAGAGGATCATAAGGAACGCCGCCGTTTTCGTGCCGGCTGCGCCGAACAGAAACAGAAATCCCAGCCCTTGTCCCAGTGCAGACCCTGCAATAACAGGACCCAGGCCGAACCGGGCAACAAGCCGGCCGCTGAACACTACGCTCAGCACGGCCCCCAGCGAGCCGAGCGTCATCACCAGGCCAATCTCGGCGGGACTGAAGCCGAGTGTCCTGGTCGTGTACACAATGATGACGGCGAGGATCATATTATAGAAGAAATTAAAGCTAGCCGAGCAAGCGGCAATGGAGCGCAAATAATGATTCTGAAACACCAGGCGCATGCCCTCGCCAATCTCCCGCGAAAGGCCTGAAAGGAGCGATTGCTTCACTTGCCGCGGCGGCTCGTCCACCTGCACTCTACAGGTTAGCAGGCCCGATATAAGAAATGAGAAGGCATCCAGCACAATAGCAACTGCGCCGCTCAGCCACTGGACGAGCAGGCCGGACAAGCCCGGTCCGGTTACACCGGCGGCAGACCGGCTCAGCTCCATCTTCGCATTGGCATCCACTAGCAGGTCCTTCCTCAGCATGTAGGGCAGGATGGACTGATATCCGATTGAATAAAAGGTGGTGCAGACTCCCACCACGAACGCGACCAGGCATACATAGAAGAAATTCAGGAGCCCGGCCCATGCCAGAATCGGAATGCTCATGAGCAGTGCAGCCCGGCTGAAATCCGCAGCAATCAGCAGCGGCCGCTTCGGAAGCCGATCCACCCACACCCCGGCCACCAATCCGAACAGCAGAAAGGGCGCATATTCAACAGCATGTAAAATTCCCATTTGCAGCGGTGATGACTTCAGCGACAGTGCCGCAATCAGCGGAAGAGCCATCGCCGTAATCTGGGAGCCAAACATGGAGAGGGACTGCCCCGTCCACAGCTTCAAAAAATTACGATCTCCCCAAACCGTACGCGCCGGATGGATGCTGCTGTTTCCCTGCTGGATTTCTACTTCCATCCTCTCACCTTCTTTTTTTGTGAAATGCCTTGCTCTATACAGGAACCTGCAGCTTCGCCGGAGTAAACCAGGACCTCAACTCATTCAAATGCTCCAGTCCCTCCATCACCTGCTGAAATTCCAGCCCGAAGTCCAGCAGGCAGGCCACCTCATCGACTCCGATGCGGTGCAGCTTCTCGATCATGGCGGCACATTTCTCCTTGGAGCCCATTAATGAGCTGATCTGAAAATATTTCTCGAAGGCGAAGGTAATCAGCGCGTCCCGGCTGCTGCTCAGCATACTGCCGACCTCGGACTGCTCGTCCTTCAGTGGATTCAGCGTCTCATATTGATCTAAAAAGGTGTCTAAATAATCCCGGAGCGGGCCTCTGACCTGCTCCTTCACCTCCTGATCCTTTTCGCCGACACAGGTGTGGACCATCACCGAGACGATGCCGGCTTCGGGATCATGTCCATGCTTGGCGCGCTGCTCCCGGTACAGCTGAATCCGCTCCTTCAGCGCATCCAGTGTATGTGTTGCCATGGAGCAGAGCACATGAAAGCCCTGCTCTCCAGCCTTACTCCAGGTCGCCGGATTCCCCGAAGCCGTCAGGAAGACGGGAAGCTCTGGCTGCACCGGCTTCGGCAGCACCGCCACCTCTACCTGCTGGCCCGAAATATCCTTGCATTCCACCGACTCGCCTCTCCACAGCCGCCGGATAAGCTCCAGATGCTCATACATCACTTCCTTGCGGTTCTCGTAATATTCCGGCTTCAATATAAAGTCGGCGGGGTGCCAGCCCGTGGCTACCGATATGGCCGCCCGGCCCCGGGATAAATTGTCCACCAGCGACCACTCCTCCGCGACCCGCAGCGGATGGTGCAGAGGCAGCACGACGCTGCCTGCCCGCAGCTGGATGTTGTCTGTAATGGTAGCCAAGGCGGCACTCAGCACCGACGGATTGGGATACAGTCCGCCGACAGCCTGGAAGTGACGCTCCGGGGTCCAGATCGCCTGAAACCCGTTCTGATCCGCGAATTTGGCGCTTTCCAGTACCAGGCGATATTTGTCAGGACCGTCTGTCGAGCCGTCGCCGGAGAAGAAGATGAGCGAGAAGCCCATTCCCTTTTGGCGCAGGCTGTCACTGATAGAAATCCCCTTCTCCCCGGCGGCACCGGCGGCACCGGCCGCACCGGCTGTGTCCGGCGCAGCCGAGCGCTGCTTCAGGCGCGCCTCCAGCATGCTGCGCTGCTCGGGAGAAAGCGAGGAGAGCTTTTTTTCCAGATCGTTCATGAAATCAACCGCCTTTTCCACAGATTATGATCACGAGCCTTGCTTGTACACGGTCTCCTGGCTGCGTCTCCGCTGCTTCAGCTTCTTTTTGACGTGGCTGTCGTTGGTGCGGAACAGATAGTCCCATAAGGAAATGAAAAAGGAATAGTTGCATTTGTACAGCTTGTGGTGCTTCAGGTGAAACACGCCGACGGGAATAATGTTCGTGAATTTGCCGGTCAGATTCGGGTTATGGTCCAGGACGTTCCGGGACAGAAAAATTTCATAAATATAATGAAAGGCGAATAGGATGATGCCATACACCGGATCAAAGAACATCAGCACGACAATCGGCAGGGTAAAGGTCAGCCACACATCCAGACTTTCCTTCCACCCGCCAAACCAGAAAAAGAAATCATGCCATGGCGGCCACTTGGAATCTCCATAGTCGTATTTGTGGTGGGCCATGTGAATGTGATGCAGGAAGTTTTTTTTGTGCGGAATGTGGGCCAGAACGTGCATCGTGTAGGAGTACAGTGTCCACAGCAGGAAATACAGCACCAGCTTGCCTACGAATATCATCACGCTTCCCTCCTATCCCAGGGGTAACAGATTTTTTGGAATATCAATCCATCGGCCAAGATCCTCGTGATGAACAATAGAGAAATGATCGGCTTGCACCTGGTGTAATGTGAGATGGCTGACCAGGCGGCTCCATACGCCCTCCTGCTCTTGCGAATCCGCAGCGCGGAACAGCTGCACCTGCTCCACGTCAAGCTTCGGAGTAAGTCCGGGCTGATACGCCTGAAAGGCATGCACTGTGCCCAGATAGACGGCGAACAGACGGTTCAGCTCCTCCACGGGTGTTCCCGGCGGCAGCAGGTCCAGAGCCTGCAGCTCCGCGCATAATTCTTCCCGGTCCAGGCTCTGGGCCTGCCAGGAACGCAGCATATCATCAGAAATATGATGGCCCGGAACGGCAGCCAGCTGTTTGATGAAGTGATACATCACCATTTCCTCGGTGGCATCGCTTCTCTTGGACAGATCGCTGTCAATCAGGGCGAGCTGTACGACCTCCTCTCCGGCTGCCTTCAGCCTGCGTGCTGCCTCGTAGGCGATAAAGCCGCCCATGGACCATCCGCCGAGGCGGTAAGGACCTTTCGGCTGCACCGAGAGGATCTCGCTGACATAAGCCTCCGCCATCTCCTCAATGGTCTGTGGCACGTCTGATGACCCAATCATGCCATGGCTTTGGAAGGCATAGAAGGGCTGGGCCTTTCCCAGCTGACGCGAAAGTGTGAAGTAGCAGCTGATGCTGCCGCCGACCGGATGAAAGAAAAACAGCGGCGTTTTCTCGCCTTTTTGCTGGATTTTGACCAGACAGCCTTCCTCTTCCCTGCTCCCTGTCCCCTCCGAGGCCATATACCGGTCCAGCTGCTCTGCCCAATCGGCAAGCACCGGATATTCGAACAGAAGCCTTAGCGGAACCGAGCCGCCCCACTGTCCTTTCACCTGGGACATCACCTGGGTGGCCAGCAGTGAATTGCCCCCGATTTCAAAAAAGCTGTCGGTGATGCTCACTGCGGACATGCCCAGCACCCCGGCCCAGATGTCGGCTGCCCGCGCCTCGGCCGGCGTCCTCGGTGCCACGTAGTCCCGTTCCTCTCTGGCATGCCGCTCCGGCTTGGGCAGGGCTGCTGTGTCCACCTTGCCATGAACGGTCAGCGGAATCTCGCTCAGCACCACATAATAGGAGGGCACCATGTACTCCGGCAGCCTGTTCTGCAGAAAACGACGCAGCTCTCCGACGGTCACCGTCGGCTCGTTCAGCACAATGTAGGCTGCCAGGCTGTACTCCCCACCCGGTCCCATACGAGGCACGACCACATATTGCGACAGCTTGCCATACTGTGACAGCTGCGCCTCAATCTCTCCCGGCTCCACGCGGAATCCCCGTATCTTGATCTGATGGTCCCGGCGGCCCATAAATTCCACAAGTCCATCCGGCAGGAAGCGGGCGAGGTCCCCCGTCCGGAACAGGATCTCTCCGCTGCTTGCAGGGAATGGACTCGGGATGAACCGCTCCTTGCTCAGCTCCTCCTGATCCCAGTAGCCTTTTGCAATGCCGTCTCCGCCAATATAAAGCTCCCCGTACACGCCCGGCGGCACCGGCTCCATGCTGTCATTCAGGATATACATCGTCGTATTGCCCAGCGGCCGCCCTACTGGCATCAGCTCCGTGTCACTCGTCCAGCCCGCCGGCGGCTCAAACATCGCGGCCGTGATCGTCGTTTCCGTTAGGCCATAATCGTTAATCCAGCGCACCTTCCCCGCAGTGATCCGGCTCCACACCTGATAGGTGTCATAAGCCACCTTCTCCCCCCCGACGATGACCAGCTTCAGGCTGCCGGGAATGGTCGCCGCTCCGTTCTTGAGATCTGTCACGAGATTGCCCCAGTGGGCCGTTGTCACATTCAGAACACTGACTTTCTCCTTCTCCAGCCACGCCAGGAATTCTCCGCCCTCGGCAATATGCTTGTCCTTCCACAGCACGAGCGCAGCTCCTGACAGCAGCGCCGGGAATATTTCCTGCACCGCCACATCGAAGCCGACCGAAGTGAACTGGAGGACACGGTCTCCAGCCTGCAGCTGAAATTTCAACATAGCCTGGACGCAGTGGCTGGCCACATTCCGGTGGGTAACCATGACGCCCTTCGGCTTCCCGGTGGATCCCGAGGTGTACATGATGTACATCAGGTCCGAATTCGACGCAGGGCTGACAGGAGTCACGGGCTGCAGGCTCAGCTCATCCCATAGAGCGGAGAGCGGAATGACCCGGCAGCCCTGATCCGTAAGCCTCTCGGAGGCGGCAAGCAGTCCTTGATCTGCAATAAGAGCATCGGCCCTGGCATGCCGGAGCATATATTCCAGGCGTTCCGACGGATAGGAGGGATCCAGCGGAATATACGCACAGCCCGCCTTCATCACCCCGAGCAGCGTCACAATCCATTCGATGGACCGTTCCAGGCAGACGGCAACGCGTTCCAGGGGAGCTTCACCTCCGCCTGCTCTGTTCAGCAAAGCATGGGCCAGCTGGTTTGACCGCTCCTCCAGCTCGCGGTACGTTAGGGACTGATCCCGGTAGATCAGAGCTGTGGCGTCCGGCGTCAGCATAGCCTGGCGGGTAAACAGCTCCTGCACGGTACCCTCCGGAGGGGCCGTTCTGGCACTCGCCCCGCTCCATTTCTGAAGAATAGTGTGCCTTTCACGGTCTGACAGCATTGGCAGCTCGTTGATGCCCCGGCCGGGGTCCTCCACCGCAGCTTCCAGCAGCTGACGGAAATGCTCCAGCATCCGGCCGATGGTGTCTGCACGGAACAGATCACTGTTATAGTCCATGACCGCTTCCAGCACTCCATCATTCTCTGTAATGGTGAAGGAAAGCTCCAGCGCACTGGGCTTCTTCGTAAAATCAAACCGCCGGATGGTCAACCCGGGAAGTGCATGAACATCCAGAGGCGGCGCATGCAGAAAGGTAAGCATCGTCTGGAAAAATGGATTGCGGCTCCGGTCCCGCTCGCTCTGCAGCTCGTCGATCAGCTTTTCGTACGGAACATCCTGATGGGCAAAGGCAGCGAAGCACGTCTTGCGGGACAGCTTCAGGACGTCTGTGAAGGAAGGATTCCCGGATACATCCATCCGCAGCACCAGATTGTTCACCAGCATTCCGATCATATCCTGCAGCTCCGGCTGACTTCGGGTGCTGATCGATGTCCCGATGCACAAATCCTCCTGTCCGCTATAGCGGTACAGCAGCACATGATATGCAGCCAGCAGCGTATTGAAGAGCGTTACCCCGGAGCTGCGGCTCAGCTGTTTGACGCCTTCGGTCAGCTCCCGGGACAGCGTGATGCGCCTGCGTTCTCCATCGTGAGTCATGACTGGAGGACGGGGACGGTCCAGCGGCATATTGAGCACCGGAAGCTCTCCGCCCAGCTTGTCCCGCCAGTAGCTCAGCTGCCGGTCATAAGCGTTCTCCTTGACCCGCGCAGCCTGCCAGTAGGCGTAATCTGCAAAATGCAGCGGAAGCGGAGCCAGCTCCGGTGCCCGCCCTTCGATATAGGCGGTGTAAAACTGACACAGCTCCTGCACGATTTTGCCTAAAGAGCCAAAGTCGGCGACGATATGATGAATCGTAAACAACAGGATTCGTTCCTGCTCCGACAAACGGAACAGGGCAGCCCGCAGAAGCGGGCCGGTCTCCAGTGAGAAGGGCTTCTGAATCTCTTCATTCATAAGCTCCACCGCACGAGCCTCCTGCTCCTCCTTGGGCAGCATGGACAGATCAACCAAGTCTATCGGAATAAACACCCGTTCCCGAATGACTTGCTCCGGCACACTTTCCCGGACCTCGAAAACCGTGCGGAGCGATTCATGGCGGGCAACAATGCCGTTCAGGCTTTGCTCAAACAGCTCCTCAGCCAGCTCTCCCTGCATGCGGAAAGCCGCATTAATATTGAAATGAATGCTGGACGGTTCCAGCTGGCTGAGAAACCATAGTCTGTACTGCTCCACCGAGAGCGGCAGCGGCTGTTTCCGGGAGACGCGCTCTAGCACGATATCAGTTTTCAATGTTTCCACCCTTTCATAGGAGCTCCAGCGCCTAATTGGTTTTGGCATGGCTTTGTGGTTCACGGCAAAGGTTAATTCCTCGAAATTTCCTTGTAATAAAAGACCGTCGCGTCCAGGCTTCCATGACTGGACAATGCAAAGCGGGGAATCGTACCCGCCTCGATATAACCTTCCGACCGGTACAGCAGATTGGAAGGGTCTCCCTGCCGCGTGTCGAGCACGAGCAGGCTTCGCCCTTCTCTGACAGCACCGGCCTCGGCTGCCTTCATTAAAGCTCTTCCGATGCCTTTTTGCCGATGATCCGGATGCACCATCAGCTTCGCCACCTCGGCCCGGTGCAGTCCATTCTCCTTCATAGACAAATGCAGCTGGACCGTTCCGCACACGGCCTCCTGATCCATGGCCACCCATAGCAGGACGTCCTCACCCGGCACCTTCCTCCAATAAGATTCAGCACTTGCCAGGCTGAGCGGGGGCATAAAGCCTACGGAGGCTCCGTCCTCCACGACAGCTGCGAGCAGTTCACTCAGGCTCTGCAGCAGCGGGGCACTCAGCTCCTTGACCTCTACACATTGCAGGTTGCTGATCATGACTGCTTGACTCCTTCGGCCTTCAATTTGTCGAGTTCTCTCTGGATGTCGTCCAGAGACTGTCCTTCCAGCTCCTTCAGCAGCGCCTCCAGCTCTGCTGCTTCCTCCTCTTGACTCCCCTTTGTATCCGGCAGCGCCTCGATCACCTGTCTGGCCAAGCCGCGGATTGTCGGCTCATCGAACATATTTTCCAGCTGCAGCTCTATATCATAGGCATTGCGGATACGGGTCATCAGCTGAATCGCCAGCATGGAATTGCCGCCCAATGTAAAGAAATCATCATCCAGGCCGATCGGAGAAATGCCGAACAGGTCCTCCCAGATCCCCCGCACCTCTTCCAGCACACCCTCGGGGCTTTTATCAAGCGCCGCGGCAGCAGCCGGTGCCGACGGCTCCGTGACACCCGGTGCGCTGTCCACTTCGCCTTTGTCCGTCGGATAAGAGGACGCGGATGAGCCGGCTGCAGTTGCAGACGCGACCTCCTGCCCGGATTGCAAGAAGCTCAGGCTGCCCTGTCCAATCCAGTAGCGCTTACGCTGAAACGGATAGGTCGGAAGCGCAATCCGCCTTGCGATTCGATCCGGATGCACATCGCTCCACTTCACGGCAACACCCTCACACCACAGTCGGCCAAGTGCCTGCAGCAGAAATCCCCGGTCCTCCTGGCGATCCTTGGGATGGCGGATGAGCGGAACGGCGGACGGTGTCCGGGTCTGCGGCCCCTGCTGACTCATCAGGCCGCTGAGCACATGACCCGGTCCAATCTCTACCAGCAGCAGACCTGGGTCTGACATCAGGGCGCTTGCGCCTTCTGCAAACCGGACGCTCTGCCTTACATGCTCCCCCCAATAGCCGGGATCCATGACCTGTTCCGGCTGAATCCAGCTCCCCGTTACATTAGATATGTACGGGATCTGCGGAGCATGCAGGGTGATGCGTGAGACTGTCGCCGTAAAGGGCTCGATCACGGGGTCCATCATCGACGAGTGGAAGGCATGAGACGTATGGAGGAGATAGGCTTCAATGCCTTCCTGACGAAGCTCGTCACGAAGGCGCTCCATATCCTCTTTATTCCCGGCCACCACCGTAATCTCCGGTGCGTTCACGGCAGCGACCGACAAGGAGCCGAAGAGATGCTCCCGAGTCTTTGACTCTGGCAGATGTACTGACATCATGACCCCCGGCGGCATGCTCTGCATCAGCCTGCCCCGTTCAGCGACGAGCTCCAGTGCATCCTCCAGTGTGAAGACTCCGGCAAGACAAGCCGCGGTGTACTCGCCAATGCTGTGACCGAGCATGCATGCCGGGGTCAAGCCCCACGCCTCCAGCTGCTTGGCCATCGCATACTGAACAATGAACAGACTCGGCTGGGCCACCGATGTTTCCTGCAGCCGGGAGGCTGCATCGGCATCCTGTTCATTCCACCACAGCGTCCTCAGATCCAAGCCCAGCCTCGGCTGCAGCCGCTCACAGCAGGTGTCGACGGCTTCGCGGAAGACGGGCTCGCTCTCATACAGCCCGCGAACCATGCCAATATATTGCGAGCCCTGGCCCGGGAACAGAAATCCCAGCCGCTTCGGAGCAGCGGCATGACGCGCATGCAGCTTCCCGCTTCGCTGCTTCAACTGCTCAGCCGCCTCTGCCATAGAGCCGGCACTGAAGGCCATGCGGTAAGGAAACTCTTTTCGCCCTTCCTGCAGCGTAAATGCGACATCCGCCAGCGAAAGGTCAGGGTGCTGCTCCAGATGCTGCTGCAGCTGGTCCGCGGCCTGCTCCAGTGCATCTTCGCTCAGCGCGGACAACACCAGCAGCTCGGCAGCCGGAGCGACCCCGGCCGCTGCCTTGACTGCCGGGCTCTCCTCCAGCACGACATGGGCGTTCGTACCACCCATGCCGAAGCTGCTGACACCCGCGCGGCGAGGGAAGCCTTCTGGCTGCTCCCAAGTCCGCGCCTTCGTATTTACAACAAACGGGCTTTGCGCAAAATCAATATTCGGGTTCGGCTGCTCGAAATGCAGGCTCGGCGGAATCACCCCATGATGCAGTGAGAGCACCGTCTTGATCAGCCCTGCGACACCGGATGCGGCGCCCAGATGGCCGATGTTGGATTTGACAGAGCCAATGGCACAGAAGCCTTTCTGCTCCGTGTCCATACGGAATACGCGGCTCAGCGCCGCAATCTCGATGGGATCTCCCAGCGGCGTCCCGGTTCCATGGGCCTCGATCATTCCGATCGTGCTTGGAAGCACGCCGGCCATCGCCTGTGCGTCCAGAATGACCTCCGCCTGGCCATTGACGCTCGGCGCCGTGAAGCTGACCTTGTCAGAGCCGTCATTGTTGATCGCGCTGCCCTTAATGACCGCGTACACGGTATCCCCTTCCTGCAGGGCATCCTCCAGACGTTTCAGGACGACCACGCCGACACCGTTACCGAAGATCGTCCCGCTTGCCTTGGCATCAAAGGGACGGCAGTGTCCGTCCGAAGCCAGGACATCCCCTTCCTGGTGGAGGTAGCCTGTCTTTTGCTGGGCCACGATGGATACGCCGCCTGCCAAAGCCATGTCACATTCCCCGCCGAGCAGGCTCTGAACCGCGAAATGGACGGCCACGAGCGAGGTGGAGCAAGAGGTCTGTACACTGACGCTCGGTCCCTTCAGGTTGAGCTTGTAGGACATCCGGGTCGCCAAGTAATCCTTCTCATTACCGTGCCGGATGGCGAGCTCTCCCACCGAATCCACGAGACCGGGCTCCGAGTACAGCTGAAACAGGTAGCTGCTACTGAAGACGCCGGCGAAGACACCGATGCGTCCGCTGTATTTCTCCGGCGTATATCCGGCAAGCTCCAGCGCCTCCCAGCCCTTCTCCAGAAACAGCCGCTGCTGCGGGTCCAGAATTTCCGCCTCTCTAGGTGTCATGCCGAAGAATGCCGCATCAAACTGATCCGTATCCTCAATGATCGACCCCGCCCGAACATAATTGGGGCGCTTGTAGACGTCTTTTTTAACGCCTGCCTGCTCCAGCTCTTCATCACTGAAAAAAACAATGCTATCTGTTCCCTCCACCAGATTGCTCCAGAATGCTTCCACATTGGAAGCCCCCGGAAAACGGCAGTTCATGCCGACAACAGCAATTTCGGTTCCGTTCATTTCCTGCATGGACACACACCTCCACGTATTAGGTATTGCGATGACGGCCGCCTTTGAGCCTTGCCTGACGGCGCTGCTCCAGCGACTGCTGCCGCATGTCCGCCCGATGGCGGTGGACTTCGCCGGTTGCTGCAGCCGGCTCACTGTCTTGCTTCAGATGTGCTGCCAGCGAAGAAAGCGTTGGATATTGAAATAGCTCCACGACCGGGATATCTCTGCCCAGCGCGTCAGACAGCTGTGTCTTGGCCTGAAGCAGCAGCAGTGAATGGCCGCCAAGATCAAAAAAGTTATCATATCTTCCCACCCGCTCCACGCCCAGCAGCCGGCACCAGATGCCCTCCAGCATCTGCTCAAGACTATCTTGCGGCGCGCTATAGCTTAAGGCAGAGGCATTGCGGTCAAAAGCTTCAGCAGGATCAGGCAGCCGGGCGCGGTCGATCTTGCCGTTCGGCGTGAGCGGCAGCTCTTTCAGCGGAATGAAGGCGCCAGGCACCATATAGCCTGGCAGCCGGCTTCGGGCGTAGGAGCGCAGCTCTGCTAGCGATACGCCTTCCGGTGCGGATACGTAGTACGCTGCGAGCCTTTTGCCGCCGTCAGGAGCAGGGCACGCGGCGATCGCCACTTCCTGCACCCCTTCGTACCCGGCGAGGACGCTCTGGATCTCGCCGAGCTCCACGCGCATGCCCCGGATCTTCACCTGATCATCACGCCGGCCTGCAATCTGAAGGCTCCCATCCGGCAAATAATGTCCCAGATCTCCACTGAAATACAGCAGGTCCTGCTCCTCATGAGTGAACGGGCTGCTTGTGAACCGCCCTTGCTCCTGATCTTCCGCGCTCAGGTAGCCCAGCGTCCTGAATGGCGTGCGGATGACGAGCTCCCCCATTTCTCCAATGCCGCACAGCCTGCGGTCAGGACCTAGCACGAGCAGCTGCGTCTGAGGGAGCGGAGAGCCGACCGGCTGAACCGGCGGCAGACTGCCTTGTGCCGGAACGCGGTAAAAGCACTTCGCAAGTGTCGTTTCTGTCGGACCGTACAGGTTGATGATTTCGGCGGAGCTGCCGAAAGCGTCCCGCCAGTCCCGGATCAGAAAGCCCGGCAACGGCTCCCCGGCAAAAAACACAGCTCTGAGCGCAGTCAGCGGGCGAGACTGCCCTTGTCCCAGCCAGGATTGCGCCAAGGATGGGACGGTATGCAGAATCGTGATCCGGTTCTTGTCCATCCAGGGCAGGATGGCTGCCGCAGACACATCTCTCTCCTCATCCGGCAGGCAGAGCACTGCCCCTGAGATCAGCGGCGTGAGGATATCCCGCAGCACGACGTCAAAGGCAAGCCCGGTCAGCTGCGCGGCTCGGTCTCCGGGACCGATGCCAAACGTCCCCCGCTGCCAGGTCAGGAAATGAGACAGGCCTTTATGACAGCCGAGAATCCCTTTGGGACGGCCCGTCGTGCCTGAAGTGAAGAAGATGTAAGCCGGGTCGTCCGGCTGCAGCGTCGGCCAGACCTCTGGGGATGCTGCTCCCGGCGGTACAGATGCAGGGGCTCCTTCAGCCGCTGCCAGGATGCCGTTTTCTTGCAGGAGGTACAGATGGATCCATGCCTCCTCCCGAAGCCACCGCTCTTCACGGTTTTCGCTGCCGACATCTATCCATCGGCGTGCGCCCGCCAGAGCCAGCATGCCCTTGCCACGCTCCGGCAAAGTGCCGGGGCCGATGGTCAGCAGAACCCCTCCCGCCTTCATAACACCTAACATGGCTGCAACCAGTCCGAAGCTTCGCCGGCCGGTCAGAGCGACGGCTTCTCCCCGCTGCAGCCCTTCCTCCAGAAGCCTTGCGGCCAGCTGCTCCACCGCTTCTCCCAGCTCTCCGTAAGTCCACTGTTTCTGTCTGTGCGAGATGGCAGGTGATGCCGGCTGACGGGCGATGACCGCCTCCAGCAGCTCCGTAACTGCCGGAAATCTTGGCTCCTCCAAAGGCTCCGCGGGATTCGGCAGCAGCGAGAGGCTCCGCGGGGTAACCAGTGAACAAGAGGAGATGACCGCTTCCGGGTTCATGGACAGCTGGCTCAGCAGATGCACATACTGGGCGGCCAGCTCCTGCATTCGGGCAGCACTGTACAGGTCCTTCTGATACACGAATTCCAGCTCCAGCCCGTCATCACGTTCATGAATATAGAGGGTGAGTGCAAATTTGGCCTGCGGCTCACCGAGCTCCAGAGGTGATATCTGCATCTCCATCAATTCCGCCTCATACCCTGGCGTATTCACATGATTAATCATGACGTCAAAGATCGGGTTGCGGCTGATATGCCGCTCCGGCTGCACCAGCTCCACCAGCTTTTCAAACGGAATATCCTGATGGCTGTACGCGTCCAGACATACAGCCCTGGTTCGGCGAAGCAGCTGGGTGAAGGTTGGGTCGCCCGAAACGTCCAGCCGCAGCGCGAGCGTATTCAGGAAGCAGCCGATCAGCGGCTCGGTCTCGGCCTGGCTCCGTCCCGCAATCGGCGAGCCGATGACGAAATCCTCCTGCTGGCTCAGTCGCTTCAAGAGCACGGCAAAGGCAGACAGCAGTGCCATGAACAGCGTAGCCTGTCCCGTGCGGCACAGCTCCTGAAGCTGCTGCTGCACCTGCGGTGCAACCCGCTGCTTCACCCGCCCTCCGCGGTAGCCCGGCCGCTCCGGCCTTGGATAGTCTGCCGGCAGCTCCAGTACGGGTAACTCCCCGCCCAGCTGCCTCATCCAGTAGCTCTGCTGACGAGTCCATTCGTCCTGGCTGATCGCCTCATTTTGCCAAGCCGCATAATCGGCATACTGTACTTTCAGCTCGGACAGGCCCGGCGGCAGATGATATCGGGCTTCCCGGTACAGCTGGCCCAGCTCGCGAACGAAAATGCCAATCGACCAAGCGTCGGAAATGATGTGATGCATCGTGATGAGCAGATGATATTCCTGCTCCTTCAGCTGGAGCAGCAGCACGGATAACAGCGGTCCGCGCTCCAGATCAAAGGACTGATCCATTTCCTGTGCCGCCAGCCGCTCGGCTTCAGCTTGGCGCTGCTCCATAGACCCTGACTGCAAATCCTTTATTCGGAGCGTGAAGGAGGAGGCTGCCGATACGCGCTGAATCGGCTCACCTTCCAGATGAAAGGTTGTCCTTAAGGCTTCGTGACGCGCAATCAGCCGCTCCAGGGCACGGGCCAAGCAGGCTTTATCCAGTGGTCCGCTCATGCTGACAGCACCGAAAATGTTATATGCCGCGCTTCCCGGCGACAGCCGGTCCAGAAACCACAGGCGCTGCTGTGCAAAGGATAGCGGCACTCCTCCCTCCCGAGTTACTCTTGCTATTACAGGAGCGTCAGCAGCGTTTGCGGAGAAGATCGTTTCCGGCGCGATTTGCCGGGACTTCTCAAGCAATGTCGCAATGCCATAGACTGTAGGATGCTCAAACAGGGTGCGAAGCGAAAATTGAATCTCAAAGGCCGACCGGATCCGAGATGCCACTTGCGCTGCCAGAATTGAATGTCCCCCTATGTCGAAAAAATCATCATGAATTCCGATTGGAGCTGTTCTCAACACCTCCTGCCAAATCTCTGCGATTTCCTTCTCCGTGGACGTCCGGGGAGCCGGTGATTCCAGGGGATCCGCAGACTGCGGGCTAGAGCTGGACCGATCAGAGTCAATCTTTGCTGCAGAGAAAGCCGGCGCTGTCCCAAGGCTAGGCCCTGCAGGAGGATATCCCTTCCCCGAAGCGCATAGCTCATCCAGCTCCTGCAGGGTGAGCTGCGGCTGCCAGGCCAGGAGCTGCAGCCGCTGCAGCAGCTGCTCACCCATGTCTTCCACGGCTTCTGCGCTGAAGGCAGCAGTGTTGTACTCCATGTAGAGAGTGAATCCGTCCTTCACCTCTACGGCCTCTACCGTCAGATGAAATTTGGCGATGCCTTGCTCCAGTCTGCACTGTCGCAGCGGCTGTCCGTCCAGATGAAGCTCCTCAGATGCTGTGTTTTGCATGACGAACAAGGTATCAAACAGCGGATTTTGACCCGAACCTCGTTTAACGTTAAGCTTGCGGACCATCTCCTCAAAAGGATACGCCGCGTGCTTCAATGCCTCCATGGTCATGCAGCGAACCTGCTCCAGGTATTGAAGGGCGGTCAAACGCCGGTCTACCCTGCTGCGCAAAGGCAGCGTGTTGGCGAACATGCCGATGACGTTATTCGTGTCGGGGTGGTTTCGGTTTGCGGCAACCGTGCCCACTACGACCTCCTCCCGCGATGTACATGCAGACAGCCACGCAGTGCAGGCGCTCAGGAATACCATAAACAAGGTGCTGCGGGTGCGTGAAGCCAGCTCACGGAGACCTGCTGTGATTTCGGCAGACACATTTATACTCCGGACCTCTCCTGTGTGGGTATGTGAAGCTTTTATTAATGTTGTTAATGAATTGTTATTTGAATTATTAAGTTCGTTATTCGTTAATGAGTTTAACGATGCTGAGACGGTGTCGCTCCTCCCGCCTTGGCTGTAATCATACCCGCGAAGATGATCCAGCCAGAAGGCCTCACTGGCCTTCATTGCAGGGGTATCCAGCTGCTCCAGGTACCACATTGTGTAATCCTTATATTGCAAACGCAGCGGCGTAAGCGGCTGTTGTTCATAAGCTCTCATGAACTCATGAGTCAGCTGGGACACGGATACCCCGTCTGAGATGATGTGATGCATATCAAACAAAATGCGGCTTTGCCCGTGATCCAGCTCGATCGCCGATACCCGAAACAGCGGGGCACGCTGGATATCGAATGGCTGAATCCAGGAGGAGATCAGGCGCTTTGCTTCCATCTCTGTAACCCCCTGCAGCAGCTTTAGCTCCAGCTCTACGGTGGGCTCAATATGCTGAAACGGCTCATTGTTTACCATGCGGAAGGAGGTTCTCAGACTTTCATGACGTTCCGCCAGCTGCTCCCAGGCATGTGTAAAGCGGTCCAGATCCAGAGTCCCGGACAACTCCAGCATAAGAGGCATGTTATACCGCGTAGATTCCGGCTCCAGCTCATGGAGCACATACAATCTTTTCTGGGCGGGGGACAGCGGGTAGTACGCTCGCTCCGCTGCTGCCGGAATAGGCGCAAGGCTCGGTGCCGCTTCTTCTGTCTGCTGCGATGTCAATCCGGAAATGGTCGGCAGGTCAAACAGCTCAGCCAGTGTCCACTCACGCCCTAGCTTACTCTTCATGCGGCTTAGCAGGCTCATCGCGGATAACGAATGACCTCCCAATTCAAAAAAGTGATCGTGAACCCCGACCCGGTCCACCCCCAGCACCTCTGCCCACACTTCAGCCATACCCTGCTCCAGCGGGGTTCGTGGAGCGACATAGTCTGCACCCGGTGCCTTCCAGGCTCCCGGGTCCGGCAGTCCCCGGCGGTCCACCTTGCCGTTTGGAGACAGCGGCATTTCATCCAGCAGGATGAATGCTCCCGGCACCATGTACTCCGGCAGCCGCTGCTGCAATGCGGTCCGCCAGGCCCGCTGCAGCTCCGCTGGAGGTCTGTCAGCGGAAGCTGCAGCAGGTTGGGCTGCAGCCGTTTCTGCGGTCGCTTCTGTGGCCCTTTCTGCAGCCGCTTCGGTGATACCTCCCGTCTGCGCAGCTGCCGGATTTGCATCTCCCGGCACTACGTACGCAATCAGCCGGTTCTCCCCAGCTTCATCGGCTCGGGCCACGACCACTGCTTCCTTGACGCCGCTGCACTCCCGCAATGCGGCTTCAATCTCGCCCAGCTCAATCCGGTATCCTCTAATCTTCACCTGGTGGTCCATGCGTCCCAGATAGACCACCGTCCCGTCCGGCCTGTACTTCGCCAGATCGCCGGTCCGGTACAGCTTAGAAGAGTGCCCTTCGCCGTACGGATGGTCTACAAATTTCTCGGCGGTCTTCAGCTCGTCTCCTACATACCCGCCGCCGACCTGTCCCCCGGCGATGCATAGTTCACCCGGTACCCCGATGGGCACCAGCCCCAGTCCTTCATTCAGAATGTACAGCTGCGTACCCGGAGTTGGACGGCCAATTGGCACGGCCCCCGGCTCCAAGGAACGCAGATCCGGCAGCCGGGTGTACACCGTGACATCTGTGCATTCGGTCGGTCCGTAGGTATTTACGATCTCTGCCTGGCAGGCTCCGGACTCGCTCCACGGGAGCAGCCGGTCCGGGGCGATCGGCTCGCCGCCCAGAAATACATGCCGCAGGCTGCGCAGCTGAGCGTAGCCGCTCTCCGCCGCTTCGTCCAGCAGCGGGTAGAAGGCACTCGGCGTTCCATTCAGCAGCGTGATGCGGTGGCGCTCGAGAAGCTCATTCACCTCGCGCGGATCGTACAGCCCGGACGGCAGCAGCACCAGCTCCCCGCCGGTCATCAGCGGAGCGAACAGATTTTTTTGCGTCAGGTCAAAGCTTGGCGAGGTGATAAGCAGCACGTGATCGGCTGCGTTCATCTGAAACTCCTGTGTGTACCACTGCATCAGCCGGGCGAACCCGCTTCGGTACACACTCGCTCCCTTGGGCCGGCCGGTAGAGCCTGAGGTAAAGATGATATACATCAGCTGCTCCGGCTCCACCGGAAGCCCCAGGTTCCCGCTGTCCTGCGACTGCAGCTCTTCCTCCAGCCCATCCACACTTAGCAGCACAATGGGAGAGGCTACGCCCTGCTCGCTAGGCGTTTGGCTAGGCGTCTCGCTGCCGATCCCGCCAACCGCCTGTACCGCCTTCCCTGCCACTTCAATCAACGCCTGCTTCGTCAGCAGCACGCTCACGCCCGCCTGCTCCAGCATGTACGCCAGCCGCTCCTGCGGCAATACCGGATCGAGCGGCACATACACGCCGCCGGCCTTCAGCACGGCGAGCAGGCTGACCACCAGCTCGCGACTGCGGTCCAGGCATACCCCGATCCGGTCTCCGCGCCGGACCCCCTGCGCGATGAGCCTCCGGGCAAGGCGGTTGGCCTGTCCGTTCAGCTCTCCATAGCTCAGGCTGCCACCCCCGGACCTTACGGCAGTCTGCCCCGGTGTTGCTGCAGCCTGCTGCTCTATGCGGAGCAGCACCTCCTCAGGCTCGCCCTCGCCGCTCGCAGGGTTCCACTCCTCCAGCTGCCGGCGGCGCTCTTCCTCACTGAGCAGCTCCAGACGGGACACTGCCTGCTCCGGGTCCTGCACAGCGCTCTCCACTACCTTCAGAAGCAGCGCCGAGAAAGAATGGGCCGTCTCCCGCCGCAAGCGGGCGGTGTCGTACTCCATACAACCCAGCAGTTCTTCCCCTGCCTGTCCCATCACGATCGACAAATCGAACTGCGGATGACTAGGTGCCACATCCATCAGCTCCAGCTCCAGCCCGCCAAGCGTAAGCCTCGCTCCTGGAATTCCTACGGCAGCGGCAGCCAGCTCCTCCTGTCCCAGCACCGGAGCATGCAGCGTAAACATCACATTGAACAGCGGATTTCCCTGGGTCCGCCGGGTGTGCAGCCGCTCGACAATGTGCGAGAACGGATACTCCTGATGCTTCAGCGCCCCTGTAACGGTCTCATGCACCCGAAGCAGGAGGCTTCGGAACGACTCCTGTGGCACAAATGAATTTCGGAGCACGACCGGATTGACAAAATAACCAACCGTTTCGCGATCCTGATGCTGCAGCCGTCCCGAGGTGGGACTGCCAATCGCTGCCTCCTCCTGGGATAATCCCCGGTGAAGCATCGTGAACATGGCCGCGAGCAGGCAGGTATAGAGCGTCACTCCGTTATCCTTCGCCAGCTGCCGCAGCCTGGTCGTTAACTCAGCCGGAAGCGCAAAATAGATTTTCTCTCCCTTGCCGTTCTTCGCCGGCTCCGATGCTTCTGGCGGCGAATGCTCTAGCAGCATCGGCTCCAGTCCCGCCAGATGATCATGCCAGTACGCATTCAGCAGCTCGCCTTTATCTTGCAGCCGCTGCTGCTGCCGCAGCCAGAAGCTGCCGTAAGAGTTCCCGGCTTCTCCTAATGCGACTGGTGCACCAGTGCTCATGGCGGCGTACAGCTGTCCCAGCTCTTTTGCAATCATCGCAAACGACCAGAAATCGCTGATCAGGTGATGAAAGGTGAAGGTTAACAGGGTTTCTCCCGGCTCTCCAAGGAGTAGCCCTATACGAAATAAAGGCTCCTGGTCCAGAAGGAATGGCTTCGCGGCTTGACCCGTGACCCACTCCAGACGCTGCTTCTCACTCCAGCCGCGGGTATCGTGCCTTGACAGTGGAAGCTCTATCTGCTCCCTTATCTTCAGCAACGGATCGCCGTTACTTTCCACAATGACAGCCCGGAGGAGAGAATGGCGCTGCTGCATCACCTTCATCGCTTGGAAGAAAGCTCTCTCTTCAAACTGCCCTGGCAGACGAAAGGTTCGGGTAATGAAATACATGCGGCTGCCGGGTTGCAGTTTTTGCAGAAACCATAAGGCGCGCTGTCCCGAAGATAGCGGAAACTCTGTAAGATGCCCTCCTTCTTCAGTGCGTTTCTCCAGCGATGGCCTTCCGCCAGCCGCCTCCTGCCGGATCAACGCCGCCAGCTTCTTCACTGTCGGCCCTTCCAGCAGTCGGTCCAGTTCCAGCTCCAGCTGAAATGCGTCTTCAATGCGAGCTTTGAGCTCCAGCACATGGATGGAGTCCAGCCCGAGCGCCGGAAGCGGAAGCTCCAGCGGAGGGGCCGTCCCTTTGAGCAATTGGGTGATCTGCTCCACTAAAAACCCCGTGACCTCGTCCTCTTCTCCATCACTTCTCCAGCGTAGTCCAGCCTCCTCAGCTTGGTCCCAGCTGGCATTCATATCGGGTCCGGACGCAGCTTGAGGCTTTAGATAAGCCGCCGCAATATCCAGGCTCTGATTCAGATAAGCTTGCTTGCACAGGCTGCGCTGAATTTTACCACTGGAGGTTTTATGGATGGATGCCGGCTTGACCAGCACCATATCATAGACCTGCAGCTCGAAGCCGGTCGAGACCGCTTGCCGGATCGCCATAAACACCTCATCGGGGTCACTTCTGCGCTGAGCCCGCTCCAGCTCGCATACGACGACCAGCCTTTCTTCTCCCTCTATCTCTACCGGGAACGCGGCTGCATTGCCAGAGCTTACCGCCGGATGACTGTCAGCTATAGCATATTCAATATCCTGAGGGTAATAATTGCGGCCCCTTATAATAATCAGATCCTTCATACGGCCTGTAATGTAGAGCTCTCCGGCATCTACAAAGCCCAGATCGCCTGTACGAAGGAACGGGCCTTCCCCCGTGTCTGAAAGGTACGCATTAAAGGTTGCTGCCGTCTGCTCCTGCCGCCTCCAATATCCCTGGGCCACGCTCTGCCCGGATACCCAGATCTCACCGATCTTTCCCGGGGCTTGTCTGGCCGCAGACTCCGGGTGGACAATGACTACAGACGGGTCTTTACTTAAGACCGTTCCGGAGCTGATCAAGCTGCGCTGACCGGCAGATAAGGGCGTTGCCGTCTCTATGACGCCTTCTTCGAGCGCATTGCGTTCCACCTGCTTCTTCACCGGACCTTTGCCGCGCGCTGCTCCGGACACGAACAGTGTGGACTCTGCCAGGCCGTAGCACGGGTAGAAGGAGGAATAGGCAAAGCCGCTCATTTGAAATCCATCCGCAAAACGCCGCAGCGTCTCCTCCTGAATCGGCTCTGACCCTGTGAAGGCACAGACCCAGCGGCTTAAATCAAGCTGCTCCCGGGCTTGTGGAGCAATCTTTTTGAGGCAATGCTCAAAGGCAAAGTTGGAGCCCCCGCTAACCGTAGCTTGACGGTCGGATATAGCTTGCAGCCAGTGCAAGGGACGCTGGATAAAGTGAGCAGGCGTCATCAGGGTTACCGGAAAGCCGGTATACAGCGGCTGCAAAATGCCGCCAATCAGACCCATATCATGATAGGGTGGAAGCCAGATCACACTTCGGTCGTCTTCATTTAACTGGAAGGCTTCTTGAATCAGTTGAAGGTTGTGCAAAATGTTGAGGTGGCTCAGCATAACACCCTTCGGTGCTGCAGTAGAGCCGGATGTGTACTGGAGAAAAGCAAGCTGCGGCTTATTCTTTAATACGAGCTGAGGAGATTCTGCTCCGTTCTCACCTGCCCAGTCCTCTGTCACCGACCATGTCAGGCGCTGAAGGACAGGATGTTCTGGCAGCTTGGTTTGAAGACGGGATAAGGTAGGGGTGTCGGTCAGCGCAAAGCTGGCATCACAATCATCAATAATCGAGGTTACACGAAGGAGGTGGGCATTCAGACGCGGCGGATACGCAGGTACAGCGACAACGCCTGCATACATACAGCCAAAAAAAGCAGCAATATAGTCCAGTCCCGGCGGATACAGCAGGAGTGCGCGCTGACCTTCGGCACCGTGAAGAGCAAACCAGCCTGCCAGTGCACGGGCGCGGGCATCCAGCTCGCTGTACGTCATTACCGTATCCTCACCATGCTCGGTCATCATGCGGTAAGCCTCCCGGCTTCCCTGATGGACCGCGCGCCAGGACAACAGGTCTGTTAACGTGTTCATCTCTTTCATCGTATGAAGCATATTCATTCTCCTCCCGCCTGAGAAAAGAAAAAGCATCCTGCTCTCTTCTCAGCGTAATCCCTCTCATGAAGGGTTCACTCTCTTGAACATACCTGATTATTCATTCGCATCAGCAGCAGGCAGTGGGGTCATTGGGAATTCGAATAAAATCATACATTATGTACAAATAATTGACCTGTCATGTAAGTATTGAAAAATAAGCTTGTTTTCTGAATCATAATACACATTCTTCCTTATTTCAACTACTTATTAGCCGATATTACAAAACATGTAATATATTTTTTCATTGTAAACGCTCAGTAAAGCGTTTTTTTGGTAAACCTGACAAGTGAATTTATAGCGCGAAGGCCCTTGAAATAAACCTAACTATATAAAAAAAACACAAACAATAATCCGCCCCCTCAAGGGAGCGGATTACCGTCAACTCAAGCATTTACCGCTTTTTATAGCAGGTATGGTTACTAGATTGCAGAATTTCAAATCTTGCAGCTTACCGGGTAAATGTCAATGCACTCAGCATCCGGTGCAGGATCGCGGAGCTTTGCGCTCTGGTAGCTGTCCCCTTCGGAGCGAACTGATTGCCACCCACGCCGTTAATCATGTCCATGTAAGCCAGAAGTGAAACCGACTCTGTCGCCCAGCTTCCAATGTCAGCGCGATCGCTAAAGATCATTGCAGTGCTGGAATCACGGATCGAGTCATACCCGGCAAATTCCATCGCCCGGTGGATCATCACGGCCATTTCCTGCCGGGTAATGCTCTGGTTCGGCTGAAACGTACCATCCCGGTATCCGTTAACTAGTCCATTTGCTGCCGCAGCCTTCACCGCATCATGATACCAGTGCTTTGTGCTGACATCACGGAACGCAATCCCGGGGTTTGATGACGCTGAGGACAAGCCCAGTGTTCGGGTCAGCAGAGCGGCGAATTCCGCTCGGGTGACCGGCTGATCCGGCCGGAATTCCTGTTCAGTCACACCCAGTACAATCCGTCTGGCAGCCATACCCTCGATCTCTTCCTGCGCCCAATGACGCTTGATATCGGTATAGGTTACATCGTTCTCCAGGATCAAATACGTACTGTTGCTTCTGCTGAACAATATAATTCCGCGCTCCTGAACCTGATAAGGAACCGGTGTGTAGCTCAGCTTTCCATTGGGGTTCCGTTCGGCTCGAACGACCGCCGTTTTCCGATCATCCAGCTGCTGATCCGTTACGATCGTGCGGGAAACATAGTGCGGGAACGAGGTCATCTCAACGGAAGCTCCGTCCTGCTGCACAATATACACCTTAAAGTCCACCGCAGCCGTGACCTTCCAGCCTTCAGCCTTTGCAAGATCCCCTGTGGCAGAATCCTTCGAGATGAGCACCGCCAGCTTCCCTGAGGACGGGAGCTGCTGCAGCAAAGCTGCAGTCAGCGGCAGGAGGTAGCTGCCGTCCTTGCCTTCTACAGCCAGTTCTTTGGCCTTTCCGCCTTCCACAGCCAGACGCAGGGCAGCTGCATCGACAGACACCTGAATGCCGCTTGTCTTCGCGTCAGCATCCACCTTAAAGGCAATCCGCCGATTGACGGCACGCTGAACCGCTTCCTCCACCGCCTTGCTGTCCGCCTGCGCCTGCGCAATGCTCCGTCCGTTCAGCAAGGCGGTCTTCGCCGGCAGAATCATGCTGTTGCCTGGCGGAACGAGAACCGGATTCCCCTGCGGAGGAGCCGGAGTTACAGGAGCCGGAGCTCCCCCTTCGAATTCACCTGATGCCGGCGGCACTGAAGGTCCCGGGTCTTCCCCGCCTTCTTCCGGAGACGCAGGGCCTTCAGGAGCAGCTGCGCCTGTCTTAAGCAGCGGCCGAAGCTGAAGATGTGGATGATCTGAGGCATATAGCTCCATAGGAACCCCTTGGCCTTTTGTATCTGCAACCAGGAGTACAGCCTCGCCGCCGTCTCTGCTGCTCAGATACTGCTTTAACGCTTCGGTAGAAATCGAATAGGAATCCACGTTGTATGGCAGGTTGTACGTTTGATCCTTGAAGCCCTTCATTGTGAATGCTCCGAGATACACACCTTCTCCTGCTGCTGCAGCTGATGGATGTCCGCTCGTTGCTGCATTCATTCCAAACACCTGAAGCGTGATTTCCTCGCTCCCAGGGTTGAGATCTGTCAGCCTGCCGCTAAGCTGCAGGGAGGCTTCATCAAGTGCGGTCACCTCCGCCAGGTCAAAGGTAAACATCGCCGCATACGGCTCACCTTGTGCAGACCAGGCATCCCCGGTAGCATAGTGCACAGCACGGTATACCGGATTGCCGGAGGTATTAGACAGCTTCAGCCCGTCCGGAGATACCACATGCCCTTGGCCCCTGCGAATTTCAATGCCACCGGCACTCTTCTCAATGCGGTTGCCGATCAATTGAATATCGCGCGGATCACCGCTTCCCACCTGGGCGGCATTAGAATCACCATTATCGTAGTCCAGCAGGATCGGAATATCTCCTGCTTCAAAATTAGAAATGGTGTTGCCGGAAGCGATGGTTCGCGGCGCGTTCAGCAGCCGCAGCCCGATCACGGACTGCTGATACGGTCCTCTGACGAATGCCGAAGGATCGATTTCAATGACATTGTTCTCAATGATCGTATCCGGCGATCCCAGCACGACCGTAATGCCTTCTGCATTATTTTTGAGCAGATTGCTGTGGATGTAGTTGTATGGACCGGCTTCGCTATGGTTGCTCGGATAACCGCCGCCAGTATTGCCCAGCGCAATGCCCGCACCGCGGCGGGTCCCGATAATGGTATTATCCTTCACCTCGTTCAGATACTCATCCTCACCGTGCAAATCAATGGCGTCATAGGTGTTGTTAATCAAGGTATTGTTCTGAACCAGGTTATTGTGGGTGTATGCCTGCACAATGATGCCGTGACGCATCGCGTTGGTGCCGTCAAATACGTTGTTCTCGATCAGGTTATACTGAGAGTCCTCCTCCTCACCGAAGCGGTCCAGCTTGAACTCCCCTTGAAGCGATATTCCGTAGCCTGCACCGCCGCCGCCGATATCCGTTGCATTACGGAAAATGGAATTGCGGACGACCAGGTGCTGTCCCTTGGCCATGCGTACCCCGGTTTTTTCAAATTTTTCGATGAGGACATTGTCTACAACAATATTATAAGGCGCCTTAGCTGAGCTGCCGCTGGATGATTTATCAATGTAGATCCCATGCTTGTAGCCCCCTCGCAGCGGGTGGTTAATGGCCGGGTCTGTTGGATATTCCTGATCCCATGTGGACGTGATCGTCAGGCTGGAGATCATAATGCTATTCTGGTTCATCGCGGACAAGACCCGGCTGCTGGCATTGGATAAGCCGGTATTCGTCAAATCCGGACCAAGACGGTTATCGAAATCAGACAATAGAATCGCGCCCTCCCGGCTTTCTCCGGTAAGGTTCACCCCCGTCTTCAGCACAATTTGTGTATCAGAGGCATAGGCACTCAGCAGCTTATACGTTCCGTTCGGCAAAAACACCTCGTCACCCGGCTGTGCGTCATCAATAGCACGCTGTATCGCTGGACGGTCGTCCGTTATGCCATCGCCCTTGGCCCCATAAGGAGCCGCCGTCACATCGATCTTCCGACCGGTAAAGGCATTAGGAGCCGGCAGCGGATGCGGCGTTCCGTCCACATTGTACAGCCCTGCCTTGGTCGGACGCACCTCTCTGCTCACAGTCGGCGGCGGCAGTGCCGGCAAGATTGGATCGTTATCCACCCCGCTGTCACTCGGGGAGTACATATGGACAACCGTGTAGCCGTTATACTCGGTGGAGCTGTTCCCCTGGCCTACAAGGCGAATGTATCGGGCATCTGTATCTGGAACGTCAAAGTTCTCCATATCCAGCTGCATTCCGCGGCTCTCCCCGCTATAGATCGTATCCCAGGATACACCATCCATGGAGCTCTGAATGTCGAAGAAGTAGGATCTCTCATCTCCTTTATAAAAAGCAATCCCCACATCCCCAACCGTCGCAACGCTCCCCAGATCATATTGAATCCATGCCCCGGCTCCGTTCGCGCCCCATCGGGTATTCGGATTGTCATCAAGCGTATTGGCTGCTTTGTTGCCCCAGTTCAAGTCCCCGTTATAAACCTTGTCGTAATGACTCGCGGTAACCTGGGTTTCTGTAAAGGTGTAGCGCTTTTGCGGCATGGCTGAAGCTTCATTGGAGTCCAGACTGCTGCTTTTATTGTCACTGACCGCCTGCACAGTATAAAAATAGGTTTGCCCGTTCTGAAGTCCCCCGTCCACGTATTCCGTGGCTGTCCAGTTTGGCTCAATAACGGTATAGGAGCCGCCGGCAGAGCTTGCCCGCTTGACTGTATAGTGGGCGGCATCCGGGACCGGCTGCCACTGCAGCTTGATTTCGGAGTGACCCGGTATAGCCGTCAGGCCTTGCGGAGCCTCTGGCGGATAAGCCGTAACTGCATGGTATTCCGGCGAAGGTGTACTTTCACCGCTCTGGTTAAACGCAGTAACTGTGTAATAATAATCCTGCTGTACGGTCAAGCCCTGATCCAGGTAACTGGTGACGACTCCATACACAGCATCCAGCACCGTATAAGGTCCGCCGGGCGTCGAGCTGCGCTTGACGCTATAGCCCACCGCACCTGGAACCTCATTCCAGGATATCCCCACCTCGGTATCCCGAATTGAAGCGTACAGCGGACCCAGTGCTGGCGGGGCTTCTGTAGATGCCTGCGGCGAAGCTTGTACAGCTGTTGATAGACTGCTGTCCACATTCGTTCCATCCATAGCTTTTGCCACAGAGCTGACAGCGTAATAATAGGTATTGCCATTCATCGCTGTCCGGTCCTGATAGCTGCCGGAAGCTACTGTAGCTATGGTTGTAAATGGACCGCCCGGTGCTTCTCCCCGCTTGACATGATACTGCTCAGCACCAACAGCGCCAGACCACTTCAGGCTCACCTGGTTGTCGACATCCGATATCACGGTCACTCCGGTTGGCATACCTGGAAACGTCTTTAGAACATGAACATGATCTGCGTACATTTGCATATTTGCATTTCCAAAAAAGCCTACGCTGGATCCTGTTGGAACACCCGTTGAATCTGTAACCAGCGCTGTGACGGTTGGGCCCCCCTCGATCGAGCCAGTCAACACCGTGTTCCCCGTTGTTCCGGTAACCTGAAAGGTCATCCGGTAGTATTGACCGGCCACAAAACCAGGAATTGGGGCAGACTGCGACAACTCTGTACTCGTGCCGCTGACTCGCTTCAACAACACCAGGCTATACTGGGATGCTGACATTTTTCGGATGGCTAGCGCATACATGCTGTTATTATCTGTCACCCGGGTTCCTAAGCCGAAGTAAGAAGGGCTGCTCGGTACACTATCCGGTGTGCTTGGGTGCAGCTTTACATCCGCCGAGAGAAGCACATCACTCGCAGAATAATCAATAAGCCATGCCGTTGATGTACCGTTTCCATTGAAGTACATTGCAACATTACTGCCATCATCGGAGGCCATGCTCCAGATGCCGGCGCTGGCATTGGATCTCCAGTTGTTCAGCGTTCTCGCCGTGTTGTTGCTGGAGTTAATAGGCTGTCCTGTCGTAGGCGGGTTCGCCGTATGGTTGCCGATTGCGATGCTTGAATCCAGATTCTGAAAATCATCAAAACGCTCATGATCGCTATAATACGCGGCCGCCGAAGCCAAGCCCGGCGGTGGAAGCAGCGATGCCAATAAGGCGATGCACAGCATCAAGGCAGCACTTTTTTTCAGGAGAACAACATTCATAGACACAACCCCTTTTCGCTCATTTTGTTAGCGCTTACAATTATGATCTGATCATATCCAAGAGCGCCGCCGGAATCTTGTGTTTACCTCATGTGCGGTAGTGTTTTTCAAGGGGCAGTCGGATCATGCGCGTATTAGCCAAACGAGTGCGATAGTCCGAACTCGATTCAGCCGCTGGCCTCCCACGCGCGGGGCAGCCATTCAGCGTAAACGGGCATTATTCGCATCCAAAATACGGTATAATGACGCTATTCATACTCTTACATAAAGGTGGACTGCACATCATGGTGACTATACTGCTATTTATCCTCGCCGGTATTGCCGAAATCGGCGGCGGGTACCTCATTTGGCTGTGGCTAAGAGAAGGCAAGCCCTGGTATTGGGGTGGTGTCGGAGGCGTTTCTCTAGCGCTGTACGGTGTCATTGCCACTCTACAGCAATTCCCCTCTTTCGGACGAGTATATGCCGCATATGGGGGAGTGTTCATCGTTCTCTCCGTACTTTGGGGATGGGGGGTTGATAAAAAAACACCCGACCTCTATGACTGGGTCGGGGCAGGCATCTGTATCATCGGTGTCTCGGTGATGCTCCTGGCCCCTCGCTCATAAGGGCGCACGGGGTCAGGCAGGTGGAGGCAACTGCTTCTGATGCATGACGCCTCCTACATGATACTTCGGTTCAATTGCTCCGATATTCATTCGTTAATCCAGTTGCTAACTATATCAGAACGCTGTCCCCCAAACACATTGTAAACCATCAGTGTTCTATAGATAAATAGAGTTTATCTCCCAGATATCTATTGACCGGATGACAGAATCCTGACTACCTTCCAATAGAAGACCGTTAGCGTCCAATCGGCTTGGATACACTCGTGTTGTAAGGCTCTTCAAATTGTTGGCATAGGCTTCTACCATCGATTTATCCAGGTAAATATGAAGCTTAAGCACATCTTCATTCAAATCGAGTTTGCCGGATTGAACTCCTCTTGTACGCTCTTCTTTCGACAAAGTAGTTTTCTCACGATTAACGCCAAATTCACCTGCTAACCTGTCATAGTAGATTAATGTCTCTTCCGCACGATTCGGAGATTGTCTGATCCATATGCCAAGCATAGCACTCAGGGCAGGTATCTCAAATTCAATCTGAATTTCGAGCATATCCCCTTTTATATGGGCAAGCTCCTGGTTCGCTTCCTTGAGAGTCAGTCCACGCAGTGAACACAACTGACGACCTCGCAACGACGTAAGCTCATTTATCGGTTCAATCCCGAGTTTTCCATCGGACCTTAAGAAAACACTAATTGGTAAACCGGCGTTATGAGCCCACCCTGAATCATAATCCAACTGCGGAGTCCTTTCGCCCTGCGCAATAGTAAAGATGATCTTACGACCTGTCTTGGGATCCACCATGCCGCTTGGACCGGTAAAGTGAAAATCTCCAACGTCAATGAGTTGAGGCTCAACATGGTCGGGAGAAAAACGCATCTGCTCGCTATTATATTCCCCCACCCAATAAAACACTTCTACATCAGCACCAGGACCTAGCGGACTAATCAGGAACAAATGCTTATCCCGTCCGTCCCTACCTTTGCCGAGCGGCAGTAAAACCGGTAACTCCCACATGTCTCCAAGGTAGGGAAAAAGCTCGGGGTCACTCACATAGAACGGCCCATGATAAGTCCAATGAATCATGTCGGCCGATGTATAAGCAAGCGCTGTCCCGCCCTGTCCATCGCTTGTACCGGAACCAATTAATAAACGCCACAATCCGTCTTCTTTCCATACGAACGGATCGCGGAAGTCGCCGAACTTCCCCTGTCCCTGCGCTTGAACAATTAATGGCTCCGGATGCTTCTCCCATAGTGTCAGATCACTGTCGCCGTTCTTTTGAAACTGGCTGCGCGCAAGCCCCACACGTTGATTCGGTGACGCACTGTCATCGCCTGCAGTGATAAATAACGCTGGAACGCCGAATTCATCTAAGCAGGCACTTCCCGACCATACACCATCGGGGTCGACGGCATCCTTCTCCGGCGCAAGCGCAATCGGAAGATCCCGCCAATGAACCATATCTTCGCTCACCCAATGTCCCCAGTGAATCTGCGCCCAATAAGGTCCTTGCGGGTTATGCTGGTAAAACAGATGATATTTGCCTTCAAAATAAATGGGAGCGTGCGGTTCATTCATCCAATGGACCGGCGGACTTGCATGATATTGCGGCCGATGCAGATCGCTAAGAACTGGCGTGCGGTCCAGCCGTATATCCTCATACGGAATCTCAGGAGCCGCACCGCCGTGAGAAGAAAGCGACTCCCTATGGAGGGCAGCAACTTCGGCACTGGACAAAGCTTGACCGTAGATTCGAAGATCGTCCATCAGACCGTCGAACATATTATGTCGGAAAGCTTCTGCGAGTTCGACAGCATGATTGTTCTTACCGATTAGCAGATCTTCCCCGCACAAGGTCATACCTGATTCATCCGGCAAAGACATTTCGGCAGTCTGCTTGCCGTTCAAATATAGTCGCATTGCCGCTTCTTCCTTACAATAAGTTGCGGCAACATGCGACCATCTCCCCTTCTCCAGAGGCTGGTGCCGACACCAAAGCTCATGCCAGCGTCCGTTCGAGCCTAACTGCAGCGACCAGGCGCCATGCCGGAATATTCCAAACACGAAGCCTTCGGTCGCCTCCCGGTTATGCTGATTCACAATGGCGGATAACCTATTTTCTTCCCCCCGCTCATAAGATCGAGGAGCGACCCAAGCGGTTATCGTAAACGCATCTTCCAGTCTAGGCGCCTTGGCAGCCTGCCGCGTAATCCAGGTCGAATATCCGTCAAACAAAAGCGCACCTCCACAGACTCCAGGCCGCCAGGCCGGATCCGAAGCATGTGAAAATCTGCCCTTCAACAGGGAGTAAGACACTTGGTCCTTGCTTCCGCTTGAAGAATCGAGCGCAGTGCTGCCCTTTGATTCATCCAAGCGCCAGTGTGCCAGTAAACTATCAGAACCTGCTCCGTTGTTCATTCACGTATTCCCTCCTTTCCTTGTTAACGGCTTACCGCTTGTGCGGCAACCGAAGTATAGACCGACCGAAGCGGATACACCCGTAGTGTCCGCAACATAGCTTCGCCTCCTACCGCGTACAATTCGACGCCATCCGTCTCGCTGACAGGGAACAACTGATCCGTCACGACGAGTCCGCCTTCGTCAGCAAACACTTCAATCGATGAACGATCCAGCCATATATGCATCTTAACTCTTCCTTCCTTCGCTTCCAGCGGAGCTGAATGCCTGCATGCGAAATCCTCGTGAAAATCGGTATGGCCAGAATCTGTACGGTCGATGAACAGCTCAGCCGATGCTACGTCATAACCGACAACCGTTTTCTTATCTCCTGATGTAAACCTAAGACCAATTTCAGCCGCCAGCATTAAATCAAATTCAGCTTCGATCTCCAGAAGCCCACTCATGCCAGTAAACTGTATGCCTTCCGCACTCAGCGTTTCTCCAGAACTTTCAATACCTTGCAGCCTAAGCTGCTGGTAGCCGTCCAGCTCCTTTTGTATAAGACGAACTCCTTGCGTTTCCTTCTTTAAGGATAGTTTGCGCACAAGGGTCATCGCTCCTCGCCAATCACCGGTCGGGATCAAGTTCGCGTATTTCCAATTGTTCATCCAGCCGATAAACAACCTCTCTGATTTGTTGCCTGGTGCATCAGACCAGGTTACACCTGCGTAATTATCGCGACCGTAGTCCAGCCATAGGACGGTGTCCGGCGTATTCTCGTTCGTAAACGTCGTCCCGTCAAAGCTACCGACAAAATACTGTGTGCGGGACCCTTCCGAACAAGCAGGATCATCGCCAATGCTTACAATGGTTACCCAGCGAGAAGCTCCGTTTTCACCTTCCACTGAGAGCTCGAACAGATCCGGGCACTCCCAGACTCCGTCATGAGAACCTTCCTGCGCTCCGAATTCGCTCGCGAATGTCCAGGATTTCAGATCAGGCGAACGGTACAAGAACAGCCGATTCCCCGCAGCCAGCACCATTACCCAGCTGTTTGATGATTCATGCCAAAACACTTTTGGATCACGAAAATCCGGGAACCGCTCATCGATAAGCACCGGATTGCCTGTATAGGGAATCCAAGTACGCCCACTGTCCTTGCTGTAAGCGATGCTCTGCCTCTGACCTGCCGAATCCGCTTGCGTATAGATCGCGACAAGACCTGAACCACCGTTAAAAAAACCGCTTGTATCGTTCCAGTCCACAACAGCGCTGCCTGAGAAGATAGCACCGTTCTGGTCAGGGAACAGCGCGATCGGCAAATGCTCCCAATGAACAAGATCCCGGCTCACTGCATGCCCCCAATGCATCGGTCCCCACACGGTGCTGTCCGGGTGATACTGATAAAACAGATGGTACTCTCCTTCAAAATAGACCATTCCATTGGGATCGTTCATCCAATTGGCAGGCGGGGTAAAATGATACTGCGGCCGCAGAGGGTGCTCAGTATGATGCTTCATAGGTTTCTCTCTCCTCTAATCTCTAATCTCTAAAACAACCGGCCGGAAGCAACCGAGATCATCATAGGCTTCGTCCGGTCCGGTTGCTAAACTGCTCTTTATTTCAGTGCTGTGTTGTAACGGTCTAGAGCAGTCTGATAAATTTCCATCAGTTTATCCAGCCCCATGTCCTGTACCGTTTTTACATACGCATCCCATGCTTTGTCATCCATGCCATCTACGATAAATTTAGCGCGCTGCGTATTTACAAATTTGATAAGATCTGGTTCGATTTGGTTGATTTGATCTAATTCCTCAGGCTCAAAGAAAATGGTCGGATAATTCTCCTTCTCCATGTAAGGCTCATAGTATTTCTCCAGATCCATTTTCCGTTGCTTTGCACGCGGCTCCATGTCTACAATGGTTTTGAAGTGCTCCGCCGTGATGACGCCAGCTCCATTCGGAGCGACCTTTTGACGAAATTCACCCATCGATACCCCATCCTCAAGCGGAAGGTTTACAAGCTTGCCGTTTGCATCCTTCTCATAGATGATACCAATCGGGCCCCAGTGGATTTGCGCGGCCATATAAGGCTCATACTGCTGGTCGATCCAGCGCATGGTTGCTTCCGGGTGCTCGTTCTCGCTCGTAATGACAAATGCATTTCTTCCCGGTCCTCCACCGTTGCCTCGACCGATCGTTTTCTCGCCGGTTGGACCCGTCAGAGGCGGCACAAGTGCATAATTATCGGCTCGGTCTGACCCAACAACCTCCTCAACCTCCCACCAAACATAGGAACCAAGGATAGGCTCTGGCGTCTTGCCTTTTGCAAGGTACTGCGGTGCATCCTGCGTGAACGATTCCGGATCGATCAGCCCCTGCTTATACCACTTCTCATTAAAATACTGCAATGCTTCCTTATATTCCGGCTGGGTAGCTGTGAATATAACCTTCCCGTCGCGCACAATACGATGCTCAAGATTGTCCGGCATACCAAATGCACCGAACAGGCCTGCGATGTCCATACACCACTGCATATGCATAAAGCTAAACGGAATTTCGTCCGCCTTACCGTTGCCATTCGGGTCCTGCGTCTTAAACGCAAGCAGCGCCTCTGTATATTCGTCCAGCGTCTCTGGAAATTTCAGTCCCAGCTTTTCAAGCCATGTCGTATTAATAGCGTGGAAGAATGGATTGGTGCCCAGTTCGTTCTCTTCCCATGTAGGCAAACCGTAAATATGTCCGTCGGGCGCAGTGATCGCCGCTTTGATGTCAGGGCGCTCCTCAAGCAGTTTCTTTAGATTCGGTGCATATTCATTGATCAGATCCTCAAGTGGAACAATAGTGCCGTCCTGGCCGTAAGTAATTAATTCATAATCGGAAAATTGCGAGCCATAGAAAGCATCCGGCAAATCGCCGCTGGCTAGAAGCAAATTTTTCTTCTCGGCATAGTCCGTGTCTGGAATGTTGTCCCATTCAACATGAATATTTGTATCGGTTTCAAGACGCTTGAAAATTTCCATCTCATTATATTCCGGTGCAAGCGGAGCTTTCGGTGACACCATCGTCAGCGTCAATTTCTCGTCTACGATCGGCAGCCCATCCTTTCGGATGCCTGCGTCCTCAGTCGCCGTATTATTCGATCCCGTATTCTCGTTCCCTTGCTTGTTCCCGGTATTCGATTCATTTCCCCCGCTGCAGGCGGACAACATCATGCTTCCCGCCAAAAGAACGCTGAGTGCAACAGAACCCCTCTTTTTCATTGAAATGAGCCTCCCTATATTTTCATGTTTGTATCTATCATCATCCAGGTTCGTCTTCCGCGGTTTCAACGAATCCCGGCGATAACCGCAAATTTAACCTTTAATAGAACCAATCATGGCTCCTTTGACAAAATAGCGCTGCAGGAATGGATAGAGAATGAGCAGCGGTAAACTTGCGATAATAATGACACCATATTTGATAAGCTCGGTTACCCGGAGCTTCGCGGCGTACGATTCAACGTCGATCATCATGCTGGAATTAACCTCGTTCTGGACCAAAATGTTCCGGAGCACAAGCTGCAGCGGATATTTCGACTCGTCGTTCAAGTAAATCATGGCATCGAAGAATCCATTCCAGAAGCCTACGACGTGGTAAAGTACCATAACCGCAATAATCGGCTTCGACAAAGGCAGTACCATTCGTAAAAAAAACCGTGTGTTTGAACAACCGTCGATGAAGGCAGCTTCACGCATTTCGTCGGGAATTGTGCTCTGAAAGAAGGTGCGTACGATGATAATATTAAATACACTGCCTGCTCCTGGCACTACAAGCGCCCAAATCGTGTTGATCATATTCAGATCTTTAATCAGCAGATAAGTCGGGATCAGCCCGCCGCCGAAAAACATGGTGAACATAAAGAACCACATAACCGCGTTCCGGCCGACCAGATCCTTGCGTGCAAGCGGATATGCAGCCATCAGTGTGATGGTTACACTGATGGCGGTGCCCACAATAGCATAGAGAAGTGAATTGCCGTAGCCTAGCCAGATATGCCGATCCGCAAATATACGTTCATAGCCGTCCAGAGTGAACCCTTTGGGCAGCAGCCATACTGAACCGGAATAAATAAGATTCGGATCGCTGAACGAGGCGATAAGTACGAAATACAGAGGGTAAAGAATAAGCAGCATACCGATTGTCAGAAAGGTATAGTTCACAACGTCAAACAAAATGTCTCCTTTTGTTTTGCGAGATAACAGCGTGTTCATCAAATCTCACTCCCTTACCATAGACTTGTTTCCGTCAGCTTCTTGGCAACCCGGTTTACGGTAACCAGCAGCACAACGTTAATGATGGAATTGAACAATCCGATTGCAGCGGAAAAGCTGTATTGAGCCTTCTGTATACCGAGCTCGTAAACATAAGTCGGTATAATATTCGATACCGCATAGTTCAAATCAGATTGCATTAAATACGCTTTCTCAAAGCCCACGCTCATGATATTTCCCATCGCTAGCACCAATAATATAATGATTGTCGGCAAGATACTTGGGATATCCACATGCTTAATTCGCTTCCATTTATTAGCACCGTCCATAACGGCCGCCTCATGAAGCTCGGGATTGACTCCGGACAATGCAGCCAAATAGATGATCGTGGCAAAGCCCGTCTCCTGCCAGATGCCGGACAATATATACAGTGGACGGAACCAGCCTTCATCAGCCATGAATAGAACCGGATCTCCTCCGAAATAGGTGATAATATGATTTACAATGCCGCTGTTTGGTGAGAGGAATACGCCCAGCATACCGACCAGCACAACGGTTGATATAAAATGCGGAGCATAAATCACCGTCTGTACGAATTTTTTATACCGCTTCGCCAGCATTTGATTCAGCATCAGTGCCACTATAATGGGTACTGGGAAGCTGCATACGAGCGAATACAAGCTGAGAAGAATCGTATTCTCCATAATCGACCAGAAGTTGTAAGCTTCAAAAAATCGGATAAAATGCTCGAATCCGACCCATTCGCTCCCCCATATCCCTTTGCTCGCCCGGAACTCTTTGAATGCAATCTGCACTCCATACATTGGGTAATACTTGAATACCAGGTAGATCGCTACGGCTGGCAGCAGGAACAGGTACAGCTCGTAATTTTGCCGGATCTTTACCCAAGTGCGATTACCTTTGGCAGCCTTTGCGTCCCTTTTTTCCTTTTGGGCATAACGTTCTGACGCTTCCATGTGTGACTCCACCTTCCACCTTACGTAATCGTTTACGTAATCTCGACATTTAGATTGCATTCTGAGTAAACTTTTCATACTCCTTCAGTAAAACGATTACGTAATCGTTTATACAGAGAATTATAAGCGCTTCCATAAAGGGTAGTCAAGATATTTTTCTAATGATAAAACTGATAGTTAGCACGATTGCCTAACGATCAGTTTTCCTGATAATCGATGCTGTGATACAGGAGCATTGGCATTGTCGATCCGCTCCAGCATGACCTCGGCTGCTCTCACGCCAAGATCAAAAGCTGGCTGCTCGATTACGGTCAACGGTGGTGTCGTTACCCTGGTCCATTGAAACTCATCGTATGCGACAACCGCAATTTGATCCGGAACTTTAATCTGATTCTCCTGCATGTAAAACATAACACCCATAGCCATAACATTATCTGTCGCAAATATAGCAGTAGGCTCATGTGCAAGCAGCGATTCGGTCAGCCTGTAGCCGCTCTCAAGTGACACTTCCCCAGTGCAGACGAGCCCTGATTCCTGAGACAGACCTGCTTCTGCTAAGGCTTCCAGGTATCCTCCAAGCCGTTCCTCTGTCGTTGTAAGCGTATTGGGACCTGACAAATAAGCTATCCGCTTATGACCATGGCCGATCAGCATTTCCACAGCATCTCTTGAGACGCTTCTATTGTCGACGACGACACTATCTCTTTCATTGTTATCCGGCACTCTGTCCACATACACAACAGGATAATCGCCGAATAATTGCTCGTAATCCGTTTCTCTGCTTGAAGGGGCCATGATCAGGCCGTCAATCATTTGCGAACCGAGCATGCGGATCTCTTCCTTCTCGAATTCAACCTCTTCATGCGAGTCGCTGAGCATAAGATGGTACTGATTCTGCTTTAATACACTTTGAATGCCTGCTGCGACAGACATAAAAAAATGATTTGACGTTTCGCTGGCAAGAATGGGAGCCAGAAACGCGATAACATATGACTTCCGGCTCCTTAAGGAGCGTGCGACCACATTAACCCGGTAATTAAGCTCATCCATTGCACGATGTACCTTCCTTTTTGTATCCTCGGATACAAACCTGGTACCGTTAATGACATGGGACACGGTGGCGGTTGAGACATTAGCATGCTTGGCTACGTCTTTTATACTGATGTTCTTGGTTTCGTTCATATTAGTTCACACACCTATACTATAACGTAATAAGAAGAGCTTACAAATGCTAAAACAGCACCGCGTAAACGTTTACTTAGTTTACTGTATGAGAACCGCCTCATTTTGTCAAGAATGATTTAATATACCTCTGCTAAAGTAACTGCTTGACTAAAAATGATGTGTTCAGCAAGAGCAACACGTTCTTCTCACTTAAACACTACTTTATCTAGTCATGGCATGAATCTATGTAAAATATTCACTTCTATCTACACCGTAATGTAGAAATCTGATTATGATCCGCCACAGCGCCGGACTACACTTTAATCAATATAAATCAGCGAAATCTCCGCTCTCGAATCATGAGAGATTTTGCATCAAAAAAAAACACCCCTTCATCCAGAAAGCGAGTGCCTCAAAGCACTCACGATCTTGTTGAAGAGGTATTCTTATCTGCTCTAGCGAGCTGAATTAATGATGGCCTGTTGCTAAACGCAGTCGATACACTTCTCTGGTTTCCACTAGCTCTTCTGCGTGTTGACGATAGTGCCCATAATGGTCCGAATGAATGTGAGCGTTCAACGCTGCTTCATTCGCCCATCTTTCGTAGAATACAAATACACTTGGATCATCCGTAGACTGATGCAGATCATACTGGATGCAGCCCTCTTCTTCACGGGAAGGCTGAAGTACAGCTAGCAAGGCTTGCTCCAGCTCTTTTTCATGCCCTGATTTTGCCTTCAATACGGCAGTAATGACAATAGGCTCCATCGTTTGTTCCTCCTATCCCAACAGCTTGACAACTTCACGCGCAGCAGATTCCGTGGATTGTGGGTTCTGCCCGGTTACGAGCCGCCCATCCACGACCACATGATCCGCCCAATTGTCCTTCACGATGACGTTGGCACCCAGCTCACGAAGACGGGTTTCCAGAAGGAACGGCATGTAACGGTCCAATGTGGTCTCACGCTCTTCCTCGTCTGTGAATGCAGCTATCGTTTTTCCGTCGACGAGGGGTTTTCCATTGGATAGGGTTACGCCCACCAATCCTGCCGGGCCATGACATACAGCCGCCACGACTTTGTCTGCCTCGTATAGCTCACGGATCATAGCATGCAGGGTGGTATTGTCAGGAAGATCGAACATGGTTCCATGACCGCCAGGCATAAAAATCCCATCGAATTTCGAAATATCTCCCACTTCCTCGAGCTTTAGGGTGTCCTCCAGAAGCTTGGCCGTTTCAAGAATTTCTGGCGCGACGCCGTCTGCGAGACTGCGGTCATCGACAGGTGCTTTTCCGCCTTTAGGACTTGCAACAGTGACATCGTATCCTTGCTTTTTAAACTCCACATAGGCTTCGCCAAATTCAGATAACCACAAGCCTGTCTTATGTCCTTCTTTCATCTCGTCTGCTGTCGTAACCACCATTAATATATGCTTAGTCATGTTGTATTCCTCCAATGCAGGTCATATTTCATACCGATATATATTTTCCTTCCAGGGAAGCTTCTATTCCTGCAGCGTCTTCAGCGTCTTCAGCGTCACCGACATCCAGCCCGTTCCCGGTACTCCATGTTATAACCACCTCGGCCAAACTTGAAGCGAACCCCACCGTAATCTTTTCCTTAGCCACGAACAGCTTTTCAGTCCCATGTAGAATATTGCGGTTTCATCAAGTAAGCTTCCATTTGTTTTTGGTACAGCATTACGTTATCATCACAATAAAAAAGATGGTACTTCCACTAAGTTAGGTGGTCATAACCATACGTTATGGAGAGAACACGATGAGGATCGAATGGATTGACGCTTTTTTGGCCACCGTCGAAACAGCCAGCTTGACAAAAGCCAGCGAGCAGTTGAACCTGACACAGCCTGCCCTTAGCAAGCAAATCAGAACTTTAGAGGGGGATGTCGGGGCTGAATTGTTTGTCCGATCTACAACCGGGGTGACTCTAACAAAGGCCGGAGAACAGCTTTTGCCTGCGGCAAAGACGATCCGCAATGAATGGAACGAGGTCAAAAAAGCCATTGCGATGGAGCAGGGATTAAAAGGTATCGCCATCGGGGCCTGGCCCAGTGTAGCCACCTCCTACTTGCCGAAAAAACTCGCCTTTACGAACCGCTCAGACTACAGCCTCAGAATCTCCCACAGCTATGTGGAATTGCTGAGCTTTTTGAAGGAGGGCAAGATTGATGTCGCGCTGTTTGATAACACGGGAATCGATCATCCGTTCTTCTCGACCTTCCTTTTTGCTGAAGGCTTCCGACTTTACGTCCATAAGGACCACCCTATTTATGGGACACGGGAAAACGTTTATTTCGAAGATATCAAAGATGAAGAATTTCTGATGCTCCTTGAAACCTGCGACGCCCGGCGACTCATTGAAAAAGAATTTGAAAATCTCGGAGCCACGCTGAACATCTCCTCCGAAATTGAATTCGGACATAGCATTCTTGGCTTTATTGAAGCCCGTATTGGCATCTCGATCCTGCCAGATATTTTTACTGAACGACTTTCTGCTGATTTACGGGCCATTCCGATTGAGAATTTTGATGTAAAACGCAAGGTGTCCATTATGGCCCGAGATGAAAAGGTAGGAAGAAAGGTCTTGGCTATGATTCGATAGTGGGATTCACTCCGTCAGCAGCACAAGGCCGCCTCACAAAGATCCATGATCTCTAATAAGACAGCCCCATATTTATATGTGCAGCAGTAACTCCTGTGGTACGCGCCCTATCAAAAGGAACCCGACTTTATAAGTCCGGTCTTGACCAGCAGTCTCTCTGTCATGACAGCAGCCTCCGCCCGGGTCAAGACACCTGTCGGACGAAGCTCCTGGCTTGAGCCTTGAATCACGCCATGTTGAATGAATAATGCTGCGGCCCGCTCTGCCCACGAAGAAAGTGTGCTCTTGTCTGTATACCCCGACAACACCGATTCGTCCAGAGTGAGCGTAAGCCTTCCCCCTGCTATTTCAGACAGCCTCATCATCAGGACCATCGCTTCCTGGCGAGTAACAGGGCTTGATGGTCTCAAGGCCCCATCCCCATATCCCTGAACGATACCATACTCATAGGCAGCACCCACAGTGTCATAAAACCAGTCACTGACCTTTACATCTGTAAATGGAGAAGCCTTGGGTCCTTTATCACGGTAAGTATCAGCCTGCAGACCAAGGGCTCGAACCATTATGGCGAGCAGCTCTGCACGTGTAATCGGTGCATTTGGTGCATAACTTACTGAATTCGGACCTCCATGACCCTGAACAATCATTTTGGATGCCAGGCTCTTTACCGCAGGCTCAGACCAGTGTCCGCGAAGATCCTCGAAGAAGGGAGAAGAGATCTCCTGAAGCAGTACAAATGTACCGGGTGCCAATGTGCTCAGCACTACCTCAGGGAGAGCTTTACCATCCTGCAGCTTCATGCTTGCAGGAACATGCCGCAGCGGATTTCCCGCCTGCCATACAGCAGCTGTTGTGACCTCACTTCCACGCTCTTCTTCTGCTTCTGATCTTGGAATTCTCAATTCTACCATCCGGCTAAAGCTCGCTACAGACTTCAAGCTATCACCAGAAGGAACCGATATTTTCAGTTCTACCGGCACGCCGAGCAACCGGTATCCCTGCGCGAAGGCCGCTCTGGAAATGCTCTCTTGAGCTTCCCGTTCCGCCATCGACAATTGGACCGATACTGCCGCTCCTCCTTGGGCTTGACTCACTGCCGGCTCCGGGATTCCTCGTACAGGGAATGTCAGCAGACCGACTGAGGTTTGAAGCTTAATCACCCCCTGACGGCTTCGCAGAAGCTCCATTGCCACCCTATCAACATCCAGCTTGATCTGCTTCACATCTGCAGGAACCGTAATGAATACCTCAACCTCATTCTTGCTCTGTGCCAAAGATGATGACAGTAAGCCACCCTTCAGGATTAAATCTGCGATAAGGTCATCCTTTTCCTGTTTCACGGTTGCCTTAACCACACCTGATAACGCACGATTATTCACCAATGCCGTTATTTCAAGGCGCTCGGCGCTGGACGAAGAATGACCATGGACCGGAGCAGTCGGTTCGCCTGAACCCGACTGTCCTGAACCTCCCGTTATTGGTGCTACAGGAGGCTCAGCCGGAGGACCTTCACCCTGACCTGGAGAACCACCCTCATCGTCTTCTGGATCTTCCTCACCGGATTTATGATCCCTGACTAACGTAACGGTGTAGATCTGTTGCACCCCTGCCGCCGCTGAAACCTCCAGTTCAATCCTGCTGTTACCGCTTGGCAGTGGAAGAGCACGGCTTTCGAGTCCGGAGCTGAGTACCTGCGGACCGGAAATGAGATCTCCCGCCTGACCGTATACACTGACTGTAACCCGGGCTTTACTGCCATATACATCTGCAGTAACTGAAATATTACCACTGTCATGCTTAATCGCTGCCTCATAATTATAAACCGTTCTGGTGAAGCCTGGTGACAACAACACCGGACCTGCATCAGATTTGAGTCCCACCTGCTGAAGATATACATCTAGCGCTGGACCTGGATCAGGCAGGTCTACCGAAGCAATCCTCCAGTGCGCATAAAGCGTAACATGATGATCAGCGATCCGAAGGAAATCTCCCGGGGCATAGGTATTCCCGCTGCCGTCTGCTGCCGTGCTCCATCCTATGAATTCATATCCGTCTCGTGACAACCCTCCGATGTTGCCAGGTACCTTCACAACATCATCTTCTGCATAGATGGCTGGATCTGTCGGCTCACTTCCTGCCGTGCTTCCATTTCCGTCATATGTCACCGTAAATCGTTTGGGTTTAGCCATGGCCAACGGCTTTACCGTGTATGCCGCCTTATATCCCGCCTTATCCCTTACAATGACGTTAAAGTAATAGGTTTTGCCCGGCTCCAGATTGGATACCGTCTGCTGCAGCAATGCCGGCGTATAAAAGCCAAGCGGAGTTCCATACTGTTCAATGCGCGCCACGGTGTCGATCACCGCACTGGTTGAGACGTATGGCAGATACTCCAGCCGGTCTGAGGAGATCAGGTTGTCGCTGGCTGCGTTCCAATCCAGTACTACGGTTCCAGCCTCTGTTTCCACAGCATGTATCAGGCCTGTGTCTGGCACCGGTGCCGTCGTGTCTAGAACCGCCCTAGTGACAGCGGGCATCGTCCGGCTGTTCGACGTATTATCTCCCATCTCTCCGTTCCTTCCATATCCCCATGCCCATACTATGCCGCTGTCCTTCAGCGCCAAACTGAAATAACCGCCCGCTGCAATATCAATGACACGATCCATACTTGCAGCTTGAAGAGGTACATTGGTCAAAAGTACGTGTCCCTGCCCCAGCTGTCCGCTGTTGTTATCCCCCCAGCCCCATACGTACCCAGCGGCATCAAGGGCCAGACTGTGGTGTGCTCCCGCACTTATTTTTGTAATATTCTGAAGATTTTGGACCTGTACAGGCAAGGAACGGTCACTTCTGCTTCCGTCGCCCAGCGTGGCATAGAGGTTGCGCCCCCAAGCCCAGACGGTACCATCTTTCTTAAGTGCAATGCTGAAAAAAGTGCCTGCCGAGACGGCCAACACATCGCTCAAACCACTTACCTGTACTGGAATCGATCTACTGGTTTTCGTACCGTCTCCGATTTCGCCATAGTCGTTATGACCCCAGGCCCAGACGGTACCATCGCTTTTTAACGCAAGACTGTTATATTCCCCAGCAGCAATCTGAATAACATCCTTTAATCCCTGAACCTTCACGGGTGAGGTTCTTTTGATAAAAGTGCCATCTCCGACCTGCCCCCCCTCATTTCTGCCCCAGCCCCATACTTCACCTTCTTCATCCAGTGCCAGCTTGTGGTATCCGACACCCCCAGCAATGGCCTGTATGGTTGGCAGGCCCTGCACCTGAACCGGAACACTCACATTCTCTTCGGAGCCAATGCCAAGCTCTCCTTGTTCGTTCGCTCCCCAGCTCCATACTGTACCGTCTCTTTTCAGCGCCATGGAGCTTCGGGCCCCCGTGGCAATCTCAATGACATCGCCTATATTTGTTGTTTTAACCGGAATACTCCGGGGAACCGTAGTTCCATTCCCTAACTGACCATTCGTATTCTGTCCCCAGGTATAAACATCACCGCTGCTAACCAGCGAAACCGCATGATAAAAACCTGCAGCCAGCTTAGGATCTACCGGAGAACTCCCCGGATTTCCATAAACCGTCTCTTCGCCTGTCCAGCCGCTCAGCGGTCCCAGCAGCAGACACACACTCAGCAAAATCCTGCCTAACCTCCTCAACCTTGATCCCTCCCGCTTCATTTTAAAGCCTTCCTTCTCGGTTTAGACCCCATGGTAGCAAAGGAATTCAGGGAGAAACATTGACAAATGTTAACTTTTTATCTTTTTTCCCCTATAATCAAAATAGTTCGACCTATAACGTCACAAACGGCGAGGAACGAAGTCAATGCCCATTAAGATACCGATGATACAGGCAAAAATCTCACCGCCTGTTTTAAAAGATAATATAATACACAGGCAGCAGTTAATAGAACAAATTACATTGGGAAGCCAGGGGAAGGTCACCTCGATCATTGCGCCAGCCGGATACGGCAAGTCTACTCTGCTGGCTCAATGGAGAACTGCATCCGCGCATGAACGGAAAGTACATGCCTGGCTGACGCTGGATGACAGAGATAATGATCCCGTCCGTTTCTGGCGTTACGTCGTGGGCTCCCTGTACACCTCTCTGCCCACAGATCTGAAGAGCCGCTTTCTGAACCTTGCAGATATACTGCCTGGAGCTTCATCAGGCATGTTTCTGGATACACTGCTCTATGAGCTGTCCGAGCTTCACAGCGAAAGCTATATTATCCTGGATGATCTTCACGTCATAGATCATCCAACAATTCATGATAATCTGAGTTATCTGATCGACTATCTGCCGCAGCACATTCACATCCTTCTCTCTTCCCGAACCGAGTTGCCGTTCTCTACCATCCGTTGGAGAGTCCAGAAGCAGGCTGCCGATATTTCCATGGAGCAGCTCCAATTTAACGAAGAAGAAACCCGAGAGTACCTCCATTCCTTATACGGACATACCTCTATGTTTATTACAGATCAGCAGATTCGGGACCTAACGAAACAGACTGAAGGTTGGGTAACCGCACTTCAGCTCGCCTCCTTGTCCCTACAAAGTTCAAGCCCGGATGAGCTGTTTATGCACGTCATCGGAGGAGATCACCGCCATTTGGGAGAGTATCTTGTCAGCGAAGTGATGTCCAAGCTTTCGGAGGAAACACAGGACTTCTTGTTAAAAACATCCGTTCTCTCCCGTTTGGATACAGCTTCATGCAATGCCGTGACAAACCTGAGTAACGGCCAGCTCATGCTAAATCAGCTGCAAAAGCTGAATTTATTTCTGGTTCCGCTGGATGAGCAGGACCGATGGTTCCGATATCATCATCTGTTCGCCGAGTTTTTGCAGCATCGGCTGTTGCTCGAACATCCTTCAGTCTACAGGCAGCTTCATGTGCTGGCAGGACAGCATTTCGCGGAGAATGGCTGGATGGATGAAGCGCTGGAGCACGCCATACAGGCGGAGAATTATGATCTTGCTGAATTGTATCTGTCATCTCATCTTCAGCATGTCCTGCGCCGCGGGGAGCTGACGACACTCCGCAAGTGGCTGGATCATATATCTTCCCATCACACACTTTCGCACGAGTTGTCCTTGTTTCATGCCTTTGTGCTAGTGCTAACGGGAGACATGAAGCAGGCCGAAGAGATTTTGACGAAGCTGGAACAGATCTGTGCCAATATGTCATCTTCGGAACGGCGGAACCAATTGCAAAGCAGCATGCTGTTCGTACGCTCCAACCTGGTGTTTCGAAACGGAGATTTCGAGAAATGGTTTGTGTTCAGTCAAGGTATTCTGGATAACATTATCCCGGACAATCCGATATATCTTCACTTTGACTACAATCTTCGCGAGCCGCTGGTAAGGCGCACCTCAATGGGCTTGAACGGTGTCTTATCACGCGATACCGAGAAAATCGGGCTCATGTTTACCGACGTACTTGCTGCCCACGGGTGGAAAGAATCACTGATACATCTCTATGTCAAGCAGTCGCTATGCGAGGGATATTATGAGTGGAACCGGCTGGAAGACAGCCGGCGTCTGGCTGGAGAAATTGCGAAGTCCAGGAGCAGTGTGGATACCCTGGGGCTGCTGATCCCTCTTCGGATCACCGAGGCTCGCCTGGCAGCAGCGGAGGGGCAGTACACACTGGCCCATCATATTATTGACGAGACCCAGCAATCTGTGCTGTCTAGAAATGAACATGCATGGGTGCTGGAGCTCCGTGCATTTCGGGCCAGACTATTACTACAGGAGCGAAACATAACGCAAGCCAGAAAAGAAGTCGCAGCCTTAGGCATCCGGCCCAAGGATAAACCCATTTATAGCCGAGAGTTTCAAATCTTGACCCTTGTCCGCCTCTTGGGTAGACAGCGCAAAGAGCCTGAAGGTCTTCGGCTGCTGGAGCTGTTAAAACTTCAAGCCGCACGGGAACAGCAAATTGCGAGTCTCGTGGAAATCTCTATTTTGCAGGCGCTGCTAGAAACGCAGAGAGGTCAGGTTGCGCGGGGAATGACTTTTCTTTCTGAGGCCTTGACTTTAGGAAGTCAACATGGATATATCCGAAGTTTTCTGGATGAGGGGCCGGAAATGCAGCATTTGCTGAAACAGTACGCTGAGCGCTCGGAAGTTCGGCATGACGCTGAAGCAGATGGGAAGCTGCTCGACTATGTCCGCATGCTGGGCAAACAGTTTCCGCAACCCCATGAAGTCGAACTCGCTGCTGCCGCGGAATTGACACCTTCCCTCCCCGAAGCCTTAAGCCGAACTGAGCTTGATCTGCTGAACCAGATCCGGCAAGGGGCATCCAATAAGGAGATCGCAGCAAATTTGTCTCTTTCCCAGGGCACCATCCGCGTATATCTCTCACGGCTGTATGACAAGTTGGTGGTGTCCACCCGTACTCAGGCACTCGTTAAAGCACAAGCGTTGGGAATTTGGGAAGGAGATAATTAATGGGGCTTTAACCGGGCTCGAGCTAACTCGTGTAGTTTTGTAATTCGGTATAGAGATTAAACCAATCTTTCTTTGTTATAAAATCTCTTGAATGTTCCTGTATATATTGTTCTGGTAACGGTGCTGCGCTTATTCCCAAAGCCTTATATATTACTTCTTTCCACGAGGATATATCCTTCTGTATCAGTTTGAGTTCCTCAATATCCTTATCCTTTAATTCCAAAATCGCATCGTTTTGCAATAAATTCAACTCATATATGGGTTGATGGATGATCTGTTTATTAATAAACATATGATGCTCTACCGCCGCCGAACTTATTAAGTGATTTGGATCTTCATTTTTTATATCTTGCGCTAGTTTGTTTAAAGCGTTAACCTCATGACTGATTTCTAAAAGGTTAGAACTAAGAAAATTTGCTTCATATACACTTAAGCTTCTATTTGTGATTGCTTCGTTCAATGATAGATCCGAATTGGAAACTCGAGTAACCAACTCAGAAATATTAGTGATAAGATGGGACGAAATATAATGTTGGTACCCTTTAATTTCCTTCGTTTTAACGCTAATAATAACCGCCAAAATAATCATAACGAGTACCATAAACGATATTACGACGACAAGAGATTTCCAACTTACTTTCCTTATCATTGATAGGTCTCCTTTTTTTATCATTCTAGGGCGTGTCTTCAAACCTAGGCAAGCCGAACTAAGCTAGATGCCAAGGATAAAAAGGCCGCAAAGGTACAGGGCAGCTTCTCATAGCGAGTAGCCTAACGTCGATATTTCTTCAGTTTATTGAAAAAGCATTCGACTAAGTGGCGTTCTTTGTACAACCACCAGTCACATTTTCGTTGCTTTACACGGTTCTTCTTAGGTTGAATAACCGATGTAGCTTGCTGTTCCTTCAGTAGATCGAGAATTTGATTAGTGTCATACCCTCGATCTGCAATGACTTGCTTATTGGTTAAATCCAGATTCTGAAGCATCTCATATCCAATCACACCATCATGTGTGTTGCCAGGAGAAAGAACGATGCTCAGCGGGCATCCTAACGCATCAACGACCGCATGAATTTTCGTAGTTAAGCCTCCTCGGGATCTCCCGATTGCTTGCTTGTCTGGTCCCCTTTTGCGCCAGCACCATGCTGATCTACACGGACGATCGAGGCATCAATCATTAAGCTTTCCAAATCGGGTTCCGATGCGAGGCACTCTAAAACTTGATGGAATACACCTGCTTTCTCCCACCGTCGAAATCGAGTGTAGACCGACTTCCATGGTCCGTAATATTTCGGTACATCGCGCCATGGCGCTCCGCTTCGAGCAATCCACAGCATCGCATTGATCATAGTTCGGTTGTCTTTGGCAGGCCGGCCGCCCTGAGCTTTCCGCTCCGCAGGCAGCAAGTCTTTCATCTTATCCCACTGGTCGTCACGTAACTCTTATCGTTGTCTCATACTTTTATTTTACCAGATTAAGTCAACCCGAGTGGTTTGAAGACACGCCCTAATAAGAGCCTTTTTTAATTTAAGATTTAAGCACTAAAAAGTCACTTTATTTTCATTCATTGAACAACTATATTGATCTTAGATTTATTTTCACTCATATAAACTCAATTATTTCGTTTTTGTCATAATCATCAAGATTTCTAAAAACTTCAATCAACCTTTTCTCCAACTCATCTTCATATGTCGCCCCATCTTCTGCAGCGTTACCAACTAATAACCAGTTCAAATTCACGTTATACTGTGTTCAGATTGATATAAGCGTTTCCGCAGAGGGATTACTATTTCCCATTTCAATTTCGCTCAAGTTTCCTTGAGAAATTCCTATACTCTTTGCAAATTGAGTTTGATTTTAATTATTCTCTTTTCGGATACATTTAGTTCTATATCCAATCCCGCTCATCAGGTTCACCACCAAATCATGAAGTCGTATGAAAGTTAAATTCTACAAAGATTAAAAGGGAGCCCAAATCATTCCCCGGGCTCCCTTCTAGATGTCCAATCATCTTGCTTATCGGTTCCACACATCTTTTACTGGTTCCATAGATCTTTTACTAGTTCCAGACATCTTTATTACCGGACATAATTTGTCAGGTGTAAAAAATCTTTGGAACCAATTTTGTTGATTTTATTGGGTTTGCCGCGGCACGTGATAAACATGAAAAGAAGAAAGTTGGTAACCACTAGAAATTACCATGTAAAGAATGTTGGAAACCGCTTGCTTTACTATTACTTTAAATATGATTATGCACTGAACCCACCTCTAATATATTCAACAATGCACGAGAATAACTTCCATATTTACTTCAAACTTAAGTTATTTTTTATATAAATTATTGATCATAAAGGACGGATAATCCCAGCTTTAATACCTGCATTCATATTCCCATATAAACTTCTCACCATATTTTCGTTTGATTCTGCCGTATCCCATTTGGAAAACATAGCTTTGGCTGAATAAATAAAATGTTCGTCTACATGCGTTTCTATTTGTATATTATAATCGTGAAAAGATTCATAAGAGCTTATATATCTAAAATAAGCTTCAAATTGAAGGGCATCATCAAAATATGTATCAACTATAAAACAATAGGTTGAATCATTAGCGAAAAAATATTTATTCATCTTTTTCAATAAATCAAATTGCTTTTCATCTAATTGAAACCAATCATTAGATAAGCGTTTTTTTATTTCTGGATTGTTTTTATCGTACCTGAGATCATTCGCTAATTTAGACATATATTTTCCAGCAATTACGACCAAAACATCAGAAATTCGAAGTCCAACATGAGTAGTGGATTTTTCATTTTCTTTTATTGATGGAAACTTTAATTTTTTGAACGGTTCTATTGGTATCCCTTCATCAAGAATCAGTTCAGTGGACTGCATATTAAATTTATTGGCAAGGCTCATTTCTGTGATCCACAAATCAATGTCAAATGACACCTTGTTCCAATCAAATGAGCCTTCCTCAAAAGGGGTGTCTTTAATTAAATGCTTTGTTTTTCTGACTACTTTAATAATCTCCCTATAATTCTGTATTTGTCTCTCCATTCTCTTAATAGAATTGTTTTTTTCAACAAAATCTACCATGTGTTTCTGAATTTCTGTGAGAACCTCTCTATTTCCCATATTTGGATCAAAGATAGATTGAATTACACGTTCACTAGCTTCAATCTCCAAATATTTTACAAAAGAATATTTTAAAGTCCGTGCTGACGGTATATAGCCTTTTTCTTCTATATCAAGAATCCAACTTGTCAATCTATTGTCTACAACTAGAGACATTTTGTTTAACGAAAATAATAGATTATCAACTTCATTTTCAAGGAGTAAGTCGAACAAGGAACTATAAAAATCTAGTTCGCGTTTTTTAAGACTAGCGATACCATAATTGAAATTCTTGTTCAAAATATCTTTTCCTTTTAATTCTCTACCGTCAGGAAAATTTCTAGAAGACATGTATCTTCCTTCTAACATTTTATATTTATCTTCAATGTTAAGTAGGTTTTTCTCATTTATCTTAATTATGTCAGCAACATAAACAAACATGTTATCATTACCTAACTTAATTTTCTTCTCTTCATCATAGGGTGTCGTAATCCTAATTGTTTCTTGCGGACCTTTTTCATCAATATATAAGTAATCCAATTTTTTCATCCTTCTTTCACTTTATCCATACACAGGTCAATCAACGCAATTAAGCGATAGAATAAATAGTCAATTTGTTTCATAGACATGATTTGTATTTTGTTGGTTTCAAAGTGTCGTATTTGATACTTATTTCCGATATCTGTAAGGGTTTTGAACTCATATTCTAGTAGTTTATCAAACTCTGCAGTTCCCTCCGCTATATTTAAAACCAAAGTTCTTGCTGAGGCTTTTTTCTTTGGGTCATAAAACGTTTTTATCCTTTCGAAAGCATCCCAAAGCTTTTCAATCGCGATTTGGCGATCTATCTCCTTTGGCTTACGAATATTCTCTATTGCTAAATTCACCAATTCATTCAAACGGTTATCTTTCGATTTTACACTTAGATTCTGAAGCACTGCATCTAGTTGAGTAGGTAAATTTCGCTTGATCATACCATCATTATCTAGATAGAAAACTATCCCGTTCCGTGCAAAGATTTGATTTATTTCAACTCGAAATTTTTCTTTTTCGATTTCTGTGTCTGGATAGAATATGTGAAAATGCTTGAAGTAACTATGATAGTCGCTTTCGTTTATATCATTTATTTTTGAGTAGCAGAATTCAATAAAGTCAAGTAAGGAGTACTTATCAATCTCGTCCTCATCCCATTTTACGTCTACAGGAATCTCTATATCAGGAATCTGAGCTCTGATAGCGGCATTAAGAAGTTGAATATCTGTGCCACAAACCATTTCATTATCTGGACAGGTAACAGGAAAATCGTATGAAAAGTTTTTCTGAAACCTTTTATACGTCCCAACTACTCCGTTATAAACAGAAGTGGTTATTTTTTCAGAACTCAACTCCTTTTTTCCAAGTTCTCTGTTACTAAAAAACTCATGTGTCATGTCTCAACCTCACTTCCATTCATATTGTTAGTAACTCTATGACTCTTGGATCACATTATATTACCAAAAAAAGATGGCTCAACTTCATTTTTGATTAGGCTCTCATTCAACAAATTAAAATGAAAACCTCGAATCATGTTGTTATTCTTCCTCAAATCATCAAGCATTTGTTGAAGCGTACGACCTTTACTATCCCTTGAGATAATTGTATTTATTGCTTTGATTTGTCCAGGTAGTGGCTCGCGATTTTTATTTTTCTCAATTTCATTCTTTATTTTTTGCAAAACACCTCCTGGAACCTGTCCCCAGCATATAACCATCAGATTGATTGCATTGAACCAGGCTTGTTGATTAACCAATATATGTAATTAACTCAGCCTGAAAAAACACGACATTAAACGTTGTATTCGAATCAGCCACTCTGCGGACAAGTCGTTCAAGAGCAGCAAGCGAGCGAACCGAACGA